>NZ_JACXXJ020000004.1:310367-620734 GCF_014926405.1 Agrobacterium vitis
TCACCTTTGTTCGCCAGATTCCCTAAATTATAAGGCGACGACAAGGTTACCACATAATATCTTGTATTTTGTAATATTACGTGGTTTTATGCGGATATGGATATCATAGACCGCAAAATAGTCAGTCTTCTTGCCGAAGACGCCCGCCGCTCGCTTGCCGATATTGGCAATATCGTTGAGCTTTCCGCGTCGGCCGTGAACGAGCGCATCAGACGCCTGACCGCGAGTGGGGCGATCCGCCGTGTCACCGTTGATGCCGATCCATCCGCATTCGATTTGCCGGTGATCGCCTTCGTGTGGATCGCCTTGGCGGCGGATGCGGACGAGGCCAGCTTTCGTACCTATGCTGCGTCCCAGTCCGCTATTGCGGAATGTCACCACGTGACGGGGCAATGGTCCTATCTCATCAAGGTTCATGTCGCGTCGCTGGCGGAAATCGAAGCCTTTCTGGCGGGAATGAAACAGAACAGATTCCTTGCACGTAGCGAGACAATCATTGCTCTCTCATCCGTGGTGCCAGGACCATTCATGCCGAAGGGAAGTTTGGACTGATGGAGCTGACATTCATTTTGAAAAGCATTGTGCTTGGCCTTGCTGTCGCAGCTCCGCTCGGCCCCATCGGCGCCTTGTGCATCAACCGGACCCTTGAACGTGGGTTCTGGGCCGGGGTGGCGGGCGGCTTTGGGACTGCTCTGGCGGATGCCGTCTACGCCAGTCTCGCCGCGCTTGGCTTTTCCGCTTTCGCGGCGACCCTTGCGACAATCGATACGCCGCTCAAAATCATCGGTGGACTTTTCATGGTGTGGCTCGGCTGGAAAAGCCTGAAGCCCAAACCTCTCGCGGACGCGGCCAAGGTCGGAGCGCGCGATCTTTTCGGTACCATCGCTGCAACCTTTTTCCTGACAATCACCAACCCTGTCACCATTCTGTCCTTTGCTGCAATTTTTGCCGGTCTTGGCCTTGCTGACGCATCGGGGGCGACAAATGCGTTTTTCGTGGTCGCAGGCGTTTTCCTCGGCTCGTTGCTGTGGTGGTTCCTATTGAGTGGCGGCATTGCATTGGCGCGACAGCGTCTTCCCTCGAGTTTTGTCCGCTGGGTGTCCCGTTTGTCCGGACTGATACTGATCTCGTTCGGGCTTTTTGCCCTCGGTTCAATCGCTTGGGCATGATCGCTCGATGAAGATGCACGGCGTTATCTATTGGTGTCCGTCAACACATTCACCGGAGCTGACGGTAAAGATAAGACGACTGAACTTTGATTGACACAGATGCGCGATCTGGCACCGTGCATTCCCGCGATTACCGCGATACCAGTCGTTGCAATCATCACTCCGTCCTGCGTGCCGCAGCGATAATGGCGGCAAACAGATCGAGATCAGCCATGGACTCTGATGGTGGCGTTCGGTTCTCGCCACCTTGCGTGACCGCCGCATGAAAGGCTCTCAGCTCGACATCAAAGGGGTCTTGATGAAAGGGGCCGAGCCGGGTGAGGCTGTTATCGTCATCGGTGGAGTTTTGAACATCCAGCACCATCGGCAGATTGCGGATGTAAGGGGTTGGATACTCAAAGGCCAAGCGATTGTAGCGGGAGTTGATCTCGAAGCCGGCTTCAAAGCGCACGACATCGCCGATCATGCATTCATAAATTGCGGTAAAATGACCGTAGTCAAAGAGGGCCGTGATCTGGCTGCCGCCCTGTTTAATCTCGGCGGCAATCACGCGCTTGGGACTGCCCAGCAGATCCCGCATGGCCGAGAGGGAATGAGACGAAAGCCCTGTCAGCACAGAATACGCCGTCTGAAGTTCAGCGGATGCATTCGGGCCAAGCAGGCTGTCCATCATCGTGCCACGCAACTGACGGCTTTCCTCGACAAGGCTCGCCGGAATATCGCCGTTGGGTGTGACAACCGTATCTGTTTGGCGAAAATACCAGGGGCCTTCGCAGATGACATCCCGGACACGAACGTAGGTAATGTCGGCAAAGGCTGGCAACCGCTTTTTCGCCTCCAGAAAAGCCGGTGCAAATCGGCGCATATAACCAACCATGGCAACGCGATCTGTCTGCTCCACCACATCACTGAGTGCAGCGAGGTCTTCCATCGTCAAACAGCAGGGCTTTTCAATCAAGACATGCTTATGGGCCTTCAGAGCCGCACGGGCATGACGGCCATGGTATTGATCCGGGCTCATGATCAGAATTGCATCAATATCCGGTGACGCAATCATCGCATCGACACTGTCAAATACGCGCTCAATGCCCCACCGGATCGAGATCGACCGGGCCACGCTAGGGGACGGATCGTAAGCGCCCGCAAGCGTGAACATTTCGGTCAATCTCTGCAAAATCGGCAGATGGATCAACTGCGCCACTTCTCCAAGCCCAACAAGACCAAGTCTCACCATAGGATTTCCCGCCTTCGACCAGCTTTCAAGATGCGATAGATATTTCAGGCCGAATTAAATACACAATAATGATTATATCAAGAGATGTTTTGCACGAAATGAGCAGCCTCGGCACAGAATTTTGAAAACGGAAATGGCTTAATGATTGAATTTGCTTTATTTTGTCCGATTTTCAAGAAAATAGCATTTTTAACGCAATGCTCTTTTGCTTTTAAATCGGATCAATTAAGGTGTCATTGTAGATTTAATAATCAATGGAGTCGACTATGAAGCTTGCGACAGCGCCCGACGCCTGGGGCGTCTGGTATGCAGACGATCCGCGACAGACCCCTTGGGAGCGCTATCTGGACGAGGTGCGAGACTCCGGCTTCACGGCGACGGAGACCGGGCCTTGGGGCTATCTGCCCACTGATCCATCCCGTTTGACAGATGCTCTCGGCAGTCGTGGGTTGAGCGTATGCGGATCAGCGCTCGTGCATCTGCTTGCTCCCACGGACGCAATGGAAACCCTTCGACCCAGACTGGAGCAGACCTGCGGCCTGCTGAAGGCCATGAAGGCTGAGTGGGTGGTGCTGATGGATGATTCAGACCTGCCCCTCCCCGGCAAAAGCCGCGAGCTTTCCCCGCAGGACTGGGCATTGATGATCCGCAACGTCAAGGAAGCCGCGCATTATGTCACTGAAGAGCATGGACTATCTTTTGTTTTTCATCCGCATGTCGGCTCCGGCGTGGAAACGGAAGCCGAAGTCATTCGCCTGCTGGAAGAAACGCCGGAAGATAGCGTCGGCCTTTGCTTCGATTTTGGTCATCACGCCTATACGGGTGCCGATGCCGTGGCCTTTATGAAGCGCTATGCGGACCGTATTCCCTATTACCACTTCAAGAATGTTGATCCCGTCTTGCTGGCGCACATACGCCAAAACAACATCAACTTCATTGAGGGCTTCCAGTCGGGCGTTATGTGCGAACTGGACAAGGGCATGGTGGATTTTGCTGAAGTTCGGGATTTTCTTGCAACCCGTGGGTTTGATGGCTATGCCGTTTATGAACAGGATATGTATCCCTGCCCTCCGGAGAAGCCTTTTCCGATTGCGTGCCACAACCGGCAGGTCTTGCGTGAGCTTGGGATTTAACATCCATACCGAGAGTGGCGTGCGACAATAGGACGAAGGAACAGCCGTGACACTTCTGGATCGGTTTGATGGAGGCTTTGCCCGCGACGGTGAGGACATTATTGCGGGCAGCCGGATTGAAGATGCCCGCATTCACAATCGTCGTCTGGTATTTGAAACCATTTTTCAACGCGGCCCCATCAGCCGGGTGGAGATTTCAGCCATTGTCGGGCTGAAACCCCAAACCATTTCGTCCATCACCCGCGAACTGCTTGAACAGCAGTTGATTGTGGAGGCCGGGCGCTCGTCCGGTCTGCGCGGGCAGCCGCAAATCTATCTGGAGGCCAATTCCGAAGCAGGCTTTTCAATCGGGGTTCATCTGGATCAGAACCAGTGTCATATTCTGGTGTTTGACCTGAAACGGCAGGAGCGCGCCCGCAAGTCGATGCGGTGTGATACGGCAAACCCCGATGTGACCGTGCGGATGCTGGCGCAAACCATAACAACATTGCTGCACGACAATGCCCTGCCTGCGGAGCGCATCTGGGGCCTTGGTCTGGTACTGCCCACATTCGGCTCCGATGTCTACGATTTCGATTTTTCCATGCAGCATTGGGAGGCCTGGCGCGATGCATCCTTTGCCGAAGACCTGCAACGCCTGACCGGCTTTGCCGTTCTGGTGGAAAATGACGGAACGGCAGCAGCCATTGGCGAGCGACTTCACCGCCACGATGCACAGGAGGCGTCGTTTGCCTATTTCTACATCGGCCATGGTGCCGGTGCGGGGCTGATTATTGATGGCTATCCCTTCAAGGGTGTTGGCGGAAATGCGGGCGAAATCGGGCTGTTGCCAATCCTTGGCCTTGGCGCCAATCCGGTCTGGCCGGACAACCCCGGCAGCGCTGTTCAGGGCGGTGTTCTTTCTATTGGCGGGCTGGCAGCCGCTTGCGGTCTATCAGAGCAGTCCATGGATGAGCAGAGCATCTTGAGCCTGCTGGAGCGGCGTGATCATCGGTTGATGGATTGGCTGGCGTCTGCGGCCAGTGTGCTGCGTGATGTCTGCGCGGTCATTGAAGTGATGTTCGATCCCGGCTTTATTGCCGTGGGCGGTGCCTTGCCGCGTGCGCTGGTGGAACGACTGGTGGATCGCGCCTATCCACTCCGCCCCACGCCATCGGCTCGGCGTGACCGGGCCTTGCCTCGGCTTTTGCCTGCAACGCTGATTGAGGATGCGGCGGTGACAGGGGCCGCGATGCTGCCGATTTTTGTCACCACCAGCCATAATTTCCGACATCTCTATTTCCGGCAGATTCTCGCAGACGACCGGTAATGGTTATGCAGGCTCTGCATGATGGACCGCTTTGTTATCGCGAAACACCGTGTAGCGGGCGACAACGGGTGTATAGAACGCTCCTTCTTTAATTGCGGCGTCTTTTGGTGTCTGAACTTTCCAGACGGTGCCATCCTGCGCTTGTGCCTCGATCTTGAGGAAAGAGCCGTAATTGACAATGCGCCGCACGCACGCCCCTTGGCTGTCATCTGATGGCAAGAGGGCAATATCTTCAGGACGCACCGTTAACAATGCCTCGCCCGCCTCAATGGGCGCATCAATGGCAACGCCACCCAGATGTGTGCGACCTTGGTTGATCTGAATGACATGAGAATTCATATCGCCAATGAAGCTGGCAACGAAGGGCGAATTGGGCGTTGAGTAAATTTCACGCGGCGTGCCCACCTGTTCAATCCGCCCCATGCTCATCACCACAATCCGGTCAGCAACAGAGAGAGCTTCATCCTGACCATGGGTGACGAACACTGTGGTAATGCCGAGTTTTTTCTGGATTTGCCGCACCTCTTCGCGCAACCTGTCACGTAAGTGTTGATCGAGACTGGCAAAGGGCTCATCCATCAGCAGAATTTTCGGCTCCAGCACCACGCAACGGGCAATGGCAACACGCTGACGCTGGCCACCGGACAGATGCGCCGGGAGGCGCTTGCCATAATCCGCCAACCCCACCATGGCCAAGGCATCGGAGACCTTGCGGGCAATCTCGGCTTTCGGCAGTCCGCGCAGCGTCAGGCCAAAGGCAATGTTTTCAAACACAGTCATGTGCTGCCACAGGGCATGGCTTTGAAACACCATGGCGGTTGGGCGTTTTTCCGGCGGCGTGCGTGCAACGTCAACGCCATCAATCAGCACCTTGCCGCCGGATGGCGTCTCGAACCCGCCAATAATGCGCAGCAATGTCGATTTTCCTGACCCGGATGGGCCGAGAAGGCAGACCAGTTCACCATCATCAATGGTGAGCGACAACGGTTCAATCGCGGTCACGATGGAATAGTTTTTCGAGACGTTTTCGAGGGCGAGTGTGGACATGCGTTCAGTGTCTTTCTCGAAAAAGAGCATCGGACCGAAAAGTGGAACCCGGTTTTCGGACCAATCCGATGCATAAACAAGGATTTCCAGAGTCTGTCAGGTTCAATCTGAACCTGACAGACTCTGGGTTTGAATCATCATCCGCCCAACCCCTTGGCGAAAGCCTCGCCGCCAATCACCCGCCGTGCCATCAGGATGGCGGCCAGAGACGGCACCCAGAGCATGACCGACAGCACAGCCCCATATTGCACCACCAACTGGTTGTTGATCATCGACATCATCAACAGCGGCATGGTGCGAATGCGCGGCGCACCCACCAGCCACGCGCCTTCCGTCTCGTAAAAGGTCCAAACGAAGGTCATCAACAAAGCGGCGGCAATGGTGGGAAAGGCCTGCGGCAGGGTGATGTGGCGAAACACCTGCCAGCGGTTTGCGCCAACATCGCGGGCGGCTTCTTCCATATCCCGGCTGACGGCTCTAAACGCCGCCGTTGGCAACCAGATCATCAACAGCAAGGTATTCAACAGCTGGATAATCACCACGCCGGTGAAGGTGCCCACCAGATTGAAGGATAAAAACAGCACCGCGATGGAGATGATCAATGCAAAGCGCGGAAAGGCATTGGCCATCAAAAACGACAGCATGAACACCGATTTCCCCGGAAAATCCATGCGGGCAAAGGCATAGGCCGCTGGCAGGCAAATGATGGCGGACAGTGCTGTCACGGTCAGCGACAGCTCAACCGATGTCCAAAGGGCCGCCCAGACATCCGGGCGGGCCAAGACCGCAGACCAGAAGCGAAAGCCCCATTTGGTGGGCAGAACGGACGGATAGAACCATTGTTCGGCAAAGGCCCAGAGAAAGACTGTCAGCACGGGCAGAACGATAAAGACAATCAGAAACAGCAGAATGATCAGGCCAAAGACATCATGGCGGCGACTGGACAGCAACATCATCACTCTCCGTCTTGGGGCTTGCGGGCAATCGAGCGGACATAGGCAATACCGGCAAGAGAGCAGATCAGAAAGGTGATGGTCGCCTGCGTTGAGGCTTGCAGCGGATCACGCACGCTTGCAAATGTACGCAGCATGAACGGCCCCATCATTTCCGGGCTTGTAGGCCCCAGCATGAAGGGCATCAGGGCTTGGCCGAAAAAACCTAGAAAATTCAGCGCCGATACGATCAACAGGGAATGCATGATTTGAGGAATGATGATGCGCACCAGAATCCGCAGCCGCCCCGCGCCCACATCACGGGCCGCTTCAATCGAGGCATCCGAAATGCCGGACAGGCCGGAGATCAAGATCAGCAAAGTGAGCGGCATACCGTCCCAGAGCAGGCCGATCACCGGCCCCCAAGGAGTCAGATAGGGCGATGCATAATGATGGAACCCGATCAAGGATAGCAGGCTCTGTAACCAGCCATTCGGCCCCAGATAGCGGATCAGTGCGTAGCAGATGATAATGCCGGGAACAAACATGGGAAACAACGCCAAGCCTTGAATCAGGCTGGCCAGCGGACCACGGGTAAAGCGCATGTAGAGCGCAATCGGCAGATTGATAGCAATCAGCAGCGCGAGGCTGACGAAGGTGGTCCAGAGCGTCCTGCCAAGATTGGCAAGACTATAGGCATCGGTGAAGAAGAAAACATAGCTGTCAAAATTCAGCGCATGGACACCATCGCGGCCTTCACGCCAGAAGGTGCCGATTATGGTCAGCGCCGCCGGATAGAACAGAAAAATCACGATGGACAGAACCGGGATGGCCACAAAGGCCAACCCGGTCCAGCGCGATCCTTCCGAGAGGCCGTGCGTTTGCATCACCATGCCTCAGCGTTTGATGTTCGATGCGACGTTACGATACCAGCCCTCAAACAGTGCAGGCTCCCATGTACCGGGGAAAAGTGGGATGGATTTGGGCGCGACTTTTGCGAATTTATCCTGCAGTTCCTTGGACATAAACTCCCACTTGATACCGGGGAATCCACCGAGGTCGGTCACAACGTGGTTCTGGATGTCCGCTGTGATCAGGTAATCAGCGAGTTTGAGCACCATATCCTTGTTGGCCGCAACCGTTGGCACAACAATGCCGGAGAAGCCGCCGGTAAACGCCAGATCCTGCAACTGCGCAACAGATGTTGTCTCAGGCACCACGCCCTGGCTCATCGCCTGCAAGGCCATGTCTGACCAGGCAACGGTCATGGAAACAGCACCACTGGCCAGCATCTGGATGGACGCTGTGTTACCGGATGTGTATTCACCGCCATTGAACAGCGATGGCTGGATGTCCTTGAGCAAAGGCCAGAGCTTGGAAAACAGCGGCTCGGCATAGGCCGGGGTGAAATTTTCCGGCAGAAACAGGTCGGGGTTCAGGCCGGTGACTTCCTGAAGCGCACGCTCGATAAAGCAGGCCCCGGAGTCACCAAGATCAGGACGGGCATAGGCAAACTGGCCGGGATTGGCCTTGATCCACGCCACAAGCTCCTTGAAGGTGGTGGGGACGGCTTTGACCTTGTCGGCATTATACATCATCACGACTTGCGAGCCGCGATAGGGCAAAAGCGCCGGGCTTTGCACCACGACCGGGTTGACCTTGTCGTAATTGGACAGGCCAGCCTTGGAAAAATCCACCCAGAGACCGGCTTCCAGCGACCCTGTGGGATAAAACGGGGTGACAGCTTCCAGCATATCGACCTGTGGGTCCTTCTTGGCTTTGAAGGCGGCCATAGCGCGATCAGCCAGAGAATTCATCGCCGACCCGCCACCGCCCGGAACAAGATTGAGCGTCACACCGGAATGGGCCGCCTCAAAACCCGGCTTGATCACCTGGGTCCAGAAATCAATGACATTGGTATCGCTGTTGAAGAATATGTCGAGAACGCCGGGGGCGGCAAAGGCGGGCCTTGCACCAGCCACGGCCAGACCAACACCTGTCGCAGAATATTTCAGGAATTCACGTCGTTGCATGCGCATTGACACCTCCATTGGCAGCACGAACATGCGCCTGCCCTTTGTTTGGCCAAGAATAAGGCCAGGTTCCCACTCCAGACTGGCGACTGCGCTTTAGTTGCGTCTCTATCTGCCAATATTTAAATTCTTAACACGAATTATATCGCCTCTGTCAAGCAAGCAAATGAACAAATATTCGTTTTCATAGTCCATCGGACTCGACGATATCCGCCAGAATTCCCATCGAAATGGCAATTCGCGTGCTCATCAGCCGAGCGCAACACACAAAGAAATCCGATATTTTTGAGAGATATCGGTCGATATTATGCGATAATTCGCTATGATCGCGCCAAATGCAGCAGAAAAATCGCGATCCTGTTTTCTCAAAATATTATATCATCAGCAATGATTAAATGTTGCAGTGCCAAACAAAACCAATGCGGGAGACCATCATGCGTGCCTATCGAGACCGCCAGCGTAGCCTTGAACAGCTCTCGCGTCACATCGAAGTTTGGGCCGATGAACTGGAAGCGTATGAGCTACGCGAGCGCATACCACTTGGGGCTTTCCTCGCCAGCACGCCGGAAGGGCTGACGACGCACATGGGTGTTGGTGACGCGTGGCCAAACCGCCATGGCATTCACACGTTTCTGCTGGAAGACGTAATTATGATACCAGAAGAACCCGGCGTGGAGCTGCGGCTTGATTTTGGTGGTGAAAGCCTTGTGCGCCTGATTGGTCTGGATGGCGAGATTCTTGAGAGTTTTGCAGCCAACCCCTGTCATCGCAGGTTTGATGTCCCCCGCGGCATCCCCTTCAAAATCAGAGCGGAATCCGCCGCGCGCAGTCTGTTTGGTGTGCCCAATCGCAACCCCATGCTCTCTATGGCCGAGATTTATCGGTATTATCCCGAAATTCGCGCCTTGCGCCGTCGTCTGCTGATTTTGCGCAACACCGCCGATACAGTGAAGGACAAGGAGCTTGCCCGCACGCTCTATGAGGCGGCGGAAATTGCCCTTTCAGGCTTGCGGCTGCCAACAGCAACACAGGATGTCGGACCGCGTCTGGCCGGCCGCACCTGGGCGCGCGATATATGGGAGCGCAGTTTTGAGCCCACCGACGCCCCGCAAGCCCTGACACAAGAAGTCCTCGCTTCTGTTGAGACAGCAACTGTCAGCCTTGATGCCATGCTGACCGAGCTTCGAAACACCTACCCGAAACAGGGACGCGTGCTGGTGACCGGTCATGCCCATATTGATTACGCCTGGCTTTGGCCGCAGCCGGAAACTGTGCGAAAGATCGTGAGAACCTTCAACAGTGTCAACGCATTGCTCAAGCGCCACGATGATTTTCGTTTTCTGCAATCGTCCTCCCTTTACTATCAGCATGTTGAGCAAGAAGACCCGGCGCTGTTTGAAGAGATCAAGCAGCGGGTCTCGGAAGGTCGCTGGGAAGTCATCGGCGGCATGCTGGTGGAGTGTGATACCAACATGCCCTCGGCAGAGGCCTTTTTGCGGCAGTTTCTGCATGGGCAGCGCTATTTTCAAAAACACTTCGGCATCACCAGCCGCACGGCGTGGTTGCCCGATACGTTTGGCTTTACGGCCGCCATGCCGCAGATCATGCGGCACGCGGGCATCGACACATTGGTGACAATTAAAGTGTCGTGGAATGAAACCAACAGCCTGCCAGACAATCTTTTCCGCTGGCAGGGCAATGATGGTTCGCGAGTGCTGGTTCACACTTTCGACGCCTATGACAATGACGGTTACAATATGCTGATGACGCCCGCAGCCCTCTGTGAAGTATGGGGCAAGCATGCCGCCAAGGATATGACGGACACGGTCATTGCCTCCTACGGCTGGGGCGATGGCGGCGGTGGCCCGGACCCGGACCAGATCGAAACCCTGCCACTTCTCAATCTGATGCCTGCCATTCCAACCGTCGAACATGGAGCCATAGAGCCACATATTCAGGCCTTGGCAAGTGATCTTGAAGCGGCTGCCCTGCCCGTCTGGCGTGGCGAGCTTTATCTGGAATACCACCGGGCAACATTGACCACGCAGGCGCGCACCAAGCAACTCAACCGACAGGCAGAAGCCGCTCTGGTGACTGCGGAAGCCCTCTCCGTACTCGATGCCTTAGAAGGCGGAGCGCCTGCGAAGAACAACCTGAAACCTCAATGGGAATTGCTACTTCGAAACCAGTTTCACGACATTTTGCCAGGTTCTTCCATCCGCGAGGTCTATCAGCAAACCGAGCCAGAGCTGGAGGGCGTCATCGATGATGCAACAACCCTGATCCAGACCCGCCTGCAGGCCATTGCGGCACGCCATAGCGGTGACCTCGAAGGATTGCTGGTGGCCAACCTGTCAGGCTCCCCAAAAACCGCATTCCAGATTGAAAGCGCAAGCCCCCTGCCCGCCGCCTTGCAAGCGCAAGAGCTGAACGGGCGCTATGTTGCGGCCATTGAGCGTAATCTGAAGCCACTCAGTCTAGGTTTTGTCAGCAGTTCAAGCCAGCGCCGTGTAACAACGGACGGCAAAACCATGGAAAATGATTTTGTACGGCTAACGCTGGATGAAGCAGGCCGAATGATCAGCCTGATCGACAAGAGATCAGACCGTGAGCTGATGGACGGCCCCGGCAACCAATTGCTGCTGTATCGCAATGATCTGCCGCGCAATTTCGACGCCTGGGACATTGAGCCCGGCTTTGAGCTTGGTGAAGAGGAATGGCTGTCGCTTGAAACGCTGGAGGTGACGGCCAATGGCCCGCATCTGGCAGAAATCACTATCACCAGACGCTTTTCAGCCAGCACGATCCAGCAAAAAATCCGGCTGTGGTCCAACAGTCCACGGGTGGAATTCGTCACTGATCTCGATTGGCACGACCGGCGTACCTATCTGCGTGCAGCCTTCCCCGTAACCGTGCTGGCAGAGGACGCGGTGTTCGATCAGGCCATTGGCATTACCCGCCGACCCACGCATGACAATACCAGCTGGCAGAAAGCCCAGTTCGAATCCTGCGGCCATCGCTTTGTTTCACTCTCGGAAACAGACTGGGGTGCTGCCCTGCTCTCGGCTGACAAATATGGCTTTTCTGCCAAGGACAACCGGCTAACTTTGAGCCTTGTTCGTGGCCCAATGTTTCCCGATATGTTGGCCGACGAGGGCAATCACCATTTCGTTTACGCCCTTTTGCCGCATGATGGTCGCTGGTGGAGCGAAGAGGTTCAGGCGGAGGCTGATCTCGTCAATGCGGGCCTGCATTTCACGCCAGCCACCACCGCTGAAAACTACGATATCGCGCCTATCGGTTTTTCAGGTCAAAATGTCCGCCTGCATGCCCTCAAGCCTGCGGAAAAAGGGGAAGGACATGTCCTGCGCCTGTCGGAGTCAGCCGGTCGTCGCGGGGTGTTTCGTTTGACACTGCCAGACGGCCGCAAACCAACTCAAATCAACGCCATCGAGGTGCCGCTTGATGACCTGGATGATCCCTTAAGCCGTCCTTTCGGTCTCGCAAGCTTCCTCTTTTGAAGATGAGAGAACTGTAAGCTGGACATGCGGCAAAGAGCTGGTTGATCTTGCGTCATTCTCGCAGAAACCCTGCAAAGGCTTCAGGAAATTAGCTCTTTGGCCAGGCAGCTGATACACCTTTGCTTATGGGCTACCCGCAAACCCGTCTTTGAGATAGCGGCCTGAAATTAGGAGAGCTTGTATTGGGGTGGAAAACATCGAAGATCGAATATGTAAACGGCTACAAGATTGTGGAGGTCGATGGGCCGTCGTTCAAAGTCTTTAAGGGCGACCAGCAACTCGGGGATGATTTCCCCTATTCCGGTGAAGCTGCTGCTCACGCGAGGTCCTTGCCAAAACTGAATAGTTCGCAGGGTTAAGCACATCATAGGCGAAAAACTTCGCATCAGTCGGCAATATCCCTATGTCCTATTTTGATTTCCCGAGATCTCCGCAGGTCTGATCCTCAGAGATCTCGGTTCAGATTGTGTGTCATCGCGGTTTATTGATTGCGGAAATAGAAATGTTGGTTGTGATCTCGACCAATTGCCGAGAAGAAGGTGCCAGTGCATCGTGAGTATCGTGTCGATGAGATTCAGGGGGTATTCCTTTGTCTTACAGCGCGTTGCGAAAACAAAATACGGTAGAATTCAAAACACCTGAATCAATAGTCCTGAGCCTGGCGAGACACCCCCTCCATTTCGGTGCCGACCACCGACCGCTTCTTTGTTTTGATATCTCTTTATGCTGATGCGTTCGCTATGCGAGCGGGATGGCCTCTGCGAATTTTTTGCATGACCTAATGTTATATTATTTGCGCATGAAACAATCTTATGACCGATGAAACGCGCATATCATTGATACGCTGCATGGGTTTGGCTGTCTGGAGGAGGCCCCCGCGCGCCCGTTGTCGAAAACATGGCACGGGAAGTGTTGGTTAGCAAAAGGAGATTGCCGTGAACTACTTCGTGGAGGAGGATTCGGTCGCTATCGTCAACGCCCGCATGGGTAACGATACGAACCCGAGGTTGGCTGAAATCATGTCGGCGCTGGTCAAGCATCTGCATGCCTTCGTCAAGGAAACCCGGTTGACCTCAGAGGAGTGGGAGATTGCCATTGGCTTTCTAACCAAGACCGGCCAGATCTGTACACAAGAGCGGCAGGAGTTTATTTTACTGTCCGATGTGCTGGGCTGCTCCATGCTGGTGGATGCCATCACCAATCGCCGTCCCAAAGGCGCCACGGAAAGCACGGTGCTTGGCCCATTCCACGTTGAAAACGCCCCTATTCGCGACCATGGCACTGTGATCAGTCTGGATGGCAAGGGTGAGAGCTGCCTGTTTGAAGGCCGCATTCTCGACCTTGATCACCAACCGATTGGGGGTGCGTGTGTTGATGTCTGGTCGGATAACGCCGATGGCTTCTATGACGTCCAGCAGCCCGATATCCAGCCGAAATGGAACAATCGTGGCCGGTTCATCACAGGGGCCGATGGCAGCTATCGCTTTGTGGGCATCCGGCCGGTGAGTTACCCGATCCCTGATGACGGGCCGGTTGGCGCGCTGCTTGAACACCTTGGCCGTCATCCCTGGCGGCCCGCGCATATGCATTACATGATCAGCGCACCCGGCTTTCGCAAGCTGGTCACCCATACCTTTGTCGGCGGCGATGAATATCTTTCCTCCGATGCGGTGTTCGGGGTGAAGGAAACGCTCGTTGCACCCTATGAGCGACTTCAGGATGCCGCAACCCTGTGGCGATCACCTTTTGACTTCGTGCTAACACCAGAATGAAAGTGAGCCGGCGGTGCCAAACCTGAAGATATATGTCGACGAAACCATTTTCGAGGCATCCCGCGCCAGTCTTCACGAGGCGCTGCCGCGGATCCGGGATCTGCTGTGCGAGGCTTTTCAGGTCGCGCCATCGGCCTGCCAACTGGCCGTCATCCCGGTTGTTGGATTGCCAGACCAGCCTCAACTCAATATCGAACTGCTGATCCTGCCGCATGCCAAGCGCACCGAAACTGTCATTCGGGCAGCGGCAGAAAAGCTACGTGATCTACTGAATACGGTCACAGGCGCGCATGGTGCGGTGCGCATCGCTCACCTAGACCCTGTGACCTATGTCGCATTAAAATAGCGGCACGCGCTTAACCGCGACGGCGGGTTACTTGCTGCTCATGCTCCATGCGAGTGCTGAGATGTTTGAACTTTTCAGTCACAAACGCGACAAACCGCTCCAGCGCTGGCGGCGGCATCCGCTCCGTGGCTGTCAGCAATCCCAGTTGGCGATCAGGGTGCTCAATGCGCAGCGGCAGCGCCTGGAGAGGGATAACCCGCTGGTGGGTAAAAACAACCGAATAGGGCAGGACCGTCAGAGAATCTGACCCCAGCACGACGCTGAAAATAGACGCCAGCGTTCCGCCTGAAAAACTCACTTTGAAATCATCAAGCCCGATTGATTTCAAAGATCGTTGCAAATCGCGAAACAGCGGGCTGTCGGGCGGTGGCGCAATCCAGGAATAGGGTTCGATGTCCGCCAGCGTAATCGCACCGCGCCGCGCCAATGGGTGTGTGGCACTGCCAACAATAACGTTGCGGCCAGCCAATAAGGGTGTGAACTGCATGTCAGCCGGGATCATATTGGCGTGCATGGGGAGGATAGCGAGGTCAAGCGCACCGCTGCGCAGGCCGACAGAAAGATCCTCGAAATAGCCATAGGTCTGGGTGATTTGCACATCGGAATGGCGGTTTTGAAATTCCGCCACCATGCCAGCAACGACGCCATCGAAGAAAATTGGCGTTCCGCCCAGACGCAATCGGCCCGCCTGCCCCTGACGATAGCGCTGCACCAGACGGCTGGCCTCAAGGTTTTGAGTTCTAATTTTGGCCCCGAGCCGCGCAAGCTGATTGCCAAGCTCCGTCGGGCGCAGAGGCCGACGCCCGGCCTCAAACAGCGGCGTGCCAATCCGCTCCTCCAAAAGCGCCATGGTGCGCGATACTGATGGCTGCGATTTACCAAGCGCTTCAGCGCCCTCCGTCAGGCCGCCCTTTTCGACGATGACCGCCAGGATTTCGAGATGCTCACTGTCTATCTTCATAACAAAAGATTATATTATATCGCCACCTTCCGATCAATATCCGCGTTTCGCTGATCTATTGTCGCCTTCATAGGAGCCAGATGGTCGGCAGGAGGAAGCCCCATGTCATATTTCCGCGAAGAGTTTGCGTCGACCTGGCCGGCATTGCGTGTGCGTTTCGGCGTTGGTGTGCGTCACGATCTGGTCGCAGAGATCACACGGTTAGAATGCCATCGCGCCCTGATCCTGACAACGCCCGAGCAGGCGCATGTCGCGCAAGAGTTTGCGGCCCTGTGTGGCGACCACGCCGCAGGCATTTTCACCCGTGCCCGGATGCACACACCTGTGGACATATCGGAGGAAGCAACGGCTTATGCCCGCGACATTAGTGCAGATTGTCTGGTCGCCATTGGTGGCGGCTCCACAACCGGACTTGGCAAGGCCATTGCTTTGCGCACTGATCTGCCACAAATCGTTGTTCCAACGACCTATGCGGGCAGCGAAGCAACCGCCATTCTCGGACAGACGGAAAATGGCGTTAAAACCACATTGACCAGCGCCAAGATTCAGCCCGAAGTTATTCTCTATGATGCAGAACTGGTGCGCAGCCTGCCCGTTGGCATGACCGTGACCAGCGCGTTGAATGCGATGGCCCATGCTGCCGAAGGCCTTTATGCGCAAAACCGTACCCCCTTGACCACGCTGATGGCGCTTGAAGGGCTGCGCGCCTTTCGCGATGCCCTGCCCCGGGTTCTGGAAGATCCGTCCGATCTCAAGGCGCGTGGTGAAACGCTCTATGGCGCATGGTTGTGCGGAACGGTGCTGGGCCAGGTCGGTATGGCGCTGCATCACAAGCTCTGCCACACGCTGGGTGGTAGCTTTGATTTGCCGCATGCTGAAACGCACGCCGTGATCTTGCCGCATGCAATCGCCTACAACAGCGTCGCCGCGCGCGATGAATTGCGCCCATTGGCTGAGCTGTTCGGGGGGCAAGAGCCAGGAGCCGAGCTTTATGACTTTGCCCGCACATCGCATGCTCCGATGGCTCTGAAAGACCTTGGATTGAAGGAGAGCGACCTTGATCGGGCAGCCGATCTTGCAGTGCAAAATCCATACTGGAATCCGCGTCCTGTGGAGCGGGACACGATAAGGCGGCTTTTGCAAGCGGCATGGGCCGGAGAGCCGCCGGTCGCCTGACAGAGTTGAAGAGGGAGGAAATTGACAAATGGCAGACATTACAACGGATGTGCTGATTATCGGCACTGGACCGGCAGGATCGGCAGCGGCAGCCCTGCTGTCGACCTACGGGATCAACAATATGGTCGTCAACCGCTATCGCTGGCTGGCCAATTCGCCACGCGCCCACATTACCAACCAGCGTGCCATGGAAGTGCTGCGCGATCTTGGTCGTGATGTCGAGAACGAGGCCTATCTGTTTGCGACGCATCAGGAGCTGATGGGCGAAAACATTTTCTGCGAAAGCCTGGCGGGTGAAGAAATTGGTCGCCTGAAAGCATGGGGCAATCATCCCCTGAGCAAGGCTGAACATCTGATGTCGTCTCCGACGAAGATGAATGACTTGCCGCAAACTTTCATGGAGCCTTTGCTGTTCAAGGCGGCTTGTTCGCGCGGAACTCAAGCGCGCATGTCCACCGAATATCTGCGCCACGAACAAAATGCCGAAGGCGTGTTGACCACCTGCAAAGATCGGCTTACAGGGCATGAACTGACCATTCAGTCGAAATATCTGATCGGTGCCGATGGCGCAAAATCGCTGGTGGCTGAGCATGCTGGCCTGCCATTTGAAGGCAAAATGGGTGTCGGCGGCTCGATGAACATCCTGTTCAAGGCCGACCTTACCAAATATGTCGCGCATCGCCCTTCGGTTCTCTACTGGGTGATGCAGCCGGGTGCCGATGTCGGCGGCATTGGCATGGGGCTGGTGCGCATGGTGCGCCCTTGGAATGAATGGCTGATCGTCTGGGGCTATGACATCAACGGGCCTGAACCGGAAGTGACAGAGGAACTTGCCACCGGCGTGGCACGGCAGCTGATTGGCGATCCTGATTTGAAAATTGAACTGTTGGCGGCCAACACATGGACCGTGAACAATTATTACGCCACCCGCACCTCCAATGGCCGCGTGTTCTGCGTTGGCGATGCCATCCACAGGCACCCGCCATCCAATGGTCTCGGCTCAAACACCTCGATTCAGGATTCCTTCAACCTTGCGTGGAAGCTTGCCATGGTTCTGAAGGGTCAGGCTGGCGAGGGCCTGCTGGACAGTTTCAACGTCGAACGCGCCCCAATCGCCAAGCAGATCGTTAGCCGCGCCAATCAGTCGATTGGCGAAACCGGACCGATTTTCGCAGCACTTGGCATGAGTGAAGGCGTCGATCCAGAGCAGATGCAGAAAAATCTTGAAGCCCGCACGGATGGAACCGAGGCTGCCGAACAGCAACGCGAGGCCATTCGCAAGGCAATTGCCTTCAAGAAATATGAGTTTGACGCCCATGGCATCGAAATGAACCAGCGTTATCGGTCCGATGCCATCGTCACCGACGGGCAAATCGAACCCGATTTCCTGCTGGATGCCGACCTACATCACCAGCCAACCACCTGGCCGGGTGCACGCCTACCGCATGCGTGGCTCTACAAACACGTTGGGGGTGCCGAAGTATCCACCCTCGACCTGTGCGGCCATGGCAAATTCACGCTGCTGACGGGTCTGGGTGGAAAAGCCTGGGTTGACGCCGCAGCAGCGGTGGGCAGTGAACTGGGCATGGAAATCAGCGCGCATATGATCGGCCCGCGCCAAACCTATGTCGATCCCACCGGCGACTGGGCGCGGTTGAGCGAGATCCGCGACACCGGCTGCGTTCTTGTTCGGCCAGACCACCATGTGTGCTGGCGCAGCACGGCAGCAAGCGGCACACCGGCGGACGACTTGCGCCGTGTGCTGCGGCAGATTTTGGCGCTCTAAGCCAGCAATGGCACCGAGATGATCGGTGCCATTCGAATGCCAGTTCATAACCTGATGACATATTTACCGCGACGATTCAGATCAATTATGTGGTTTCTGGCTGTTAGCTTTTGACCTGGGAAGACGGGAATTGGGGGAGGAGACCCATTTCGAAAGGTGCGTGTGCGTGATGCGCAGGATCGCTCAACAGCGATCAATGCACTTTTGACCAGATTCCAGAGATGAAAGACGGGTGTGTGGCATTTAACGGTCGGCGGATGCGGGCTTTGATGCCGACGGCTACCGCATTCAGACAAAGCTCAACGCGCGGGGAGGCGCATGGCAATGGGACGACCGATATTCACAAGACGTGATTTTATCAAGACAACCGCCGTCAGTGGCGCTGTGCTTGCAACCTCGGGCTTGGCCGCGCCAGCGATTGCTAAGGATGTGGCCATCAAACTTGGCTATGTCAGCCCCCAGACTGGCCCACTTGCTGGCTTCGGCGAAGCCGACAAGTTTGTCATCGATGCGTTTATGACAGCAACCAAAGCCATGGGCCTCAACTATCAGGTCATCGTCAAGGACAGCCAGTCAAACCCCAACCGGGCCGCTCAAGTCGCCAAGGAATTGATCGTTGATGACGAAGTCAATTTGATGCTGGTCTCCTCGACACCCGAAACGACCAATCCGGTCTCAACCACCTGCGAGGGGGAAGGTGTTGCGTGTATTTCCACCGTCGCACCTTGGCAATCCTGGTTCATTGGCCAGCAGGGCAATCCCTCTGATCCGACAGGTTGGAAGCCTTTTAAATATGCCTACCATTTCTTCTGGGGGCTGGAAGATATCATCGCGGTTTACACCGGCATGTGGAGCCAGCTTGTGACCGACAAAAAGGTCGGCGGCCTGTTTCCCAATGATGGTGATGGCAATGCCTGGGGCGACAAGGTTGTCGGCTTTCCGCCAGTTCTCGAAAAGCTTGGCTATTCACTGACGGACACCGGGCGCTACCAGAACCTGACGGATGATTTTTCCGCCCAGATCAATGCTTTCAAGCAGAAGAACACCGATATTCTGACCGGGGTGATGATCCCGCCGGATCTCACCACATTCTGGAATCAGGCCAAACAGCAGGGATTGAAACCGAAGATCGCCTCCATCGGCAAAGCGCTGCTGTTTCCGCAAGCCGTGGAAGCGCTCGGCAATGCTGGTCATAACCTCTCCACGGAAGTCTGGTGGACACCGTCGCATCCGTTTAAATCCTCGCTCACCGACCAAACGTCGGCCCAGGTCGCGGCTGCTTTCTCCAAGGCAACAGGGCGTCCCTGGACGCAGCCGATCGGCTTTGCCCATGCGCTTTTCGAACTCGCCGTCGATGTGATGAAGCGGGCAGAGGATGTGAGCAATGCCGATGCCGTTGCCAAGGCGATTGGCAAAACCCAGCTCGACACACTGGTCGGCCCCATTGCCTGGGGAAGCGACAAGCTGCCACCTTTTGCCAGCAAGAATGTGGCCAAGACACCACTTGTCGGGGGTCAATGGCGGCTCAAGACCGGCGGCGGCTATGACCTTGTGGTGGTCGAAAACGGCCTCATTCCGTCTGTGCCGCTGGGCGGCAAGCTCGAACCTCTCGCGTGAGCGCAAGCGACCCGCTCCGTTACTGCGGAGCGGGTTCGTTTTCAACAGGAGCCTTTGAATGCCAATCCTTGAACTGAGTGGCGTGTCGAAATCGTTTGGTGCCATTGTGGTTGCTGACAACATTGATTTTGCCGTGCAGGAGGGCGAGGCGCTGGGGGTTATCGGACCGAATGGCGCGGGCAAATCCACGCTGTTCAATCTGATCAGTGGCAATCTTTCGGTCGCGTCTGGAACAATCCGGTTTGATGGCCGTGACGTGACGACCATGCCGCCCATGCAACGTTGCTTTGCCGGAATGGGGCGGACTTTCCAGATCCCCCAGCCCTTTGAGCGGCTCACCGTCTTTGAAAATCTCTTGGTTGCGGGTGCCTTTGGCGCTCAGTCCAATGAAGCAGAGATGACCGATTTCTGCGCTGACATTCTTGTTGAAACTGGCTTGATTGCCAAGGCCAATACACTTGCAGGCTCGC
Organism: Agrobacterium vitis; assembly: GCF_014926405.1. Classification (NCBI taxonomy): domain Bacteria; kingdom Pseudomonadati; phylum Pseudomonadota; class Alphaproteobacteria; order Hyphomicrobiales; family Rhizobiaceae; genus Gillisella; species Gillisella vitis. The sequence continues at coordinate 330,874 of NZ_JACXXJ020000004.1, forward strand.
TGGGTCTTCTGGAGCGCAAGCGGCTGGAACTGGCCCGCGCACTGGCCACAAAGCCAAAACTGCTGCTTCTTGACGAGATCGCGGGTGGATTGACAGAAGGCGAATGTCGTCAACTCGTCGCCACCATCAAAAGCGTTCACCAGCGTGGCGTTGCGGTCATCTGGATAGAACATGTGCTGCACGCGCTGACAGCAGTGGTGGAGCGCATCCTTGTGCTGAACTTTGGCCGGGTGCTGGGAATTGGCGAACCGCAGACGATCATGGCCTCGCGTGAGGTGCGCGAAATCTATCTGGGTCTGGAGGTGTGATGACCAGTCTGCTCGAAACACGCGGCCTTACGGCATTCTACGGCGATTTTCAGGCTCTGTTCGGCGTCGATCTCAGGCTGGACGCCGGAGAAACGATTGCGGTGATTGGGGCCAATGGCGCTGGAAAATCCACCTTGATGCGCGCCATTGTCGGGGTGCTGGCGTCGGAGCCAGACGCCATCCTGCACCAAGGCCTGCCCATTGGTGCGTTGGCGGCACCCGATGTGATGGGGCGCGGTATTGCGCTGGTGCCGGAAGGGCGCAAGCTTTTCCCCTCGCTCACCGTCGAGGAAAATTTGCTGATCGGCCAATATGGCCGCACGGTCAATGGCCCATGGTCGCTTGCTAGCATTTACGAGCTTTTTCCCGTTTTGCAGGAACGCCGCCACCAACCTGCGACAGCGCTTTCCGGTGGTCAACAGCAAATGGTCGCGATTGGCCGGGCGCTGATGTCCAATCCAGAGGTGCTGTTGTGCGATGAGCTGAGCCTTGGCCTTGCCCCGGTGGTGATCAAGGACATTTATGCCGCATTCCCACGCATCCGCGCCGCAGGTGCTGCAATCATCATTGTCGAACAAGATATTGGTCAGGCGCTGAAACAGGCGGATCGCGTCTATTGCATGATGGAGGGTCGCATCACGCTGACGGGCCGCCCGTCCGATCTCGATCGCAACGACATTCATGCCGCGTATTTCGGAGCCGAATCCCATGAACTGGCTTGATACCATTGTGCAAGGCGCGCTGCTGGGCGGCCTCTACGCGCTGTTTGCCGCAGGTCTCAGTCTGGTCTTCGGCATCATGCGACTGGTCAATCTTGCGCATGGCGACCTGATTGTGCTCGCCTCTTTCCTGATCCTGATGCTCGCCAATACCTTCGGGATCAACCCGTTTCTCGCAGCCCTGATTGCCATCCCGCTGATGTTTGGGCTTGGCTGGATGTTGCAGACCTATCTTTTGAACCGCACGCTCGGCAAGGACATCCTGCCGCCACTGCTGGTCACGTTCGGCTTCTCCATCGTGATCCAAAATGGCCTTCTGGAAGGCTTCACCGCCGATAGCCGCCGTCTTTCGACAGGCGTGCTGGAAACCGCATCGCTGCCTTTGGCGGGATTGAACATCGGTATCATGCCGCTTTTGACGTTCGGATCGGCGATCATCGTCATTATCGCGCTCAACCAGTTGATCTATCGTACCTCGCTTGGTCGGGCATTTCGGGCCACATCCGATGATCCGGTGACAGCTGGCATGATGGGCGTGCGGCCGCACCGTATCTTTGCCATGGCAACAGGGCTTGCCATGGTTGTGGTCACAATCGCGGCTCTCTATCTCAGCACCCGCGCCAATTTCGACCCCACCGCTGGGCCATCGCGGCTGATCTATGCCTTCGAGGCGGTCATCATTGGCGGGCTCGGATCACTGTGGGGCACACTGGCGGGCGGTGTTGTTTTGGGTATCGCCCAAACGCTCGGTGCAGCCATCAATCCCGAATGGCAGATTTTGGCAGGCCATATCGCCTTCTTGATCGTGCTTCTGGTCAGGCCACGCGGCTTGTTTCCACGCGCCAATGATTGAGGATCAGCAGATGACATCCACCAACATCGTCCCGACCCAAGAGAATCCACCAACCGGCTGGCGCATTCAAACACGAACACGGCTGTCTTCAGCCTTTACGATCGGGCTGGTGCTGGTCTTTGCCGTGCTGGCCCTCGCTCCGTTTTTCGTGTCGCGTGGCACAGTGCAAAATCTGTTTTACATCCTGACGATGCTGACATTGGCGCAGAGCTGGAACCTGCTTGCCGGATATGCCGGGCTGATTTCGGTCGGCCAGCAATTGTTTGTCGGTTGTGGGGCCTATGCGCTGTTTGCAATGGTCATTCTGCTTGGCGTCAATCCGCTGATTGCCATTCCGCTGGCGGGCGTTTTCGCCATGATCGTCGCATTGCCCACCGCCCTCTTCACCTTCCGTCTCCACGGCTCCTATTTCGCCATCGGCACCTGGGTGATTGCAGAAGTGGGGCGGCTGGTGTTTGCCCAATGGAAAACGCTGGGCGGCGGCACGGGAGCATCGCTGCCAAGGGAGGCCACCCGCGATATGTTTGGCGTCTCCACCATCAGCACAGTGTTCGGCATGAAACCGGCTGTTGCACTGGATTCACTGGCCTATTGGCTCGCATTGTTGTTGACGGGTTTCACCATCGTTTTCGTCTATCGGCTGTTGCGCAGCAAGCAGGGGCTTGGCCTTGCTGCAGTGCGCGACAATGAAACAGCGGCAACGGCACTCGGCGTGGACGCCCTTCGTCTGAAGTTGACGATTTATCTTCTCACAGCAGCCCTGACCGGCATGACTGGCGCACTGATCTATCTTCAGAAAGCCCGAATTTCACCCGATGCCGCCTTTTCACTCACCGATTGGACCGCCTATGTACTGTTTATCGTCGTGGTGGGTGGGATCGGCACCATCGAAGGGCCTATCGTTGGCGTGATCATTTTGTTTTTCCTGCAAAATCTCCTGTCAGATTTCGGCTCATGGTATCTTTTATTGCTCGGTGCACTGGCAATTTTGACAATGCTGTTTGCACCGCGCGGTATCTGGGGCCTGTTCTCAGAGCGCACCGGCATTGAGTTTTTCCCGGTTCGACGGCTGTTGCGCGGTGGAACGAAAAACAAAAACTGACCTCACCGACAAGCAGTGCAAGGATCAGCTCACCCCCAAATCCCCAGATCCCTCTTCTACCCCGATCTCAAAGGCATTGAGGGTCATAGCAACAAACGTGTAGTAACCAACCACACCCACGAGTTCCGCTAGGCCCGCTTGCCCCAGCGCCGTCACAGCCTCGTCATGGAGTGGGCTTGGGATGAAGCGGGTCTCCAATAATGTCTTGGTATAACAATAGACGATGCGGGCTTTGTCGCTTGGAAAGGCTGGAATGGCGCGTGTTCGGATTGCCTCGATGACGTGCGGTTCAATGCCCGCTTTCAACGCTTCCCGTTTATGCGCATCCCATTCGAAAATAGCGCCCCAATCTCGCGCAACCACAAGAATCGCAAGTTCGGACAGATCAGCACCAAGCTCTGTGTTATAGCGAACGAATTCACCAAGACGTTGCGCCCTTGCGCCCAATTCAGGGCTGTGGATCCACGCCCTGAGCGGTGCTGGAATGTGACCGCGTCGGCCAGATTTTGCTTCCTCGGCCACAATTTGCTGTGCCGGAGACATGTCTTCCAATTGTAGATCGGTCAAACGCATGCGCGTATTTCCTGAGTGTCACGAGAGCAGGAGGGCTTTCGCCTGAACTTCACGGTTGCCGCGCATGGATGTTTCGATCTGCCGGGCCGCATTCATCGCCATATCGATCAGCAATGCTTTTTCCATAAGATCAAAACGCGAGCGCGTTGTTAAAATCACCAGAGCCGCCGGGTCGAGTGCGTCACCGACAGGGACCGGAACCGCGATGCCTGCGGCATTCGGGTCAAGCTCACCGATCGAGACAACATGGCCGTCATTTCGATATTTCAGCATTTGCTTTCGAAATTCTGGCCATGTGGCTCCAAGCCCCGCCTCGGCTATTTCCGCCCCATAGAGATCATAGAGCTTCTTGAGTTGCGAAGCTGTCATGGACGCCAGCAGAACCTTTGATCCGCCACCGCGAAACAGCGGCATCGGCCGGCCGCGACCAAAAGCGATTTGACCTGTTTCATGCGCCAACTCCTGGTGAACGGCCATTATCTTCGTACCATACATGCTGGCCAGCAGCACATCACAGCCCGATTCCTGCGCCACCCGCACCATAACCGGCCGACATGCAATCAGCAGCGGGTCGCACTGGCGGATATAGTAATCAAGCTCAATCACGCGCGGACCAAGAGAATAGCCCCCCTCTGCGCGACGCAACAATCCAGCGTCACAGAGTTCCTTCACATAGCGATAGCCGGTGGGACGAGAATGCCCGCAATATTGTATGATCTCGTCGGCTGACCAAATAGGCCTATCAACCGAAAACAGATCAAGGATCAGCAGCATTTTTGTTAGACTGGACATGCGGGCTCGCGTGTAGAGTTGTTTGCGCCGATCCGTGTGGGCCATCGCACCGTTGCGACACACCTATCCCACGCAAAGAGACTCGACCCAAAAAATTGCACGCTAATCATCGAAGCGAAGGTGTGCAAGGTGCCCACCTCCCTCCCCGGCTCACATCATGAACTGACGGGCGCATGTTTGCCTGTCAGTTGAACCGCTGGGCCCTTCACGCCTTTCGCCATAAGCTCAACACGTGTTTCGCGTGGCCAGGTTCTCTTCAGGTCATCTTGCACGTTGATCGCCAGTCGACCAAGGCCTTCGACTTCCAACTCAACGCTATCTCCATCCTGAAATGCATTGAGACCCCGGTGATTGGTGCCTGTGGCCACGACATCGCCCGGCTCCAAAGCCTGGATATGGCTTAGCCACTCAATGCAACGCGGGATCTTGTGCGCCATGTCATCGGTGTTGAAATCCTGCTTGAGCGTGCCATTGACCCAAAGGCGAACCTGCAGGGATTGCGGATCCGGGATTTCATCGGCGGTGACGATCCAGGGACCAATCGGAGCAAACGTGTCACGCGATTTCATCTGAAAATAATTGTTCTTTTCAGGAAGTGTGCCACGCGCTGAACCATCGATAAAATTCACATAACCGAAAACATAGTCGCGCCAGTTTTCAGCAGAAACCTGATGCGCACGCTTGCCGATCACCAAAGCCAACTCGGCTTCCCCTTCAAAGGTCCTTGCGGGAATATCCGGCAGGACCATGGTTCCGCCCGGCCCGATGATAGCTGTCGGTGCCTTGTGAAAAGCATTGATGGCGGGCGGCTCCGCAAGTGTTCCGTCCTCCATGTAGTTGACGGCCATGCAGACGATATTGCCGGGCTTCGGCAGCGGCGCTCGCAGCTCAACAGATGCCAGGCTGATGGGTTTGCCGGCGTCTGCAGCGGCTTCCAACGCGCTGCGAAACTCATCAAACCGCTCGATCAGTCCTTGCATGAGGTCCTGTGGCCCCACATGCGCAATTGTCTCGACTGCGGACGAAACGTCGATGATGACATCACCTCGCACGACGCCAAGTTTGTAGGAATCGAAAAATGCAAGTTTCATGAAGATGATCTCTAAGCTAGAGTTTATCGAGGATAAAATGGAACCCGGCTTCCTGAAAAGACAAACGAAAACAAGACAATCCAGACTCTGTCCGGCTCAATCTGAGCCGGACAGAATCCAGTGCCACGTCAACGCGCGCCTGATTGCCGATCCGGCACTTTGCGCCGAAGCGTTATTGGGTTTCCAAGATCTTCTGCTTCAGCTTTTCATTGAAACGATCGCGCCACTCATGCAACGGCTGGAAGTCTTCATGCGCACGATTGGTTGCCTCGGATATGCGATAAATCTCATCGGCAGGAAGGGTAAAATCGACCGGATCGGCACAAGGCTGTTTGACATACCATTCCGTGTCGGTGAAATATTCCAGCCGGTTGCCTTCAGGATCAGGGAAATAGATTGACCAGGCAATGCCGTGGCTGACGCAGCGCATTTCCTTGGTGCCAGCATCGACAAGCCGGCGATGGACTTCACGCACTTCTTCGAGCGTGTCCAGCTTGAACGAAAGCTGCTGCACCTGCGGGGTGTCACTGGTCCGGCCACCGAATAGCGCAATCTGATGATGCTCCTCGATGTTGCGGCTCAAGAAGCACATTCTGCCCGGCACTTCATCTGTGACGATAAACCCGAGCACATTGATGTAATATTCACGCATGAGCGCAAGATCGTGGACGAAAAGCCCGACATGGCTGATGGAAACCTGTTGCATTCCTACCTCCCTGAAACTCATTTTTGATAACAGAACGATATTCCCAATATCGAATGACACATCAATCTCACAAATTGAGATTAACGTCAATATCGCTATGGCGCTTTCATCGGCAAAATTGCAGACATGGTCTCGCCATTCGACAAAAGCGCATCCAAGGCAGCCTGGGCAATGCGTTCATCCTGATGGGACTGAACCCCAGACACGCCGATTCCCCCCAAGCACCATTTTTCCACCATGATCGGAAGCCCACCCTGAATCGGCAATCCGTATGAAAGTTTGAGAAAAACGGGCCTTTCTCCGATCCTTTCCTCCATATCCTTTGATTTTCGCCGGGAAATTGCCGCCATTTTCGCTTTTCCGATGGCGATTTCGCTGGTGGCAGAGCCGGTGCCATCCATGCGCTCAAGACGAAGAAGAGCGCCACCTTCGTCAACAATGGCGATTGTGACACTCCAACTGTTTGCTTCGGCGCATCTGCGGGCTGCCTCACACATCAAAATTATGTCGATTTCATTCAGGTGTGGCCTCATATGCATGTGTCGTTTTCTCCTCGGAAATGAAAGTCTATCGGAAAATCAATTAAATCTCACAATATTAGATTAATTGACATTTTTAAAGAGGCGTGCCAAATCTTTGAGCGTCGCTGACGCGTCGCGACCTCACTCTGGGGGGAGTTCATGTTTTTCCGCGGTCATAAAATCAATCTGGCTTCAATGCGCCCGGGCAGGACTTCGTCCTTCCTGCAAGCAGATGGCAGCCAAGCCAAGCTCTTCAAGAACACGCAAAGGGAACCCATCGATGACCACGTTGATTGACGACGTTTCCAAACGGATCGCTTCAGGAGCACCCTTTCGGCAAGATCCCCTTGTTTCGCAGGGCCTGTCTATCCACGCCCTCGACACTATCGGTGCATGGATTGCAGGGCGTGCGACACGAGAAGGCCATCGTCTTTCACGGCTCAGAGATGAGAAATCCCAATCATTGGCACCACTGACGCGCTCAACACTGGACACGATTGCTCTGAGGGTCGCCACCGCACGGCTCAGCGAGGTGGACGATGTGCATATGCCCTCATGCACAACGCCGGGCGCGATTGTGGTTATGACGGCTTTGTCTTTGATGGCCGATCTGGCGGATCGTGCTGACACCATTCTGTTTATCGATGCACTCCACGCGGGATATGAGATCATGACCCGCCTTGGCGAAGCGGTGTCCGGTCCTGATATCTTACACAAGGGCATCTGGCCCACCTATCTGCTTGCACCGGTCACAACAGCCGCAGTCACCGCAAAGCTTTTGGGCTTGGATTGGGAAAGGACAGCGCATGCCCTGGCCATTGCGCTTTCCACGTCGAGTGGAAGGCCGGGCGGCAGCGTGAGTGGCGGGGTGGTTGGCAGCGCGGGAACCTCTGCGCGTTGGTTGCTCGCGGGCCTTGCCGCAAAAACGGGCTGCATCGCCGCCCTCAGTGCCTCGAAAGGCTTCAATGGCGATAGAAGCTTCATGGATGGAGAGTGGCCCGCCCGAAGCCACGGCGTAACATTACAGAAGGATATTCTCCTGAATGTCTTTGAAGGTCAGGCGGCCGTCCTTGGCACCAGTATCAAACCTTATTGCGCAGCGAAGCACGCCATAGCCGCCATCGACGGCTTTCAAATGCTTCTGAAACAGGGTGTTCCGCTTGACACTGTGACCAAGGTTGTTGTGAAAGCCCCGCCCGTGCATGCTGGCATGATTGGCCATCATGATGTCAGTTTGAGCCGCCTTTCTCGCATTACCAGTTGCAGCTACAATCTAGCACTGGCGGCATTTTGGCCGGATAAATTGCTCGATATCGAGCGAACCGATGCCGTGGCTGATCCAGCGGTGGTGGAGTTTGCAAAAAAGGTGGAGGTTGTTGCCGATCCTGAACTGGCGCGCCAATGCCCTCAGAATTACCCCGCGAGCATCGATCTTTTCATTAACGAACGGGCTATTGCTTCAATTGCCATATCGGACGCCCTCGGCGACCCCGCCAAACCCTTCGATCTTGATTTGGCACGAGGAAAATTTCGCCGTCTCGCACGCGGCATCATCCGTGAAAGCCTGGCGATGCACATCGAGCAATGCTGTCTGGACTTGAACAATCCAACGGCTGGGCCGGAACTGGCGGCGATCATGACGGAGATAGACAATTCACTGGCACCCAAAACGGTGGCAGACCATGACAGGGAAGACATGCAAAACGCCGGAATCATATCGGCCGCAGAACTGGAGAGGAGAGATTATGGTAGGGTCAGTTGATGTCGTCATTGTAGGGTTGGGTCCAACAGGTGCCACCTTGGCGAACCTGCTGTGCAGCATGGACCTGACGGTATGCATCGTTGAGGCCGATGAAACGATGTTTACGCTGCCGCGCGCGACCCATTTTGATGGGGAGGTGATGCGGGTGTTTCAAACAATCGGACTTGCAGACAAGATCAAGCCCGACACACATGTCAATCCCGGCATGACCTTTATCAACGCACAGCACGAAGTCATCCTGCACTGGCCGCGTCCCGCCGAAGTGGGGCCACAGAACTGGCATGGAAGTTATCGCTTTCACCAACCCGCACTGGAAACGGTGTTGCGGGAGGGCCTCAATCGCTTCCCGCACGCGAAGGTGTTATCGGGCTGTGAAATCGTTTCACTCAAACAGGGCGAAGACGGCGTTGTAGCACAATACCGCACGCGCAAGACTGGCGAGACCGCATCAATCAAAGGCCGCTACCTTGTTGGATGTGACGGCGGACGATCACCTGTTCGTGGCATGATCTCGAGCCAGCTTGAAGACCTCGGAAGCCATGAACGTTGGATCGTGGTCGATCTGCTGATGAACCGGGATGTTGACGGCCTGACGGACGGTACGGTTCAATTTTGCAACCCGGTGCGCCCCACGACATTCATGCGCTGCGTCAAAAATCGACGCCGATGGGAATTTATGGTGATGCCCGGGGATGATCTTGAACAGCTTCTGACGCCTGAGGGGATTTGGGGTCTTCTATCGCCCTGGCTCACACCCGATGATGGGGAGATCGAACGCGCCGTGACATATTTCTTCCACGCCGTCATGGCGAAGCCATGGCGAGTGGATCGGGTGCTTCTTGCCGGAGATGCCGCGCACCAGACACCACCTTTTCTTGGTCAGGGGCTTTGTGCTGGCATCAGGGACAGTTCCAATCTCGCCTGGAAGCTCGCCCATGTGATCAAAGGCATAGCATCGGAGGAGCTCCTCGATACGTATGAACAGGAACGAGCACCACACGTTCGCAAATATATCGAGAATGCCATACAGATCGGCAGTATCATTCAGACAGTTGACCCTGAACTGGCGCGCGCGAGAGATGAGAATCTGGCAAAGGGTGGGCGGTTTATCACCTCAATCAACGCACAACTTGGCGATGGACTTCATGGATCAGAACCGCTCCCGGCGGGAATGATTTCGCGGCAACCGATCCTGACGTCCGGTCGCCCGCTAGACGACGTGGTCGGCAATGCTTTCGTGGTTCTTGGTGCGCAGGGTGTGTTGGATAAGGTGTCGCAAGACACGCAAAGGCGATGGCATGACATCGGCTTGGTCTGCCTTGCTGATGAGGGCGGCGACTATTTGGCTGAGATTGGTGCGATGGCCATTATCATTCGGCCCGACCGCTACATTTTGGGGATCGCCAATAGCCCGCAAGACCTTGATCGTATCTCAGAATTGCTTCCCACTTGGGGGCAGCAGACAGACATGATTGAGATGACCGCTCAAGGGTAAATTTTCCATAGGCAGCCTTCTTGAGGCCGTTCAGCGTCACCGATCTGGATGCTGAATGGCCTCGATTTCATTGGATCTGACTTTCAATATGGATCGGATGAAATGGAAAATATGCAACGACTATAAAACATGATAGCGTTGGCACTCTCGATGGTGCACAACGCTATAATAGAAAACAGATAAGCCTTGCTCAGGGGTATCGAACACGGCCATAAAGCCGTATCCGATCATTTTTCGCACAAGATTTTTAGACCTGCTCTGCCTTGATCGAATTGCGCAAGATGCCAATTTCGGAGATCTCGACTTCAACAATGTCTCCATCCTTGAGGAAAAGTTGCGGGTTGCGGCGAACGCCGACGCCACCGGGCGTTCCCGTAACAATCACATCACCCGCTTCCAGCGGGGTAAAGATTGAGCAATACTCGATAATTTCCGGGATAGAGAAAATCATCTGGCTGGCGTCCGCACTTTGGACTTCTTGTCCGTTAACGCGTGTCTTGAGGTGCAGCGGCGCGTTGTCAGGAATTTCGCCGCGCGTTGACATCCATGGGCCAAAGCCACCCGTTTGATACCAGTTCTTACCCGGCGTCCATTGCCCGGTGTGGCCCTGCCATTCACGAATACTGCCGTCATTATAAGGCGCATAGCCGGCAATATGGCTCCAGGAATCGGCCTGCGATATCCGGCGACCGGGTTTACCAATGATGATTGCGATCTCCCCTTCATAGTCAAATGTATGGGACTCGGGCGGAGCCACCAAAGGCTGCATGTGGCCAATCTGGCTGGCTGGGAACCGCGCAAAAACCATCGGCTTCTTGCTGGGGTCTCTGCCAATTTCAGAGCGGTGCGCCTCATAATTCACGCCAATACAGATGATTTTTGGCGGGTTGGGGATGACCGGAAGAAACGTAATATCCGTTAACGCATAGTCCGGCTTTACCCCGACACATGCAGCTTCAAGTTCAGGGAGGGCATCTGCTTCAAGGACCGCCAGAAGATCTGCATAGCGCCCTTCAAACTTGCGCCCAAGATCGATAACGCCGTCATCAATGACAGCACCGAAGCTTTTGCGGTTCTGGGTTTCAAAACTCAGTAGTTTCATGTCTTAAGCACTCCTGTTTGTACCGGTTCTGGGATTGAGCATTCACCGTTGACCGGCAATCAAAGTCTTCCGGTCGCGGGGAGTGGAAACTCCTCCAGGAACGGCGCATATTCTGGCTCCAGATCAATCTCGATGGCCGCCATGACGCGAACGAGACCGGTATATTCGCCGATGGTGACCAGCAGATCCACGAGGTGCTCGCTGCTAAGGGCTTGTGCGAGTTGATCGAAACGCTCCCCGGAGAGCGTGATGTGATCTGTGAGTTCTCTTGTTGCCGCCAGCACCACCCGCGCCAGCGGCTCCAGGTGGGTCTCACCACCTTCGCTCTCCACGCCAATCGCCCGGATATCGTCCCGGCTCACCCCAAAGGAAAGCGCCACATCAACGTGATGCGCCCATTCATAGGCAGAGCGAGTGCTGTAGCCGACTTGCAAGATTGCCAGTTCGCGCAGGCGTGGGTTCAATCCACTTTGATGGCGGAAATACATTCCCCTTGCTGCAACAAGGTTCGCTAGGACAGGACTATGGGCAACGGCCCGCGTAATATTCGACGTCATGCGCGGGATGTTGCGATGCTCGGGCTGGAGATCCTCCATTCGCAAATATTTTATGCGTCCCATAGCCTTATGCCCCCAAGCTTCGTTTTGCCTCGCCCAGTGCCTCTCCAACAATCGAAGCTGGATCATAACCAGACGATGCGAATGCGATGAGGTCCGGCTGATAATTGGACTGCGAGCAAATCAGGAAGGCGTCCCGCTCAAGGCCTTCAATCAAGACCTTTGCGGCATGTTCTGCCGGCACACGCACAGTGCGCCGCGTCGGAACACCGATGGAAAACTCTTCTGGTGCAGGCATTCCCGGCGGCGGGGTCGGTGGGATGCCGCCCGGCATCTCGGCGGTTGCCGTAATCCCGGGGCAGAAAACCGAGATGCCGACACCGGTTCCGCTTAGGGCATGCGCATAGGCATAGCTCAAGGAAATCTGGGCGCCTTTTGAGGTGATATAGGGGCCCATGAAACGGATGGGAGGATCAGGGAGCAGCGCCAATGCAGACGAGGTGTTGACGATGTGGCCCGTGTTGCGCTCCAGCATTCCCGGCAAAAAAGCCTTGATGGTGCGAAGATAGCCCAGCACATTGACATCGAATGCGGCTTGAAACTGATCGAGACCAACATTCAAGATAGAGCCGGTGACCGGAGGCTTGGCGGCGTTGTTGATGAGGATATCGACCACACCGCAGCTGCTTTCGACCTGTCGCTGCAAGTCAGCGACCTCCTGATCGTTGGCGAGATTACAGCGGAAGGCCACCGCCTTGCCGCCGGGCACGGATTTGGCCGCTTCTTTCGCGCCGTCCTCGTTGATATCCACGATAACAACCCGGGCACCCAACTGGCCAAGGCTTCGTGCAGTCGCGCGACCGATGCCGGTCGCTGCACCCGTTATGAGTACCAATTTGCCGTCGAATTTCATCCGTTGCATCCTATGTTACAGCTACAGCCTATTGTTTTCGTTTGTCTTTTCAGAGAGATCAGAGCCCATTTTTCCTTGACAAACTCTAGGCAGCCGGTGTTTCACCCAGAAGGGAAATGAAAGCGCCCCATGAGCAGGCGTCAGCCGTGGCGTCATAGCCAAAGCCGGGACCAGCCTCATGAATATCGGGATCGGTGAAACCGTGACCGACCCCCCCGAAGAGGCACAGTTGGTAGTTAACACCTGCGGTGCTCATGTCCTGCTGGAAGCCGTGTATTTGGCTCATCGGCGAAAAAGGGTCGGCATCTCCGACACAAACCATCAGCGAGGTGTTGATGGCTGCCGCACCACGCTCGCTTGTGAGTGCGCCATGGAAGACGGTGGCGCTTTTTATCGGCGCACCCGACCTTGCAAGTTCCAGCCCGCACCAGCCACCGAAACAATAGCCAGCGACCGCGATGGCCCCGACATCCAGCCCGGCGGCGTCAGCGAGGGCTTGCAACCCGGCTTCGACACGCGCCAGCAACAGATCGGGTTGTGCTTTCAGTGCGCCCACCAAGGCACGCGCCTGCGCATGCTCTTTCACCAGCTGCCCTGCCCCATATAAGTCCGCAGCGAAGGCGTGATAGCCAAGGCTCGCCAGCATGTCGGCGCGTCTGCGCATATGGGGTCCGAGCCCAGGAGCTTCATGCAACAACAGAACGCCGGCTTTGGCGGCGCTGTCTCCGGCCGCATAATATCCGATACATTCTGTATCTCCGGCGTCATAACGCCGCTCAACACCCCGCATCTCAAACACCTCCCCGTGTTAAGCTATTGATGATCGGCAGGCCAAAAACCATGGCGTGAATGCCCATGCTCGATATCTGTTTGCACACATCGAGCACTTCCCGCGCGCTTGCGCCATGCTCCAGCGCTGCCCGCACATGTTGACGCACACCGACCGGATTGAGTTGTGTGACCTGCGCATGAACCGCAAGCGCGATCAGATGCGCCTCCTTCATCGACAATGTCGCATCCGGGCCCCGCATTGGGGCGGCCGCGAAATTGAGCCAGCATTGATAGAATTTCGGATCAAGCTTTATTCCGGCCTGAACTTCTTCCAAGACGGCCCCGAAAACGGCGAGATGCTCCTTGCGCACCATCGAAGCTGACGGCTCATCGACAACAATTTCCCCGGGTGCGAACTCGGCAATTGCTTCCGCGGCAAGCAGATAAGAGTGAATGCCCATCGCGCTGACCGTTGCGACCACGCAAAGAAGCTCTGACGGGCTAGCCCCCAATTCCAGTGCCTGCCGGGCGTGGTTTTTAAAGCCCTTTTCGAACATATGTGTGGGCGAACAATTCGTTGCCACATAGATCAATTCGCGCATTTTTGGCGATATCGACCCTTGCTCGTCGGAATAGACGGAGAAATCGAGATAGGCCGCAACATAGGCTGGTGAGTAGGAAAGCATCGCCTCCCAGTCATCATGCCAGTGACCACGCCGACGTTTAAACTCCGCACGGATCCAGTCTGGATCGAGCGACGACCCTGCTGATGTCAAGATGGTCTCCATGGCAGTCAGAACGGGCTGAGCGGGGCAAGCCCGAAGTGAAGGCGTGCGGCGTTGACGGCGGTGCGCGACCGTTGCTGAACAAAATGGGTTTTCTGCACGGCCGCGTCTCGATAGATACGGGCAAGCATGGATTGCTTGGCCCCGGTGCTCGTGCCCGCCGTGGTGAAGATGATTTCCAACCCGTCCCACGCAAGGCGGCAGGCCTCCTGGGCGGCAGCAAAGAGCCGTCTGTCGGTCTCTTCGGTGAAACCCTCGCCAGTTTCCTGGTGCAGGCTGCACGCTTCGAGATAGCGTTCCGTCACCTTCAAAAGCAGCGCTTCGGCGGAATCGATCTTGGTTTGGGCATCGCCATAATATTGCTGGAACTCGTGGCTCTCGTACAAGCGCTGCTTTGATGAGAACCGCATCGGCTTGTTGCGTAAAATGTCTTCGAAAATATCGAGCGCACCCTTTACAGCGCCGACGACAACCGCACCCAGCTCAATCACAAAATACGATGCTTTGCGACCGTTATACATTGGGTTTGCATGCACAGCCGCGCCACGCTCGCCCCGCCACATGACGATGGGAGCGGTGCGATATTCCGGCACGAACACATCCTTGACCACAAGCCGGCGAGAACCGGTGCCCTGCATCCCAATCATGTCCCAGTTATTGACGATTTCATAATCAGAACGGTCAACCAGCATCAATCGGGGCGTCATACTGCCGTCGGCTTCCGGCGTCAGACCACTGACCATGGCGTGGGTTGAGACATCGCAACCCGATGCATAGTCCCAGCCGCCGCTGACACGAAATCCGCCCTTTTCAAGCGTCACCGGAACCGGCGATCCAACCGAGGGACACCGGTAATCTCCGTCATCGCCATAGGCTTCGATCTGAGCACGTTCGCTGAAATCAGCCAGCATGATGGGATGGCCGGACACAAGCGCAAGAACCCAGCCGCTCGAAGGGCAGCCGCGGGCGATTTCCATCATCACCTTCACGTAAGTGGTCAGGTCAAATTCGTAGCCACCGAAACGACGCGGCTGGACAACACGATAGAACCCAGCCCGCATGAACTCCTGATGAGTAACCTCCAGCAGGCGCCCACCGGCCTCGGCATCCGCCTGGCGCGCTCTGAGTGTGCCGATCATGGCCGTAGCTCGCGCGATCATCTCATCTGGCTGCAAGTTCGGCTCCGGCGGCTCCAATCCAACAGTTTCGAACTTTCGCTCAACATTTACCATTAACGCACCTCACCCTCCGCATGAGCCCTCGCAATTGGGACGAGTACTCTCCTGAGGATGATTTGAAACCCGCCATTGGCAATCGACAACAAGGGTCAAGGCCATGTCCGGTATGTGTACACGGATACATCTGCCGGACGCCTGCGTCAGCCAAGATGTAGGGTGCTGCTGAAGGCTTTAGTGTTCAAGTCACGCAGTTAAATGGTTAATTGCGCCCGTCTCCGATATTCGGAACGTTCTCGATATCAAGAGGTCGCCCAATGAGGCTGTTTCCATTTCATTCCACACATCCTCGGTATGGCCGAGCCATCCTGGCCGCATGCTCGCTTATCCTATGCATGAACGCGGCGTTTCCCATCTACGGTGCAAGCGTGATCAACACGTCCATGGTCACATCGCTGGGCTGGGATCGCAGTCTCCTCGGGCTGCTCGTGTCCGTCAACATGGCCGTTACCGGCATTACAGCGCCGCTCGTCGGATCCGCAGTCAATCGCTTTGGTGCACGCCTCGTGCTGATCGCAGGCAGCCTGTTGTTGCTGCTTGGAGCGAGCGCAATGGCTTTCTGGGTTGAAAAGCCCTGGCAGGTCGTCGTTGCATTTGGCATCCTCATGGGCTTGGCCATGAGTGCTGGTGGTTTCGTTGCCAATCAGGCTTGTGTCGCAGCCTGGTTTGATAAAAAGCGGGCTCGGGCCTTTGCGGTGCTTTATGCCACAATGGGCGTTGGCGGTTTTGTTGCGGCACCGCTGATTAGCCGGTCCATTGCCCTTAGCGATTGGCGCGCCGGATGGCTGGTCTTCATCGGTGCCGGAGCCTTGGCTTTGTTTCTGGCAATCTTCGTTGTGCGCGATACGCCACCGGGCGCAAGCGATGCCAATGTTGCGAAATTCGCACAATTCGATGCTTCGGGAGATCAAAAGGGCTCGGTCTACAAATCACCGGCACTGTGGCTGGTGATCACATGCATTGTCACGGCTGGTGCCGGATGTTCATTCTATATCGCCCATGGCTTGGCGCTTCTGCATGATTCCAGCTTTGCCCCGACGGATGCTGCAGCATCACTATCCTTGATGGCCGCCTCGACCTTGCTGGGCAACTTCGCCGTTGGAGCCTTCAGTGAGCGTTTGGGAACCCGCAATATTCTCGCGGCTGGCCTCCTTGTCTTTGCTTTTGGTATATTGACACTCGGTTACGCTCATAATTCAATCATGCTCTATGCCTATGCCGTATTGTTGGGCGCGGGCTATGGTGCGGTGCAGGTGAGCTCAATGGCCCTGCTGAGCGAAACCTTTGATTCACGGCATTTTGCTGCGGTCTCCGGCTTTGCAATTTCAATGATGACGATCGCAAGCGCTGTCGCGCCAATCGTTGTCGGACAGTTGTTCGATCACACCCACACCTATATGCCGAGTGTCCTGACCATTGCCGCGCTGAATGGTATTGCCGCAGTGCTGATGGCCACCAATCGTCGGGCTTTTTTGTCCGGCACCCCCCAGGTACACGCCACCTAAATGGTTGAGGGGCGGCGCCCGCGCCCGCCCGGCCTTACAGGCGTGGTTACGCACTCGTAACGGGATCAGGTTGCGATGAAAGAACAGGAGAAGGTCGACGGTGGCGAAAGCCATGTCGGCCTTCTCCTGTTTGGGCAGGCCACTTCCACGGAACCCTATTCTGCTGAGTGCCGACACAACCCCATGCCAATCAAACTGGTTGAAGCCTCGACACCACAACCGTGCTTGATAACCCCATCCGACCTTCATTGGTTTGCCGCTTGCTCCGAGCATTTCGAGGAGCTGAATGAACAGCTGCGTCACTTTTTGATGTTTGTCATGAACCGTCAAAACCCTATCGCTGCATGTCATCCACAAAGAAAAACCGCCGCTCTTGCGAGCGGCGGTTCAAATGACCCGGTATTGAAATCCTGTTCAGATCTCAGGCTTCTTCAAACTTGTCCTTCAGCCCCTGCAAGGCACCGGAGATGTCGCTGCCAATTCCTTTTTCTGCCATTTCCTGGATCGCACTCGGCACGTCAACAGCAATGCTATACTCAACTTTAGAGCCCGCACCTGACTCACCCACAACGAATGTCGCCAGAAACCCTTCAAGCTTCGGCGCACCTGGAGGCAGATCCTGGTTCGGAACCATTTCGTAAGCAAGTGTGCGCTTTTCATTGTCAAGCACAGCAATGCGATCAAGGATGGTGTTGCCGCGCTTCATCTTGACAATGCGCTCACCCTTGGCTGGCCCCGGAGCCGTAGATTCAATATGGGGCTGCCAAGCATGAAAATTGTAAAAATCGCTGATGAACGTCCAGACTTCCGCAGCGGGTGCCTTCAATTCGACTGACTGAGATAGTTTCATTGTCTTCTCCCTTGTTATTTCCGTCCCGGAACGAAACGGAAGATTAAAAAAATCGTCCCCACCTTTGTTCACGCCACCGCCTGATACCGACCCAATGGCGGCATCAGGCCGCTCACATCGCCTCTAGTGATTGTGCAAATGTGATGTCGATCGGTGTCAGCGCACGAATTTCATCTGGCGTGAATCCTTCTGCAATCGCAGTCACTTCAAAGCCATTTCCCTGACGCACCAGCAGCGCAAGGTCAGTCACCACCGTATCGACACACGCAAGCGCGCTGAGCGGATAGGAGCATTCGCGCACAAATTTTGGCTTACCCTTGCCATCGCAATGTTCCATGAGAACGATAACCTTGCTCCCGGACGACGCGAGATCCATAGCGCCGCCAATGCCGCCACCGGACTGGCCCGGTACGGCCCAATTGGCGAGATCACCCTTTTCACTGACCTGATAGGCCCCCAAAAGAATCGCGGACAGCTTTCCTGATCGCGCAATTTCAAAGGAGGCTACGCTGTCGAACAAGGCACCACCGGGTCGCATTTTGATGAAGTTTCCTGCCGCATCGAAAAAATCGACATCGAATTGCGTAGGATCCTGCAGCAGATCGTAACCGAGAGCCCCATTCTCCGCGTGAAGAAAGATGGATTTGTCCTGCGTGTGCGCAGCCACCAGCGTGGGCAGGCCTGAGCCAAGATTGACATAGGCACCTTCGGGCAAGAGTACAGCAGCACGTTTTGCCATATTCGTCCGGGTTAAGGCTGGTTTGCCGAAATATTCCCGCCCACTCTCAGGCGCACGGCGGCCCATCCGGCCCGCAGGGGCCGGATATTTGGCAACCGTCTGCACGACGCGCGAAACAAAAATCCCCGGCAAGCCGACGCGTTCGGGCGAGATTTCGCCAGCTTCAACAATGTGCTCCACCTCAACGATGGTCAATTTCGCCGCCCTGGCAAAGCTGGCATGAAAATGCGCACTGCTGCCGCGAAATTCGACATTGCCGAAACGGTCAGCGCGGTATCCACGGATCAGCGCAACATCAACGGGCAGAGCATGTTCGAGAACATAATCCCGCTCGCCAAAGCGCCGTACTTCCTTGCCGTCCTGAAGAGGAGTTCCGACAGTGACGGGGCTATAGAAAGCAGGCAAACCGGCACCCGCCGCCCGCAGTCTCTCCACGAGAATGCCCTGTGGCACCATCTCAAGTGCAATCTCGCCTGCCGCAATCTTTTCCTCTTCCGGCGAAGGCATGCCCGGACGGACAGAGAAAGACAGAACAAGCCTGCTCACCTGACCGTTCTGAACAAGTATCTGCGGGCGAAAATCGCCTCCTGCACCCAGAGAATTCGCGATGATGGCGAGATTCTTGGCCCCTTGTGCCTGCAACGCCAACACCAGGCTGTTGGGATAGGAATGGCCAACGCCAAAGCCAGCAATTGCAATCGATGCGCCGTCCTTGATATCCGCAACAGCGTCACTGGTACTTTCGAAGACCTTGTTCAATGCCTCCTCCTTCCACTACATCTAAAATTGAATTCGGCAAATCAGGCCGGTGTGAATCGTGGGAGAGCGGTGGCGTCGCTGCTATTGTGAAACACGACCTTTACGCGCTGACCTATGCGCAGCGTTTCCCGGCTATAGTCGACGAGGTTACTGAGCATGCGCACGCCCTCATCAAGGTCGATCAGCGCAAGAATGTAGCCCGGCGTCTCACGATAGGCACCCTCACCTTTCATGACGTCCGTGAAGCTATAGATTTCGCCCAAGCCGGACGCTTCACGCCAGTCAAGCTCAAAGCTACCGCACGCGGTGCAGAATGCTTTTGGATACCAAACCGGCTTCGCACAATGCGTACAGAACGGCAGCAGCAGCTTGCCTTTCCGGGCATTCGTCCAGAATGGTTCTGTTTCCGGGAAAACCACCGGAACAGGAATGGGAAGCGCTTGCGCTTCTTGACGGTCTTCCATCACGCGTCCTCCTGACCCAACACCAGCGTAACGCTGGCGTGCCGCGACATGCCGCCGCCGGTTCCGTGCGCCAGTGCTATGGTGCAGTTTTTAACCTGTGTATTTGGATTGGCTTCGCCCCGCAGCTGGCGCACCGCTTCGATGGTTCGCACCATACCGCCTTGATAGCCAGGATGGTTGTTGCAGAGGCCGCCGCCATCGGTGTTGATCGGGAGCAGGCCATCAAGCCCCAGCGCGCCGCTGGCAACGAATGCACCACCCTCACCTTTCGCGCAAAAGCCGAGATCCTCCAAAGTCATAATGACTGTGATTGTGAAGGAGTCATAAATCGAGGCATAGCGAACGTCTCGAGGGCTGACACCCGCCTCAATGAATGCACGGGGTCCTGAAAGCGCCGCTGCCGTGCTGGCAAAATCGCTTGGGCCATCTCCACCATGCCGGATCGCTTCGGCATGACCCAAAAGCTTCACGCTCTGGCGCTTCAAGCTGCGCGCAATTTCAGGAGCAACAAGAACAAGAGCGCCGCCACCATCGGTCACGACGCAGCAATCGAGCCGATGAAGGGGATCCGCAATGATTGGTGAATTGACAACATCGTCGATTGAAACGGGCTTGCGCAACAACGCATTTGGATTGTGTTGCGCATAGGCCGCCGCCGCAACTTTGACGGCGGCGAGCTGCTCTGCCGTCGTGCCGTATTCATGCATATGCCGACGCGCAGCCAGCGCATAAATGGCCGCATTGGTTTCGCCATAGACTGTCTCGAAGGGGAACTCCGGGGTATCCGCAGTATGCTTGGCACCGCGAATAACACCCCGCACCTTGGCCCCTTGCGTGACAAGGGCAACCTTGCACTTTCCTGCGGCAATGGCAGCAGCGGCATGGCCGACATGCGCCATATAGGAGGAGCCACCGGTAAAGGTGGAATCGATGTAGTTCAATCTCAGGCCGAGATATTCGGCCATGGAAATGCCACCGAACCCCAACTGACCATTGCTGAAATAACCATCCACGTCTTTGATGGACAGGCCTGCGTCATCAAGTGCGCCCATCGCACATTCTGCGTGGATTTGCTGCACGGAATGGTCAGGCAGATTACGGCCCGGATGCTCGTAGGCCCCAACAATGAAGGCCTTGCCACGGATACTCATATCATCTCCCCAATGTTTACGCAGGCAAGTGTTTGGTGAACAAACGACCAAAAGCCTCGGGGCTATCATTCAACCCAGCATTGCGCAGGCACCACCAGAGCATTGCCTGATTGCTGGTCAGCACAGGCACACCAAGATCACGCTCAAGCGTGGCGACGATATCGATGACGCGAATGGCCGTGCAGCTGAGGAAGTAAACGTCGGCACCGCAACCTGCATGGTCCAGCGCCCAGCGATACCATTGCCCCGGCTCCACCGACGACATCGCCTTGCCTTCATCAAGGTCGCGCCCCACAGCGCGGACCACCTCAAAACCGTGATGTTGGAGAAATGCCGTCTCACGCTCGACGACGGATGAAATATAGGGGGTGATCAGCGCGATGCGCTTGGCACCGAGAGCCTTGAGGCCTGCAATCACACCGTCTGCGGTGCTGGTCGCAGGCCGCGCCGCAATCTTTTCGATCCGCTGGCGCAGCATATTGCCCATTTCCACGTCGAACGTTGATACGGCCGTGCAATTGAAGACAATGCGATCGACGCCTGCGTCGCACAGCAAGGGAACTGCACCTTCGATTTGCCCCGTCATTCCCAAGAGTTCTTCACGGCTACTGCCGGCGAGCTTGAGCCGGGTCGTCAGGAGCGAAACCCCCTGCGGAAGCATCCGCGTCAGTTCCGGCTCGGCCACCGGGTTGCTCGACGGCAACAGCATGCCCAAACTCAGACGCCAGCCATAACCTTTGCCCCGCCCCGAATTGGTTTCTGCATTTGCCATGTTCGCTCCCGGAATAGACATGCGCTTGACGGCGCACCAATGGGCGTATTTCTGACCGTGACACGGCCTAGAGCCAACTCCCATGTGGCGCTCGTCCGCCTGGTGTCTGACCCATCCAATCCACAAAAGTTGCCGTTATGGGCACCGTCCGCTCTTGAGCGCAAAGCATATTGACAGACGTTAAAATGAGTGCCCATTTTGACGCGGGAGGAATAACAACATGTCAGAAAACATCAGAGCTTTGTCCCGTGGACTCAATGTGCTTGAGTTTCTCAGCGAAACCGGCGGCGCGACCAGACAGGCCACGGTTGCCCATTTCGGGCTCTCGCGACCCACGATCTATCGTTTACTCGGTACCCTTGAAAAAAGCGGCCTTATCTCGCTTGGTGACGATGGTGTCTATCGACCGACCATTGCTACGCGCGCCCTCAAGGAAGGGTTGACGGATGACGTATGGGCGCTCTGGGCGGCTGAGCCCATTCTGCTCGAGTTACAAAAGGAAGTGGTCTGGACCAGTGAGATCACCACCTTCGATGCTTACAGCTGTACAATGCTCAAGCGCGATACAACCCACTCACTAAACCCCTATCATATCAACCTGCTGGATTTTGATGACAACCACCGATCAATGCTGACAAGTGCATGCGGTCTTGCCTATTTGGCCTTCTGCCCCCAACAACAGCGGGCGCAGATTCTCGATCATCTCGGACATTTTGGCGATCGGACCCATTCCGATAGTCAGCGGCCCGATAGTCAGCGAGGTGCCGGTGCCCACACTCGAAATTTGATCAACAAAGTTATTAGTGATGGTTACGCTGTCGAGCAACGAAACTCGTATCCACTGATCGCGGCCATCGCCGTTCCCATTCGTTATGACAATCGTGTGCTTGCATGTCTGAGCATTGTTTGGCTTCCGCGTGCTGTAAAGCTGCAGGATGGCATCACTCAGTTTTTACCGGCTCTCAAGCGAGCACAATCTTTCATTGAACAAAAGCTCCTGGACGATGCATCAATTGAATATGATACGAATTTTACTGCCAAATATGTCCATCATGAGCAACAGCACGAGCTGATTTAATCGAAATCCTATCCGTTTATTTTTTAAGTTTCAGGCAATAATCGAGGCAAGACACAAAACCAAAATCGTCGTCTGGCGGTAAACCGGACGACGAAAAATAGTCTCTCGGAATGCGAACATTCAGCAATCAGAAGCTTATATGAGGCGGCTTTGGGCCGCATTCGTTATCGAAGCGTGCACGTCTTCGCATGCCGGAAAATTGGTGCAACGTCACGCGGAATTGCACTCACCTCACGTTGAGAATGCACTTTCCGACGTGTCAAATTGCGGTGTTTATAACCGTCAGAATGTCACTCGAAGCCCGGCATAGAAGGCGCGACCGTCGCCAGGAATGTAACCCAACGAATTTGTCAGGCCCAAACTGGGGATGGAGTTGACTTTTATAAGCGCTGCCATTGCGTTATATTTCGTATCGAAAACATTGGTTATGAGCCCGAAAATTTCAGCATTGTCACTGAGCTTATAGCTCGCATTCAGTGAAAGGAGCGCATAAGGGTCTGACTTTTTGAGCGTATTGTTTTCGTCAAATTGAGCATAGCTTCCAGCAACTCCCGTACCCAACGCGCCAATTTTCAGGCGATCATTGACGGCATAGTCGACACTCACGTTCAATATCTGGTTCGGGATATTGGGCATTTCCGAGCCCTTAGGGACAGTGATATTGCCCATTGCATCTGCAGAGGGATTATCCGAACTGAATTCCGTAAATTCCTTTTCGAAGGTTGATTTTTGCAGGATGTAGTCAAGGCCGATCGTCCAGGGACCGGTTTCCAGGGCCGCATTGAAGCGAACGCCCCGGCGCCAGCTGTCGCCTACATTGCTGAACATCGGGCGTGTTTCACGCAATACCAGCCAATAGGTATCCGAGGTCATCTGCGAAAACAGCCGCACATTCCATGAGAGGGTTGCGTCGCCGAGTACGGTGTTTTGTCCGCGAAGGCCAGCTTCAAAATTGTTCGAGTGCGTCTGCAAAAGCGGTTCGTCGGCGATCGGGAAGTTGGGAAACGCACAGGTTGATGCGAGATTGCTGCACATCGTCCCAAAAGAAGTAGGAGCCCGGCTTTCGCGGTTGTAGCCGGCATATCCCACCAAATCACTGTTGAACTTGTAGGTGAGGCCGATTGAGGGATCGACGCTGTAGTCGGTTTTGTGCATGTTCAGATCATAGTCGTAGGTGACGTTCGTTGCCGAACCGTTGTAGCGATTGAGGTCTGAAACGTTAAATCGCAGCGCACTGCCAACCGTCAGCCGATCCGTCACCGCGAGCTGATCTGCAGCATAAACCGAGAAATAAAGCGCTCGCAAATCGGCCGAGGTTGTCTGATAGATCCCTTGGTCATTGGTGTAGACATAGTCGCTGGTATATTCACCCAGGCTTCTCGAAACCGTACCAGAGGTCGTGGATCCATCGAGTGCGGCCCCAATGACGAAATCGTTCGCCCGCCCCAAAAGGGTATCGCTGACTCGTCCCTCGAGTGATGCACCGTAGGTATAAGCGTCTTCACTGTAATTGGTAAACGATGCGTAACGGTATGAACTGGAATATAATGGAAAACGATTACCATTCAGGGTGAGATAGGGCGAGCCCATCATGTTGCAAAGTGTCGCTGCGTTATCGGCGCAGGATTGCGGGGTTTCACCATCGGCCCATTGCTTGGTCCGTGACACGTGACCAATGTAGGTTTTGCCATTCACGTTCCAACCTGAGTCCGTCTCATGTTCGCCAGAAAGCTGTATCTTCCACCGTCTGTCCGTGTCGCCGCTTGGCGCTATGAAGGAACTTGAACGGTCCTTCGCAAGCATTTCGGCCGGTGTCAGACCGTTGCCGGAGGACTTAAGGTCCTGGCCACTCAAGGAAAGGTGTAGGGCTGACGTCTCATTTCGCCAACCAAGGTCACCATAGAATTCGTACTGTTTACTGTCGGTATTATCACGCCAGCTCGGATCCTGGACTCTGCTACCGGCGAAATAGGTCGAGAAATTGTCTTTGGAATTGCCGGTCTGGACGGTCTCGCGATTGCGCCCGAAGGACCCTCCCATGGTGTAGATCTCAGTCCCGATATGATTGAAGCCGTCCGGAGCCGGGCGCGGTTTGGCCAAGTCCCCAAGGCCGATCAGAATTTGATCCGGCTTCAGCGCTCCAACCATGCCCGGTGGCATCACAAAGATCGGATTGATGTTGCCCACCGCCGGAGGTCCACCAAGCGGGGGACCGAGATTGAACGATTTACGTGGCACGATCATTCCGAAGGGCGGCGGCGGCAATCCATCGGGTCCAGACGCGGCCCCCGGACCGGTGCCCGGCCCCGGCCCTTGACCAGGGCCTGGTCCTGCTCCGGAACCGGGGCCCTGGCCCTGGCCTGGAGCTGCACTTGGACCCACACTTGAACCATTGTCCACCAACGTCAGATCCGGGCAAGTCTTGGTGTTGGGATCTTTCGAACGCTTTGTCTGGTCACCGCCGGGACAATCAAGCTTCTGCGCGTCCGTCGTTGGATTTCGGTTTGCCTTTGCTATTTTAACTGCGCCATCCTGTGCGGACGCTCCCGCGCAAACCATCCCCAAAGTGAGGGCACAGCAACTCGCAGCAAGACATAAGCCTGCCTTTGAACACATTCCTTGTCCTCCCCAAGTTTTGCATGTCGTTTTTTTGGAAATAGCTAATCGTTGACCCGCTCCCATTCGGGCCTGCATTCATCAACGATGACCGATCAGGGGTCGCGCCCTGATCGGTGACGGCTTTCAGAGTGTGAAAGCGATCAAAATTGCACGATTATTCCCTTTGAATTTTGCGGCTTGCTCCCTCCCGCAAGCCCCTCAAGGGCAACGATATTCACGGCTACAGTAAACGAGAGCCCGTGCTCCTTCAGCTTCACTGACCTCGTCAACTTCTGCGATAATGAGCATATGCGTGCCAACAATCTGGGTGAAGCTGACTTGGCAATGGAACACCGCTGTCGCCTCATTCAACTCTGGAATCCCGAATCGGCTGGTCTTCCAGTCGCCCATCGCGAATTTATCGGGCAAAAATGTCCCGAAACGGCCTGCAAAGGCATCGGCTATGGGGATATGCTTGCGTGCATTCAGAACATTGAGAGTGAAATGGCGGTTTTTCTCGAGGGCCTGACATGTGCGTGATGACTGGTTGAGGCAGATCATCAGGGTCGGTCGGTCACCATCGGCAGAGACGGAACTCATTGCTGAGATTGTGACGCCCGCACGTCCTGCCGGGCCATCGGTGGCAACAATAGAAACGGGAGCCGCAACCCGCCCCATGCCAGAGATGAATTTCGCTTTCAGAGCGGCTTTTTCCTCGGCTGCGGTCAGTCCGCCTCCGCTTGTCACAGCCGAAGTCTCTATCTGCTGTGACTCTGATGTCCAGTCCGTTGCAGGAAGAACACTCTTGGTGTCTGCCGCAATTTTGTCGCTGTTGGTGTGAACGTGATGTTGCATACCCACCTCCCATTGAGTTTCGCGTGCGCCTGTTTTCCAATTCCTGTTGCTTACGGGCGGGGGCCTTGCGGTCCTTCTGGAAATTTCCGCGCAGCCAACTGCATGGCCGTTTTGTCGAATTGCAGGCCGGGATTGGTGCGCGCCATGGAAATGTCACGGTAATAGCGCTGAAGCCGTGAACCATTTTTCGCCGAAGTGCTCGTGCCGGCAGCACTATAGAGGATCTCGACGGCGTCCATCGACAGATGCGCCGCGTGCTGCAACCCTGCTTGAATGCGAAGATCGTCGAACTCCGTATAAGCGCTGGGGTCCTTCACGCCACGTTCGCAATAGTCGAGATAGGAACGAGTGCCGGCTGCGAGAGCATTGGATGCCATTTCGAGCATGCCCAGTGCGACGCCATAGGGTCGGTGGAAGTCCGGCGCACCTGGCATCGGCGGTCCGAGTTTCGGAGCCCCTGCCCGCAGTCCTACGATCCGTTCGAATTCGTCCAGCGCGGCAAAGCCGACACCCACCAAAATTGAAGTGATCTCCGCCTGGAAGAAGCCGAACATACGGCCTGAATACATGGAGTTACCGTGCAACTTGTAACCTTCGGTGCCACCATCGATATTGACGGCGAAGAAGTTTTGGCGAACCAGCAGAGCCTTGGGGATCAATTGCTTGTCGATGCGGATACTGTTTGAGCCACTGGCGCGCATGCCGATGAAGTCGCGCCAGTTGTCGATCATCTCCCAGCCAGACCTTGGAACCATTGCAATTCCAAGGTCTGGCGGTCCGTCTTTCGCTGGACCCGCGATGCGAACGCCGACGATAGCATGTGTGCTATAGGGCGAACCGGAGCAATAATCCCAGGTTCCGTCAATAATCCAGCCGTCATCACACTCCGTGGCTGTCCCGCCTGGCACGCCGCGTGCCGGGGCTGCGAATTCGCCGTCATTGCCAAAGATAATGTCTTGGCCGGCCTTATCAAACAAAGCTGCAGCATTCACGGCATGCCCGGAAGCAAGGCAGAGACACCAGCCAGAACCGGGGCAGCCCCGCGCAATTTCGACGATGACGCGAGAAAAAACGGTCAGATCAAACTCATAGCCGCCATACATCACAGGCTGTAGGATTCGATAGAAACCGGCCTTGCGAAAACGCTCATGCATTTCAGGAGAATATGTGCCTCGCTCTTCTGCGTCGGCTTGGCCGTCGAGCAAAAGCGGCCGTAAGTCAATGGCGCGCTGTATGATTTGCTCTGGTGTGAGGCCGGGTTCAGGTTGCGCCAATGGCGTCACCTGTTTTTGAGTGCTCTTTGTGGCAAGTACCACGGTGCGTTCTTTGGCAGCGACCACGTCTGAATGCTCCTTGTTTTGAACTCTTCATTCATCGTGTCAGGCCGACTTAAGACGAACAAGGATCAGACAATGTACGTCCGTCGTGCGTACAAAAATCGATTGTCAAATATAAATATATATAAAATTCAATAGGTTGTATCTATGGCTGAAGAGCGCCCAAGTATGGTGAGCGGGTGTCCCATGTTTGATGTATGGCACAGCGCCGTCCTGTTCAAAGTGCAGGGGCCGCTGGTCTAGATTTGCGTTTGGAAAAGTGTGTTGCTTGCGGTTCTGGGCGGGTTCATGGGCTGATCATTGCCCATCCTTGAGGCATGCTGACCAAGGGCGCCTATGCGCTGTCAACATATCATTCTGGTCAATATTGGCGGATGACCGAGGATCTCGCACTGGTAATTAATGCTGGAATATTCAAATTGTGTGCGAACGGTAATTATCGCACGATGCTCTCCGTCGAAACGAATGTCGCACA
Organism: Agrobacterium vitis; assembly: GCF_014926405.1. NCBI lineage: Bacteria > Pseudomonadati > Pseudomonadota > Alphaproteobacteria > Hyphomicrobiales > Rhizobiaceae > Gillisella > Gillisella vitis. The sequence continues at coordinate 358,742 of NZ_JACXXJ020000004.1, forward strand.
CAATCCTGAGCCGGAGGCGGCTCTCTCTCGGGAAGAATAACAGATCTTATACAAGGACTCGAAGAGATCGACGCATCCTCGTCTTGCAAAATTCCGAATATCTCAAATGCATCAGATGATTGAGATATTCGAAAATAGAATACGAACCGTCATGTTCTCCGTGTCTTCGTATTAGACAAGCGCAGCTTTTGTTTCAGCTTCGGCTTCAGCGGGTGTGTATAGTTTGAACTTGTTCGTCAGCGGGCCGCCCATGGCAATGAGCAAACCGCCTTCGTCAATCGTGCCAAGATCAATCGGTGTCGCCTTCAGATCCCGCATCAATTGCGCAACTTGCTTCTTGGCCTCCGCATCTGCGCCAGCCAGAAAAAGCACGCTTTCATCCCCAGCGGGAGGGAGTGTTTTGTCGAACACAGGGATCGGCTCATGATTGAAAGCTTTGACCAGCTTTGCACCGGGTAGATAACCCGCGACGAGTTCACTGGCGATTGCATCGCCGATGGCGATGACATCTTCGGGCTTCGGGCCGAGACGATTGTTGGTGGCATCAATGACGGTTTTGCCGTCCCAGGGCAGACCAGCTGTGGCATCGGCGATTTGTGGCCACCGGATTGCAAGGATAATAATGTCGGCGGCCAACACCATGTCTTTGCTGGTGGCTGCGCTGGCATTTGGTCCGAGTTGAGAGACCAAATCAGCCAATGTTTCAGGTCCACGCGAGTTCGAAAGAATAACCCGCCAGCCACCGGCTATCGCTTTTGGTGCGAGCATCTGTGCGAGGCGACCTGCCCCAAGAAATCCAAGTGTTTTGGTCATGCTTTGTCCTTCCTCTGAGCCAATAGGGGCCGCCCACGAAGGAAACCCCTCGTGGGCGGGCCATATTGATGCAATCAAGCAAGGGCTAGACTGTGAGGCAAGCGATCACGCGCTCCCGTCCGCAGGGTGTATGTTTCAGGGAAGCTTGTCGAGTCCAGCGCCGGTCGTGCGAACTGTTCGTGGAGTTGAGCTTCGATCCGGTCACGCGTTGCGAGCAATGGGTCACGTATCTGATCCATTGCGTCTTCAATCGTGAGCATATTGGCCCGCCAGACAACGTTCATGCAGGCAAGTACCTTCCCATTCAAGCGAATGGGTGCAGCAAGGCTGACGCATCGCGGGTGCGGTAGTTCGTTGCAGGCGCTAACACCATCACGACGACCCGTTTCAATAATCTCCTTAATGAAAGCGCGATCGCGCGCGCCCTTATCCTCAGATGCTGATGACGCATTCAGAGCGCAAAGGATCGACTTTAGCTCGTCATCCGGGCAGTGACTGAGATAGGCACGGCCCAGCGGGCTCATCAGCATAGACCGCCGATTGCCGACCATTCCGACATCGCACGACATGGGACTGATGCGATGTGTGGTTCCCTGGATGATCATTGCAGCTTTGTGGTAAACAGCAATGTCCGACGGCCAAATGATCTCCGATGTGAGTTCAAGCAGTGCTGGCAAGGCGATTTCATCAATCCAATTCAGCCGAACGGATGACCTGTTGCCCGCCAATCGCTGCACGCCAGAGCTAAGACGATATTCGTCTCCGAGCTGACTGCGATAGACCAAGTTGAGTTCGCTCAGCGTTTCAAGAATTCGATGGACTGTAGGACGTGGAAGATTGACGTTTTCAGCAATCTCCGGCGGTGCAGCTCCTTTAACCGTATTGAGGTACTGCAACACGTCTATACCGCGCTCCAGTGCTCTGATGCTTTTGTAAGTCATGGTCTCCTCCCATTTGACTTTTTTGGAAAACATGCTCCTCGCTCTATGCATTGTCAAACCTGTCAGATATCGATGAGCGCCGCTCATTCGCCTGCCATCGCCGGCGCTTTACCCGCGAATTCATTGGATTTTCTACCCGTGGTTTCTAGTGGCGGCGTTGGTTCGCCAGGCGGACGGGAGAAAAATAAGACCAAAAAGAACGGGTCGCTTGCCCCGTTCCAAGAGGCGTGACATTGCCATTTGTCGACTGCCCTTGCGACAATCAGAAGCCAGGATTGGCGTCCGCATTCTCAACCGGATGAAAGAACTAAGTCCGCGATTAACCATCTGACGTTTTAGCCAGGTTCTGTTCCCTTTTGATGAAAGGAGGGGTGGGACAAGCCCTTCTTTGCCTGGGTTGGTTTTTCAACTGATGGTCAATGTGATTGTGTTCCGGCGTGCAAAATTGACCCCATTAGCGGGGTAATCGGCGTCCAATTTTGACCCCCTTCGGATTTATCTGACCATCCGTCTTTTGACGGCGGATGGAGAGGGAGTTGAAGCGAGTGGATACGATTGCGCGCGTCCGGCGGGCCTTTCATGTTCAAGGTTGGTCGATGAAGAAGATCGCCCGTGAACTGCATGTTTCCCGCAACACGGTCCGCAAGATATTGCGCAGCGACGAGACCGACTTCTCCTACGAGCGCGAGCGGCAGCCTTTGCCAAAGACGGGGGCCTGGCAGGCGGAGATCGAGCGGTTTCTTGCGACGAACGAAGGCAGGCCATCGCGCGAACGGCTAACGCTGATCCGGATTTACGAGGAGCTTCGAGCGCTCGGATATGACGGCAGCTATGATGCGATCCGCCGTTACGCCAAGGGTTGGGCGAAGAACCGGGGATCAGCGACGGCGCAGGCCTATGTGCCGCTCTACTATGCACCCGGCGAAGCCTACCAGTTCGACTGGAGCCACGAGATCGTGCTGATCAACGGCACGACGACGACCGTGAAGGTTGCTCATGTCCGGCTCTGCCACAGCCGCATGATGTTTGCACGTGCCTATATGCGCGAGAGCCAGGAGATGGTGTTTGACGCCCACGACAAGGCGTTTGCCTTCTTCCGTGGTACCTGCACGCGTGGCATCTACGATAACATGAAGACGGCGGTGGAGGCGGTGTTCGTGGGCAAGGAGCGGCTATACAATCGCCGCTTTCTGCAGATGTGCAGCCACTACCTTGTTCAGCCTGTCGCCTGCACCCCGGCGTCTGGTTGGGAGAAGGGCCAGGTCGAGAACCAGGTTGGCCTGGTGCGCGAACGCTTCTTCACGCCGCGCCTGAGGGTTAAGAGCCTTGAGGAATTGAACGTTTGGCTGCTCGACAAATGCGTCGCCTATGCCAAAGCGCATAACCATCCGGAACAGGCCGACCAGACGATCTGGCAGATGTTCGAAGCCGAACGCAGCAGCCTCGTCCCCTATGTCGGTCCGTTCGACGGCTTTCACTGCGTTCCGGCCTCGGTCTCGAAGACCTGCACGGTCCGTTTCGACAATAACAAATACTCGGTCCTCTCAACGGCTGTCGGCCGCCCGGTCGAAGTCCACGCCTATGCCGACCGGATTGTGGTCAAGCAGGATGGCACGGTCATCGCCGAACATCGGCGCAGCTTCGGCCGCGGCGAGACGGTCTATGATCCCTGGCATTATGTGCCTGTCCTGGCCCGTAAACCCGGCGCTCTTCGCAATGGCGCGCCGTTCCGCGACTGGGTAATGCCGGCGGCGATGGAGAAGGTCCGCAAGCGATTGAAGACAGTCGATGACGGCGATCGGCAAATGGTCACCATTCTCGGATGCGTACCGGGCGACGGTATCACGACCGTTGAGGCCGCCTGCCAGGAGGCGCTTGATCAGGGCGTCTGCTCGGCTGCCGTCATCCTCAACATACTGGCGCGGCGTCGTGATCCTGCTCCGGCTGCGCCCCTGCAAATCCCCGATGCACTGCGGCTGACCCATGAGCCGGTCGCCGATTGCGCTCGCTATGACAGCCTCAGGAGGGCAAGCTGATGGAACGCACACAGGTTCTGGAATTGATGAGCACCTTGAAGCTCTACGGCATGCGCAGCGCCTATGACGAGGTCATGGGCAACGGCATCAAGCGCCAGCATGAGCCGCCGCGTATCGTTGGCGATCTTCTGCAGTCCGAGATCGCCGAGAAGCAGGCCCGCTCCATCCGCTACCAGCTCAGCATCGCCAAGCTGCCGCTCGCCAAGGATATCGACGACTTCGACTTCACCAACACGCCCGTCAATGAAGGCCTTGTCCGCGACCTGGCCACCGGAGCCTTTGTTGCCGATCAGCGCAATGTTGTTCTCGTCGGAGGCACGGGCACCGGCAAGAGCCACCTGGCCATCGCGATCGCCCGCGCGCTCATCCGCAACGGCACACGCGGGCGCTTCTACAATGTCGTCGACTTGGTCAATCGGCTGGAGACGGAGACGCGCAGCGGCAAGCAGGGCCGGACGGCGGACTATCTCAACCGCCTCGACTTCATCATCCTCGACGAACTCGGATACCTGCCATTCGCCCAGGCCGGCGGCCAGCTTCTGTTCCACCTGATCAGCAGGCTCTACGAGCGCACATCCATCATAGTCACCACCAACCTGGCATTCGGCGAATGGCCAACCGTCTTCGGCGACGCCAAGATGACCACCGCGCTCCTCGACAGGCTCACCCATCACTGCGAGATCGTCGAAACCGGCAACGAGTCCTGGCGCTTCAAAAACCGCTCTCAAAGCTAAAGCCGAAGAGCCCCATCACCCGCACCTGTTTCGCCCTCTGCAACCCCGGCCAGCGCCGGGCGATCCAGGTGCTGATCGTCAACACGGGGGTCAACATTGGACGCCGATATGGGGTCAACTTTCCGCGCCGATTGACAAACGAGCACGTTGGGAGAGTAGTAATACTTGTCCGTGAAGTCGATGACCTTCTTACGCTCGTCGGTAATCGACATGGAACTCCAGATAACGTCGAACTTCTTGGCAAGCAGAGCCGGGATGATACCGTCCCATGCGACATCAACGATCTCGCACTTGGCCTTCATCTGCTTGCAAACGGCGTCCATGAGGTCGATTTCCCAACCCTGCCATTTGCCGCTGGCATCTTTTACTGAGAACGGTGCGTAAGGCTCAGCGGCCACGCCGAAACGAATGACATCGTCAGCAGCGGAGGGCGACTTGGTCATGCCGAATGTTGCGGCGATGACGGACAGTACAATTGCGATCTTTTTCATGTTTTAATTCCCCTTTTTTTGTTGCTGGCAGATTTATCAGGTCGAGCCGGTCTCCAGTCGGCCCAAAGCTTCGCAGACGGAAAACAGATAGTTTTCCGTGTTTCTAGGCGTTGTGATCTGGATGGATGCTGGAAGCGCACCCGCCATGGGCACCGGCATTGCAAGCGCTGGTACACCGAAAAAGTTTGCCCAGCGGCGAAAGTGACCTCCGGCCAAGCCATAAGGCATGAAGTCGTTTCCCACTGCCGTCTGCTCGTCCGACAGGCGTGGTGCAAGCCCGGGCACAACTGGCGTCACCAGAACATCGACTTCTGACAACAGTCTGTGAAATTCACCTTGGATTTGCGCTTGGTACGCGACCGCTGATTGATAGGCGGCTTCTGAAATCAAGGCTCCATTCGATAGAAACGTGCGAACCGCTGCCCCAACCCGCCCGGGATGCGCTTCGACAAGCGGGCCATAGAAAGCCGTGAACTCATACACCAGGATTGTCAGCCCTGCTTCGCGAACCTCGCGGGCAAACCGGAATGGGAGGACCTGGATTTGCGCGCCTGCCCTTCGTGCTAAGGCCAGAAACGCGTCATGTGCGGTTGCAATTGCGGGGTCAACCGCTGCTGCATATAAATCAGGGCAGAGACCAATTCGCATTCCCGCAACCGACACGCGTCTCTTCTCCGGCGTATCGATTCCTGCCATGGCATAATGAAGCAGACGGGCATCCGCCACGTTTCTAGCGATTGGACCGATTGTATCGAAGGTCGGCGCGGTGGGCATCGTGCCTGTCGGGTCAATGACACCATTGGTTGGCTTGAACCCCACGAGACCGGTCGCTGCGGCGGTGGAGCGGTTCGATCCACCGGTGTCGGTTCCGATGGCGGCAATACAAAAGCCCGCCGCTACGGCTGCCGCCGAACCGCTGCTCGTTCCGCCGGTGCCTCTTTCGGCGTCCAGCGGATTGACAACCTTTCCGTACCAGGGATTATCGTGGTTGCCTGCCGTGAGTTCGTGCAGATTGCTTTTGCCAATGATGATCGCGCCAGCCGATCTCAGGTTTGCCACACAACGGGCGTCGTTCACTGCATGGTCCCCGTTGAGCAGGCGAGATCCACCAGTCGTTTGCCAGCCACGAACATCGATCATGTCTTTGATCGCAACGGGAATACCGTGCAGTGGGCCAATTCGTTTTCCGGCTCGAATTGCCGCTTCCGCTAGTTGCGCTTCTTCAAGCGCCTCCGCACGCGCTATGAAGATCATCGCTCCAAGTTTATCGTTCTGTTCCTGGATACGCTCAAGGCACGTCTTGACGACCGAGAGGGGCGACAATCCTTCCAGAAACTGGCCTTGAGCTTGGGTAATCGTCTGAGGAAAGGGTTTCGCCACCAGGTTCACTCACTCTCAGGTCTTGGCTTTAGTCAAAATGACGCTAACAGGTCGATTTCAGACTTCCTAATTCCTGCAGGCCGTGGGTTGATTACCAATAGTTATAACGCTGCGGCCACAGCATGTGTGGATCAGGACAGACAGTTCGCTTCAATGTTGGATTTCCGTTCTGTGGCGGTAAACGATACCCGCTGGCCGTTCACTATAGCCGCGAGTTATTCTGTATTCCTCGACGTGAAGAGCACAGGTCCCAAAAAGATTCGGAACTTACAGTCCGTCCAAGAATCGCCGCTGGCCGTCTGCAAATGGCAATTTCTGCGCTTCCGGTACTCACGTACGTTAAGTACGCTCCGTTCCGGTTCTCAAAATCACCATTTTCGCCAGACCAGCAGCAATTCTTGAACAGACTGTTAGAGACCTCGTTTTATTAACTAAGTCGCTGATTTATGTTCTTTTGGGGCATCGCCCATAATATTGGCAAGTCATCCGGCCTGGTTGGACCGTGCGACAGAAGCGGCGAGCCTCTGTCGCAAAGACTGCCGCTCTTCTCTATCGCGCCATTTTTTGCAGAGATTACAAACTGTAACCACCGCGGTTTCCTTAATCGCGGTGGTTATTCTGTTGCAACGGTCTGTTCAGATTCAGGCCGTTCTGTAGCGTTCCAGCCAGTGAGCATATGGTGCGGGAAGTGTCCAGGACGGCTTGTCGATACCTAGCTCAAGCGCCGCTTGATAAGGCCAATGGCTGTTGGCAAGCAGCGGGCGGCCAAGCGACACCATATCTACAAAATCGTCTGCGATCAGTGCATCGGCCTGCTTTGGCTCGCTGATGAACCAGCTCGTGGTGGCGGGAAGTCCAACCTCACGCCGTACCCGTTGGGCGATCGGCCCCATGAAAGCAGGCCCCCAAGGAATATTCGCGGTCGGCGTGGAGAAGCCAATGCTGACATCAATAATGTCGAGGCCGCCAGCCTTGAAGCGGCGAACCATTTCGATCCCCTCTTCAAGGTCGTTCGAACCATCGAATTCGGTCACGCCAAAGCGAGCGGCAAGCGGTAGATGTTCGGGCCAGACATCGCGAACAGCAGCCAGCATTTCGAGCAGAAATCTCGCTCGTCCGTCAAAGTCACCGCCATAATTGTCTGTGCGCTTATTAGACCAGGTCGAAAAGAAGCTTTGTCCGAGATAGCCATGAGCAAAGTGAAGCTCAAGCCATTCAAAGCCAGCGGCCAGCGCCCGCTTCGCCGCAGAGACAAAGTCTGCCTTGATACGCTCGATATCGGCAAGGGTCATGGCCTGCGGCACCTTGCCAAGATTTGCTCCGAACGCAATGGCGGATGGTGCCAGCGTTTCCCAGCCACGCGGGTCAGACCCGGAAATATGGTCGTCTCCCTCCCATGGACGATTGGCGCTCGCTTTGCGGCCCGCGTGTCCGATCTGAATCCCAGGAACGGCACCTGCCGCCTTCATCAAATGCACCGCTTTTTTCCAAGGCTCAATCTGCTCATCGTTCCAGATGCCTGCGCATCCGGGAGTGATCCGGCCTTCTGGCGATACTGCTGTCGCCTCAGCGACCACCAAACCTGCCCCGCCGCGCGCGAGTCCAGCCAGATGGACGTGATGCCAGTCATTGATAATGCCGTCCTCGGCCGAATACTGGCACATCGGCGATACCGCAATGCGATTTCGCAGTGTTATGCCTTTGAGTGTGAAAGGGGTAAACAAGGATGACATGGAGACTCCAATTGATCGTTATAAATGCACATATATATTTTCGATAGTTCGATTACAATCGAACTTTGCAACAACACCTTGTGATGCTAGAATGAATCATGCGCGCCATCCCACATCCCGCTTTGAAAGACGTTACTCTCACCCAGATGCTCTACGCTCTCAGCGACCCTGTACGGCTGGGCGTCGTGCGTCAGCTTTCAAATGAGGGACAGGCCACATGCTCTGCACTGGATGGGGGCCGGCCGAAGTCCAGCATGTCCCACCACTTTAAAGTCTTGAGAGAAGGCGGCCTGGTTTTTACCCGCACAGATGGACCAACGCACTTGAACGAGCTGCGCCGTGAAGAGATCGATGAGCGATTTCCGGGTCTATTGGACGCTGTCCTGGCCGTATCAGACGAGCCGGGCTGACGGCACCGCACGGTGGTCCCATGGTGGTTGATAGCCGCCCGGCTCGGTTGTAATTTGAAGGCCAAATGGCTTTGGATCTGGTGACCAACGTCAAACGTGAAATGCCGTCAAAGCCCTTCTGCATTCATCTGCACGCCAATATCGTAAATGTTTGATCGACATCTCGGGTGCAGCCTTGAGGGGATCGAACCTACGACCCCATGGTTGATATTCGAGGGAAGGCCTAAAATATCAGGCTGTATTGAGGCTTAAAAATCCCAGTCCTCGTCCTCAGTCGCAACTGCCTTGCCGATGACATAGGACGAGCCTGAGCCGGAAAAGAAATCATGATTCTCGTCGGCATTCGGCGAGAGTGCCGACAGGATTGCCGGATTGACCTTGCAGGCCTCTGTCGGAAACAGCGCCTCGTAGCCGAGGTTCATCAGCGCCTTGTTCGCGTTGTAATGCAGAAATTTTTTGACGTCCTCTGTCAGTCCGACACCGTCATAGAGCGCCTCGGTGTATTTGGCCTCGTTGTCGTAGAGCTCAAGCAGCAGGTCGAAGGCGAAGTCCTTGATTTCCTGCCGCCGCTCCTCGCTTAAGGGCTCGAGACCACGCTGAAACTTGTAGCCGATGTAATAGCCATGCACAGCCTCGTCGCGGATGATGAGACGGATCATGTCAGCCGTGTTGGTGAGCCTGGCGCGGCTCGACCAGAACATTGGCAGATAGAAGCCGGAATAAAACAGGAAGCTTTCCAGGAACACACTGGCGATCTTGCGTTTCAGCGGGTCAGGATTGCGATAGTGTTCGAGGATCAGCGCCGACTTCTTTTGCAGAAACTCGTTTTCTTCAGACCAGCGATAGGCATCATCCACGTCGGACGTCGAACACAGGGTCGAAAAGATCGAGGAATAGGAACGGGCATGCACCGCTTCCATGAAGGAGATGTTTGAATAGACCGCCTCCTCATGCGGCGTGATGGAATCCTCCATCAGCGTTGGCGCACCGATGCTCGTCTGTATGGTATCGAGCAGGGTCAGCCCCGTGAAGACGCGGATGGTCAACTGTTGTTCTTCCGGCTTCAACGCCGCCCAGGATGGGATGTCGTTTGACAACGGCACCTTCTCCGGCAGCCAGAAATTGCCGGTCAGCCTGTTCCAGACCTCCAGGTCCTTGTCGTCGTCGATGCGGTTCCAGTTGATCGCACGCACCGGCTTGGTTTGCGTCGGGGTGTTGGTCTTCATCTGTATGTTCATGTGATATCTCGATCTCACAGCGCGCAGGATACGCAGCCCTGCACTTGCGTGCCGGCCAGCGCCATCTGACGGAGGCGAATGTAATAGATGGTCTTGATGCCCTTCTTCCAGGCGTAGATCTGTGCTCGGTTGATGTCGCGGGTGGTCGCTGTGTCGCGGAAGAACAGCGTCAGCGAAAGACCTTGATCCACATGCTGGGTGGCGGCCGCATAAGTGTCTATGATCTTCTCGGGTCCGATCTCATAGGCGTCCTGATAGTAATCAAGGTTATCATTGCTCATGAAGGCGGCCGGATAGTAGACGCGGCCGATCTTGCCTTCCTTGCGGATCTCGATCTTCGAGACGATCGGATGGATCGAGGAGGTCGAATGGTTGATGTAGGAGATCGACCCTGTCGGTGGCACAGCCTGAAGGTTCTGGTTATAAAGGCCGGACGTCATCACCACCTCTTTCAGCGCCAACCAGTCTTCCTGTGTCGGGATCGTGATTCCGGCCGTTTCGAATAGTTCTGCGACGCGCCTGGTCGCTGGAAGCCATTCGGTTTGCGTATATTTGTCGAAATACTCGCCAGACGCATATTTCGAGTTCTCGAAGCCCTTGAAGCTCGGGCCGCGTTCGACGGCAATCCGGTTCGAGGCGCGGATGGCGTGATAGGTCACCGTGTAGAAATACATGTTGGTGAAATCGATGCCCTCTTCCGAGCCGTAGTAGATGCGTTCGCGGGCGAGATAGCCGTGCAGGTTCATCTGGCCAAGGCCGATGGCGTGGCTGTCGTCATTGCCTCTCTCGATTGAGGGAACCGACGAGATATGGCTCATGTCGGACACGGCGGTCAGCGCCCGGATCGCGGTCTCTATGGTCTTGCCGAAGTCCGAGGAATCCATCACGGCTGCGATGTTCAAGGACCCGAGATTGCAGGAGATGTCCTTACCCATGGTCTTGTAGGACAGGTCGTCATTGTAAGTGCTGACGTCGCTCACCTGTAGGATTTCCGAGCAGAGATTGCTCATCGAGATGCGTCCGGCAATCGGGTTGGCGCGGTTCACCGTGTCCTCGAACATAATGTACGGATAGCCGCTCTCGAACTGGATTTCGGCGAGCACCTGGAAAAAATCACGCGCCTTGATCTTCTTCTTGCGAATGCGGCTGTCGGCGACCATCTCGCGATATTTTTCCGTGACTGAGATTTCGGAAAACGCGACGCCGTAGACACGCTCCACGTCGTAGGGTGAAAACAGATACATATCCTCGTTGTTCTTCGCCAATTCAAAGGTGATGTCGGGGATCACCACACCGAGAGACAGAGTTTTGATCCTGATCTTCTCGTCGGCGTTTTCACGCTTGGTATCGAGGAAACGCATGATATCGGGATGATGGGCATTCAGGTAGACAGCCCCTGCCCCCTGGCGCGCACCGAGCTGGTTGGCATAGGAAAAACTGTCCTCCAGCAACTTCATCACCGGGATGACACCCGAGGACTGATTCTCGATCTGCTTGATCGGTGCACCAGCCTCGCGGATATTGGTCAGGGACAACGCCACCCCACCCCCACGCTTGGAAAGTTGCAATGCCGAGTTGATGCCACGGGCGATGCTTTCCATATTGTCTTCCATGCGCAGCAGGAAGCAGGAGACCAGTTCGCCGCGTTGCTTCTTGCCGGCATTGAGAAAGGTCGGCGTCGCCGGCTGGAAGCGACCGGAGATAATCTCATCGACCATGTCCCGCGCCAAAGCCTCATTGCCCTGCGCCAGCGTCAATGCCACCATGCAGATCCGGTCTTCGTAGCGCTCCAGATAGCGCTTTCCGTCGAAGGTCTTCAGCGTGTAGCTGGTGTAATATTTGAAGGCGCCGAGAAAGGTCGGGAAGCGAAACTTCCTCGCATAGGCATGATCGAAAAGATCGCGCACGAAGTTGAACGCATACTGGTCCAACACCGCTTGCTCATAGTAGCCTTCGTCCACGAGGTAATCGAGCTTCTCCCGCAGATTATGGAAGAAGACGGTGTTCTGGTTGACGTGCTGCAAGAAATACTGTTTTGCCGCCAGAGCGTCCTTATCGAGTTGGATTTTACCATCCTCATCGTAGAGGTTTAGCATCGCGTTCAGCGCGTGATAATCCAGCGCCTGTTCGTCCGCCTTCAAAGGGCGCTCGAAAGTTGTGACGTCCAAAATCGTTCCATCCCATATTTGACATTGGCGACATCCTCGTCCGTGCCGAGCAATTCGAACTTGTAAAGGTACGGTACCCGACATTTCTGTGAGATCACGTCGCCGGCGAGACAGAACGTCTCGCCGAAATTACTGTTGCCCGCGGCGATCACGCCCCGGAGATGAGAGCGGTTGTCCGCATCATTGAGGAAGCGGATGACCTGTTTTGGAACGGCCCCTTTGCCATCGTCACCCGAATAGGTTGGCACGATCAGAACATAAGGTTCATTGATCGACGCATTGCCGCTCCGTGGGCTGACGGGGATACGTGACGCGCGCAAACCAAGCTTGCCGACAAAGCGATGGGTGTTTTCCGACGCACTGGAAAAATAGACAATCAGCCCCATCGCCAGACACTCACGCCAACGCGTTGATCATGTCGGGACGAAAACCCGCCCAATGGGTATCGCCAGCGATGACGACGGGAACCTGCCGATAGCCAAGACCTTGAACCTTGGCATAGGCATCCTCATCGACGGAAATGTCGACGATGTGGTAGTCGAGGCCCTGGCGATCGAGCGCGCGGGTGGTTGCGCTGCACTGGACGCAGGCAGGTTTGCTGTAAACGGTGATGGTCATCATATCCTCGTTGGGTTTTGATTTTTGGCCGCAGAAAGGCCTCCGAAGACGTCGTTGCCGACGCTCGTTTCTGGACATTGAGTGGGAGAATGACAGGAGCTCAGACGCTCTTCAGCGACCGTCTTCGTTTAAACGCCGGACCGTTACAGGAAAAATCACGCATGCCTTCACCCCGAAGTGTTTTGACGGATTGTCGGCAAGGAAACGCGGACAAGCGACATCATATCGCTTGCCGTCACGCGACCTTCCGGGCACCCCGCCCGTGGACGTTTTCGTTTGAGGCAGGTCTCCTGGCTCGCGGGTCGTCGCATCCATCCTCGCCTTCCCGAAACATGATGTTTCAGTGGCTTTCACTGGACAAATGCTCGCCGCTTACAGTTGCGGGGGCAGCTTCGGCATTGCCCGACCATCTCTGGTCCGGCGCACCGCATTCCCGTCTTAGCTTTCGATTCATACGGAGAATCGAAAGAACCTCGAACACTATATATGGTATACGAGGTTGAGTTTTCGTCAACAACTATACCGCCTAACGGATAGCTCTCCCCAGGAAAAATGCAGTAGCTTTTCAACCGCACGACACGATCGTTGGCACTCATGGCCGAAGGACTCGATCTGCATGACCGTGCGCTTCAGTTGTTGCGCGATGCCGAAGAAATCGAACAGGTGGCGAAAGCCGAACGGGCGGATACCCTTCGCCTTTCGGATTGGGCCTATCGGACTTGGCCTATCAGACTGGGCCTTAATCCATTGGCTGACTGGAATGAGAGAGGATGCTACGGGCGGAGATCACACTCGAATTCATGAAACTTCGTACTTGCGCGCCAGACGTTTGATGCCTAAATTTGGATAATGTCTGATCATTCGTCTCAACGGTTGTCGCCGTCAAATATCCCAATGGATGCGCTGAGCGAAGTTCTACAAGACTTTCGCTTGAGTGGGGTCAATTATGGGCGTTGCGAACTGCGACATCCGTGGAGCATTGCCCTGCCGCAGCAACAACTGCTTCGGTTCCACTTTGTCAGCCAAAGTCCATGCTGGATTCATACCGAAGCCCAAGGGTGGCAGGAATTGCATGATGGGGATCTGGTGCTACTGCCGCAAGGTATCGCACATCGATTGGCCAGTGCGCCGGATGTTGAGGGCGACTCGCTCAAAAGCTGTCAGATAAAAAGGTTGAGCAGCAAGGTTTGCGAATTGGTGCGGGAAGGAACTGGGGCGACCAGCACTCTTTTCTGCGGTTCCATGGCGTTGAGCGCATATGCCCTTGATCCTTTGATCGCCTTGATGCCGCCAATCATCAAGGGCTGCGATGTCGCTGGCAATGACCCGGTTATTGGCCCCCTGCTGGCGGCTATGACCGCAGAGGCTTCACAGCCCCAGATGGGCAGCGCGACGATCCTGTCGCGTATGGCTGACTTGCTCGTCGCGCGGCTTATCCGCTGTTGGGTCAATTGCAGCGGAGCCGCAACCACCGGCTGGCTCGCCGCCATCCGAGACCCCCATCTTGGCCGTGTGTTGGCAGCCATGCACCGCGATCCCGGCCATAACTGGACGCTTGAAAGCCTTGCCGGTGTCGCGGGCCAATCGCGCTCGATCTTTGCTGAACGCTTCAGCGCTATTTTAGGAGAAGGCGCGGCACGCTATCTCGCTCGCCTGCGCATGCAGCTTGCCCGTGAGTTGTTGGCGCAAGGTGGCATGTCAGTTGCCGAGGTTGCATCTCGCCTGGGCTATGAATCCGAGGCCTCCTTTGCCCGCGCTTTCAAACGCATTACCACAGTCTCACCCGGCGTTGTGCGCCGCACAGTTTCCGGACGAACGGACATGGTTTTCGGATTTTAAGCTACATATAGTCCCAAATCTTTCGTCTATGAAGTGCTTCTGGATTCAGGAGATACGTCAATGACGGACAGAACATCACAATTTAACAGCGCGGATATAGACCTCGATACCGCTGAGCCGGTTGCGTGGAGCCCTGCCACCTGGTTTGCCGTCCTTTCGATGGCGGCCACCAGTTTTGCACTGGTGTCGGCTGAGTTCCTGCCAGCAGGCTTGCTGACGCCAATGGCCCGTGATCTTGGGATCAGCGAGGGAACAGCCGGACAGGTCGTGACTGCCACGGCTTTCGTGGGGGCCATCACGGCCCTGTTGAGCAATGTCCTGATCGGCAGATTGAACCGCAAGACAGTGTTGGTCGGCCTTAGTGCGTTGGCAATCGGCTCCAATATTCTTGCAGCGGTGGCGACGGACTTTTGGCTATTGATGCTCGGTCGGGCAGGCCTCGGCATTGCCCTCAGCGGCTTTTGGGCGCTTTCGGTTGCCGTCGTCGCCAGGTTGGTTGGGGCCAATGCAACAGGACGGGGCATGGCGATCGTCACGCTCGGCGTCTCACTCGCAACGATAGCCGCGCCATCGATAGGCGCTTTGATCAGCGATTGGCTGGGCTGGCGCAGCGCCATGTCTATGACGGCGGGACTTGCTGCAATTGCCATGTTGCTACAGGTCCTCTGCTTGCCGACGCTGCCTGCAAGCACAAGCAACAGTCTCTCTGATGTTTTTCGGCTGACGCGGCGGCGTGGCGTTCAGCTTGGAATGTTGGCCATCCTTTTGTTGATGACGGGACATTTTGCCGGCTCGGTTTATGTACGTCCTTTCCTTGAACAGGTGACGCTGCTTGAAACCGGCCCGATTGCCCTGGCACTTCTCGGCTTTGGCGTTGCCTCGGTGATCGGTAACGTTGCGGGTGGCCGGATGGCGGACGCCAGTATTCATATGGCACTCGCGGTCACCGCCGTGCTGATGGCGTCTGCAGCGCTCGCCTTGGTGCTTTGGGGCAATTATGTCGGCGTTGCCTTCTGCCTCGTGACGCTTTGGGGCTTTGCCTTCGGCATGGCACCCGTGGTGCTGCCGACCAACCTATCGCGCAGCGCACCTGACGCCCTGGAGGCAGCGGGCAGCCTGATGGTCGTTTCTTTTCAGGTCGCGATCACGATTGGCGCGGTTGTCGGCGGCTATGTCGTCGATCATTATGGCGCTGCGGGACCCTTGACCCTGACCGCCGCCCTGGCCGCATTGACTGTCGTCTTGGCGCTGACGCAACCGCGCACCTGATCTTCGCTTTCGGGGCAGCCATCTTTTCCACTTTGAGCCTCGACGTGAACATGAACAACCAGCCGCTGCCCCCTTATGGGGGTAGTCGTCAAAACGGCAGACAGCATGAACGAAGATATCTGAGCAACTGTGATAGTCGTCAGATGGCTGAATCGATAATTTTGCAGATGCCTGTACGCACAACGTCCTTGCTGGTGAGTTGACCGGGCTGGATATCAAAGACAGCATCAATCCTGACGCCTGCCCCTTTCTGACGCGCGACAACCCGAAGGGTCTGAATCCGGCCACTACCGCTGGTTTCCTGGAAAGCGTCGATAGACGACAATTCCTTGTTGACCTTTATGCCGGAAAAACCTTCCGCTGCCACGGCCTGAGCCAGCTTTTTCAGAACAACAGTAGAATTGGCTTTCGGGTATTCCTGCCACGAGCGATAGCTTAATGCGGTGACCATGGGGACGCCGGTCACTTTGAAATTATTCTCGCACGATGCCGCTTGCGCAAGTGCCGTGGCGTTAAAAAGCAAGGCTGCGGCAATGATCGTAACTTTCATTTTTCCTCCTCGCGGCGGACCGTAATCGACCTAACGCATATTCGTTTCGATATTGAAGAAAGGCCGTTAATGCCCCAGTTAGGCATGCAATCAACGCAAACGGCCCGCCAAACCATGGGTGAGGCGAGCGCGTTGTTCAGTATGAATAGTTCAGGGCCACTGACCGCTGACCAGGCATCCGATTGCTTCCCAACCACTGTATTCATACCATGAATAATTGGGGTCGTGGCACCCTTGCGCAAAGCTGGCTGTCTGAACCATGGCAGGTTTTGCTGAATGCTGAGCCTCTGATGGTGAAGCGAGACGCGGAATTGAGGCCGAGGCGCTTGATATCGCGAATGCCATGCCAATTGCAGCAATCAATCCGATTTTGAGTGTTCTCATCGCTAGATCCTTTCGCTTTGCCCCAGCCCCGCGTGACTTCGCGGCATAGGGGGCGTAAGGTCAACTCGTACAGGTGTGCTAGTTTGCCTGATCGAACGGTATTCGGGCAGTCGGTCAGTTCAGAGTTTAAGGGGTGATTTCCGCCTGCGAATTTGCTTGCCCAGAGAATAACGGCGGCACCTCAATGAATGTAGTCTGTGATATTCCTGTGTCGATAATCTCAAAAACCGCCTTGAGCATGCCATCGACATCCTGGCGCACCATTTCGATGTCGCCACCCAAAAGCGCCACAAAGGGATCCCAGTCGAAACAGCCCATCGCTGGTAGCCGATCCGCGACATAGCCGGAGGTCTTGAGCCACTGCATGACGCCTTCCAGAGAGATGGTGGAGTTTACAAACATTCCGCCCGGAATTTCGCCTTCAACCATCGCCAGTGTTTGCAAAGCTTTTTCTGCTTTTTCCGGGGCGTATCCGCAGGTGAGTATGTGGCGTTCATCGATTGGAACGCCCATATCCTGATGGGCTGCCCGAAAACCGCGCACCCGCTCCAAGGTGTTGTGATCAGTGGCGCGCCCGCCAACGAACAGCAGGGGAGCGGCCTTGCCGGTCTTGCTGTGGCAATTTTTTAGAATACGACGGGTCAATTCCCGCGCCCCTGCAAAATTATCCGAAATAACGGAAGGTGCTGCTGTTCCCGGCAGGTCGAGATTAATGCTGCGCGCACCGGCGGAGGTGCATATTTCGGTGATTCGGTCGGGGTTGGTTGCTCCGGTCGAAACCAGCCATTCCACTTGATAGGACAGCAGAGTCCGTGCGGCCTCTACTTCAAGCTCCGGGTCACGTCGCGTGCAGGTGATAATCGGGAAAAGGCCGCGCGAGCGCGCCATGTCCTCGAAGGTCTCTACGATCGAACCAAAATAACGGTTGTCATACTTAGGGACGATCATGCCGATGATCTGGGATTTTTCCCGGCGCAACAGACTGGCCTGCATGTTGAGCGCATAGCCTTGCTCCTCAGCGATCCGTTTGATTTTTTCCGCTAGTTGGGTGCTGATCCGGCGCTTCTTCCAATTGCCATTTAAAACAGCGCTGACAGCACTGGCCGATGTGCCAGCAAGCTCGGCCAGATCGTAGATCGTCGTCTTCCTGGCGGGTTTTTTCTGATTCACGCTGGCCTCCTGTTCATACCCAACTTGACATCAAAGTCAGAAGATGGCAATTCTTGCGTCATCGATTGAGCAGTGTTGCTCAATCGATGACGGCGGTTGACTTCGGAGGGTTGGCCGGGAGACGTTCAAGCAATTCAGGATTGCTGTCGCATCATCGTGCGCTCGATGTGCCGTGATCACGGTCTTCATCGGCATGCGTCTCTCGATACTGGTTTTGGGTTCTAGAGGAGGAAACTATGAAATTTCATTCCATGATGATGGTGTCGGTTGCTGCCGCTGCCATGTTTGCAGGCTCTGCCTTGGCGCAAGAGAAGGCAACCGTTGCGTTTCTGATGCCCGATCAGGCATCGACACGCTATGAAAACCACGATTTTCCGGGTTTCAAGGCAGAAATGGCCAAGCTGTGCGCCGGATGCACGGTGATTTATCAAAACGCCAATGGCGATACCGCACTTCAGCAACAGCAATTCAACTCGGTGATTGCGCAAGGCGCAAAGGTGATTGTGCTGGACCCGGTGGATTCGTCTGCTGCCGCAGCACTGGTTGAGTTGGCGCAGTCGCAGGATGTGAAGGTCATTGCCTATGACCGCCCTATTCCAAAGAAAGCAGCAGATTATTACGTCTCCTTCGACAATGCTGGCATTGGCGAGGCTATTGCCAAGTCCTTGGTGCAGCACCTGAAGGCCAAGGGCGTGCCACAGGGTTCTGGCATTCTTCAAATCAACGGTTCGCCCACCGATGCCGCCGCTGGCCTGATCCGCGATGGTGTTCATAAAGGTCTGAAGGATTCTGGCTACAAAACATTGGCCGAATTCGACACGCCGGAATGGGCGCCACCAAAGGCGCAGGAATGGGCGGCAGGCCAAATCACCCGCTTTGGCGCAGACATCAAGGGCGTTGTGGCCGCCAATGACGGCACAGGCGGCGGCGCGATTGCGGCCTTCAAGGCGGCGGGTGTCAATCCGGTTCCGCCCGTTACGGGCAATGATGCGACCATTGCAGCGCTTCAGCTGATCATTTCCGGCGATCAGTACAACACGATTTCCAAGCCATCGGAAATTGTTGCCGCGGCGGCTGCCAAAGTCACCGTTCAGTTTCTGAAGGGCGAAAAGCCGGAAGCCAAGACCACGCTGTATGACACCCCCTCGCAGCTGTTCATTCCGGCTGTTGTGACGGCAGAAAATATCAAGGCTGAAATCTTCGACAAAAAGATTCAAACCCCTGCCGAAGTGTGCACGGGTGAATATGCCGCTGGCTGCAAAAAGCTGGGCATCACCCAGTAATTGTTCTGATCTGTGTTCGGTCCGGCATTGCCGGATCGAACATGCCTCGAACCTGAAAAGAGCGTTTCGCCATGGTGCAAAATGACCAAGCGGCCCCGAAAACGGGTGGCCCTATTCTGAAATTGCGCAATATTTCCAAGAATTTTGGTGCTGTCTCGGCGCTGACGGATATTGATCTGGAAGTCTGGCCCGGCGAAGTGGTTGCCCTTGTGGGCGATAACGGCGCTGGCAAATCCACCTTGATCAAGGTGCTGGCAGGCGTGCATCAGCCAACCTCCGGCACCATTGAATTTTGCGGCGAAAACGTCTCGCTCGATAGCCCCAGCCGGGCGCTGGAACTGGGCATTGCCACGGTGTTTCAAGACCTCGCCCTATGCGAAAATCTGGATGTGGTGGCCAATCTTTTCCTTGGTCACGAGCTTGCGCCATGGAACCTCGATGAAGTGGCCATGGAAGTGCGTGCTTGGACGCTTTTGAAAGAGCTGGCAGCGCGCATTCCCTCCGTTCGAGAGCCGATTGCCTCGCTATCCGGTGGTCAGCGCCAGACGGTTGCCATTGCAAGATCACTTCTGCTGGACCCGAAAATCATAATGCTGGATGAGCCGACGGCAGCACTGGGTGTTGCCCAGACAGCCGAAGTTTTGAACCTGATTGAGCGCGTGCGCGAACGCGGGCTGGGCGTCATCATCATCAGCCACAATATGGAAGATGTGCGCGCCGTGGCCGATCGCATTGTGGTGCTGCGTTTGGGCAAGAACAACGGCGTGTTTACCCCGGATGCGTCCAACCAAGAGCTGGTTGCCTCCATCACCGGGGCCACGGAAAATTCCGTCTCACGCCGCCTGACCCGCAAGACAAATAGCCAAGAAACCAGCGGGAGGCCCGCATGAGCAATACGTCAAAATCTGAAACCAAGTCCTCCCAAGCCTTGGACCGCAGCGATGAGCGCGTCACCCACGATGATGGTGTGCTGGCCATGCTGCGCAGTTTTATCAATCGGATCAAATCGGGTGATCTGGGCATGTTGCCGGTTGCCATTGGGCTGATTGTGATTTCCACCGTGTTCAGCATTCTCAATCCGATTTTTCTGGCGCCCAACAATCTGGTCAATCTGTTGTTTGATTGCGCAACGGTGGGCATCATTTCGCTGGGCATTGTCTGTGTGCTGCTGTTGGGTGAGATTGACCTCTCGGTTGGCTCCATGAGCGGTCTGGCCTCGGCCATCATTGGTGTCTTGTGGGTCAATTCCGGCCTTCCGGTGATTGTTGCGATTTTTGCGGCGCTGGTCACGGGTGCAGCCGTGGGGGCGCTTTACGCGGTGATGTATAATCGCATGGGCATGCCAAGCTTTGTCGCCACGCTGTCCGGCCTGCTGGCCTTGCTGGGCATGCAGCTCTACATTCTCGGCCCAACGGGCAGTATCAATTTGCCCTATGCCTCGCCTTTGGTGCGTTTTGGCCAGATTTTGGTGATGCCGCATTGGCTGTCCTTCACGCTGGCTTTGGTGCCCGGTGTTGTGATGGTTGTGTTTGGCTTAAGCGTTCGCAGGCGCCGCCAAGCGGTCAACCTGTCCTCAAAGCCCTTGAGTGGGTTGTTGATCAAGGCCACAATCTTGACGCTTGGCTTTGAATTTGCGGTCTACTATCTTAATCTCGGACGCGGCGTGCCTTGGATGTTTGCGCTCTTTGTGGCGCTGGTGGTGGTGGTCAATTACCTCCTGACCAAGACACAATGGGGCCGCTCGATGTTTGCCGTGGGCGGCAATCGTGAAGCCGCCCGCCGGGCGGGCATCAATGTTCGCCGCATCTATATGAGCGCGTTTATGCTGTGCTCAACCCTTGCAGCCCTTGGCGGCGTGCTGTCGGCATCGCGCCTTGCATCGTCCAGCCAGCAGGCAGGCACGGGTGATGTGAACTTGAACGCCATTGCCGCCGCCGTGATTGGCGGCACCAGCCTGTTTGGCGGGCGTGGCAGTGCTTATTCGGCGCTGCTTGGCATTATCGTCATTCAGGCGATTTCCAATGGTTTGACGCTTCTCAACCTTAGCTCATCGCTGCGTTACATGATTACCGGGGCAGTCCTTGCCATTGCCGTGATTATGGATTCGCTTGCGCGCCGCTCCCGTGTCAGCCACGGCCGCGCCTAACCTGTATTTCAAGGAGAATTTAGCCATGACAGATATCATGAAGGGCAAAATCGCCGCTATCACTGGTGCAGCATCGGGCATCGGCTTGGCATGCGCCAAAATTCTGCTGGCGGAAGGCGCAACGGTGGTGTTGATCGACCGCGCCAAGGATAAGCTGGATACGCTTTGCGCAGAACTCGGTGAGCGCGCCAAGCCGCTGGTGGTGGATCTTTTGAATGGGCCAGAGGTCTCCGCCATGCTGCCGCGCATTCTGGAGGTCGCGGGCGGTCTCGATATCTTCCACGCCAATGCAGGTGCTTATATCGGCGGTGCCGTGGCGGAAGGCGACCCAGATGCGTGGGACCGGATGCTCAACCTCAATATCAACGCAGCCTTCCGCTCTGTTCATGCGGTATTGCCGCATCTGATTGCGCAAAAATCCGGCGATATCCTGTTTACCAGCTCCATCGCAGGCGTGGTGCCTGTGGTGTGGGAGCCGATTTATACCGCCTCGAAATTCGCCGTTCAGGCCTTTGTCCATTCCACCCGCAGGCAGGTTTCTCAACATGGCGTGCGCGTGGGTGCCGTTTTGCCCGGTCCAGTCGTCACCGCATTGCTGGATGATTGGCCAAAGGCCAAGATGGATGAAGCGCTGGCCAATGGCAGCCTGATGCAGCCACAGGAAGTGGCGGAAGCCGTGCTGTTCATGCTGTCGCGGCCTCGCAATGTCACCATCCGTGATCTGGTGATTGTGCCCAACAGCGTCGATCTTTAATCGACGCTCACCCTCATAATTGTCCCATCGATATTTGAAGAGCATTTGCCATGACCAAAGCCACGGACACCCTCAATCACTATATTATCGGTGTGGATGTAGGCACCGGCAGCGCCCGCGCAGGTCTGTTTGATCTCAGCGGTGCGCTTCTTGCCGTTGCCAAACGCGATATTGCCCTGTTTCGCGAAGCGGGCAGCATTGCCGAGCAATCCAGCACTGATATCTGGGAAGCTGTCTGCGCCGTGGTGCGGCAAGTGGTGGCGTCAGCTGATGATCCGGCGCAAGTGATTGGTCTTGGGTTTGATGCAACCTGTTCACTGGTGGTGCTGGGTGAGGGCGGGCAACCTCTTGCAATTGGTGCATCCGAATTGCCAGAGCGCGATATCATTGTGTGGATGGATCAACGCGCAGTCACACAGGCGGAACGCATCAACGCCATCGGCCATGATGTGCTGCGCTATGTCGGTGGCAAAATTTCGCCGGAAATGGAGACGCCCAAAATTCTCTGGCTAAAGGAAAACCGGCATCAGACCTTCCAGAATGCTTGGCAGTTTTTTGACCTTGCCGATTTTCTCACCTGGAAGGCAACGGGCGATCTCGCCCGTTCCACCTGCACAGTGACCTGCAAATGGACCTATCTGGCCCATGAGCAGCGTTGGGACCCAAGCTATTTCCACGCCATTGGGCTTGGCGAACTGGCCGACGAGGGCTTCAGCCGCATTGGCCAGCGCATTGTCGAACCCGGAACGCCGCTTGGGCAGGGCCTGACGGAAACCGCCGCTACTGCCATGGGCCTGAAAACCGGCACGGCCGTGGCGGCGGGCATGATTGATGCCCATGCCGGTGGCATTGGCACGGTTGGCATTGGCAGCGGGCCAAAAGACAATATGGCCTATGTGTTTGGCACCTCCTCCTGCACCATGACCTCAACCATTGAGCCCGTGTTTGTGCCCGGCGTCTGGGGGCCATATTACTCGGCCATGGTGCCGGGCATGTGGTTGAATGAGGGCGGGCAGAGTGCCGCCGGTGCGGCGATTGATCAATTGCTGGCCTTTCACCCGGCAGCACCAGAGACCGCCGCAAAGGCGCGCAAACAGGGTATTGCCCTGCCGGTTCTGTTGGCGCAGGCGGCAGCGGCCAAGGTCAGCGCCCTACCCGATGTCGTGCATTTGGCAAAAGGTCTGCACATCGTGCCGGAATTCCTCGGCAACCGTGCACCTTTTGCCGATCCCCACGCACGCGCTATCATTGCTGGTCTGGGTATGGACCGGGATTTTGATAGTCTGGTTGCGCTCTATATCGCGGGCCTGTGCGGCATTGGTTATGGCCTGCGGCAAATCATCGAGACACAGGCCGCATCGGGCGCCTTTATTGAGCGAGTTGTGATCAGCGGTGGCGCTGGCGAGAGCGATCTGGTGCGGCAGGTGTTGGCCGATGCTTGCAGCAAGCCCGTGGTGGCTGCGGGTCTGGATGAGCCGGTGTTGCTGGGCTCCGCGATTTTGGGTGCCGTGGCGGGAAAGGCCTTTTCAGGTGTCAGCCAGGCAATGGAAGCTTTAAGCGGCGTAACAAAGACCTATCATCCGCAGGTCGGCGCTTTGGCCAATATCCACAAACGCAGATATGGCCATTTCACAACGCTACAGCAACAGGGTAGAGAGCTACGTAACGTGTAGATGGACTGAATATCCTTGGGGTTCTCCGACACCTGGACGAAACGACGAGCAGACAATCCGATCGAAATGTTGGCCTCTTGAAATGATGGTCAGCTTTGGAGTCTTAGGGTGTATCGCGTGTGTCGCCGCTCTCCGGTGCGCGTGAATGCACCGATCTCGACAAGGTGCTGGAGGTCACGCGTTGCTGTCGCACGCGATGTGGACGTGATTGAAATGTAATTTTCCGCGCTCAACCCGCCTTTAAAACCAGCAATACCCTCTCGAAAAATACGGGCGATGACTTTTTCCTGGCGTTCATTAAGCCGGTCCCGAAACCGATCGTAGAATTTTGCCTTTTGAATGAAGAAGGCAATACGATCAATCGTTGCCTGTTGGGCCTCCAGGATTGTCTGCGAAAAATAGACAATCCATCCGGTGATATCGAGCTTTCGCTGATGGCGTTCAAGTTCGCAGTAATAGGCCTTTCGGTCACGCTCAATTGTAAAGGCAAGCGAAATCAGACTTGGTTGCCCAATGTTCTGTGCTAGCGATTTTTCAGCTAACGCGCGTCCAATTCTACCGTTACCGTCCTCAAAGGGATGGATGCTTTCGAAATAGAGGTGTCCGATGGCTGCGCGGGTCAGCGCAGATAATGGAGTTGACCCGCCTGGCCCCGACCGATTGAACCAGTCGATGAAAAGCGCCATTTCCGCAGCCACCTGGCTGGATGGCGGTGCCTCAAAATGGATTATAGGCTTGTCCAGGCGACCTGAGACGATCTGCATGGCATCATTGTGGCGACGATAGGAGCCAACTGTTTCGATATATCGGTTTCCCGCCATCAGCATCGCGTGCCAATGGAAAAGGTCCTCATGCTGGAGTGGGCCGGACCAATTTTTATAGACGTCGGCCATCATCTCTGCGATCCCGCGCTCTTGCGGTCGGACCGGACGATTGTCTGTGTTGAGACCAAATTGTCGGCGCAGCGACGACTGGACGCTTGCTCGATCCAGGAACTCACCTTCGATCTCCGACGTTTTGATGGCTTCGTCGCTCAGCAACTCAATCCGCAATTGGTTGCTGTCGTCGTCACTGAAATGCCTGACAGCACCGATAACCTCACCGGATGACTGGAGAAACCTTTGCTCCAAAGGGGCCATGTTCTCAATGTCATAGGAGAAGTTTGGCCAATCGGGCAGTTGCCAGTTCCATTGCATGAGTTATAGCCGCCTTTTCTATAACTCAAAATTATGCTGATTGATGAGCTATTGCAAGTCATTCTATCGATCATCTGGGCTTGAAATCTGCTGTGTACCGTTTGTCAAAGATCCACTTTCATTACCGCTCGCCTCCGACACGAGGTCGACAGAATGGAATTCAAGCATTCCAAGACATGATCGTTCCTAACATCAGTCGGAACTGTGGACCCGTTCACACTCTCTTTCGTAGCTTTGTCCGGCGATCAAGAATGAGGTGATCGACTTTTTCGGAGCGCGCATGATCGGGATCGCTTTCGGCGGCGCTGGTCAGGATTAACTCACCCAGTTTTGCCTGAACGGCCTTGCCGTATGCGCAGTCGCCCCCATGGCCTGGATTGAAAGAGGTCGTTATAATTGGGCCACATCATGCGATTTGCAGGACGATTTTGCCGCGAGTATGCCCGTCTTCGGAAAGTTCAAGCGCCTCCTTGACGCTCTCGAACGGAAGGACAGTGGCGACGTAAGGCTTCACCTTATCTGCTTCTATCAATTCCCGGATCTGCGTGAGTTGCTCCGAATTTGGCACGCACTGCACCCTCGCAACGCCGACGCCATGCTGCTTGTCTTCGTCAGAAGGAAAGGCGACCGCCGTCACCAGGAAGCCATCCTGCCTCAGGGTGGTGAATGCTCGCTTGAATGTCTCGCCTCCAACCGTGTCAAAGACGACGTCCATGTCACGAACGATGTTTTCGAAAGGCTGCCTGGTGTAATCGACGAACTCGTCGGCGCCGAGGCTGCGGACATACTCCTTGTTTCGAGCGGACGCCATCGCGGTGACATGCGCGCCTCGGGCCTTCGCAAGCTGAACTGCCAGGGAGCCGACGCCGCCCGAGCTGTTTGTGATGAACACGTGCTGGCCGGTCGAAAGTTTGGCAACGTCAAACATGGCCTGCCACGCGGTTAATGCTCCGAGCGGCGTAGCAGCCGTTTCGATAAAATCGAGGGTGGAGGGCTTGCGCGCGACATCCGTCGTTTTGGCGATCGCATACTGCGCGAAACCTCCCTGTTTGATAACGCCGTAGACGCCGTCGCCTCGATTGAATTCGGTGACGCCTGGTCCAAGTTTTTCGACAATGCCTGCAATCTCTCCGCCCAGATGGATTGGCAAGGTCATCCCCATTCGCTGGCCAGCGCCACTGCGAATCTTCCAATCCACAGGGTTGACGCCTGCCGCATGGACTTTAACCAGCACTTCGCCTGCTTTCGGCTCAGGACATTTGACCTCGGCATATTTAAGCACGCTGTTGTCGCCATATTCGTTGATAATGATTGCTTTCATGTCTTCGCTCTCGGTTGTTGAGGTTTTGGTGTCGGCTCGACCATCGACAAGTCCTATGCTAGACGAACACCTTATCGATGTTCTGCCAATCTCCATCGCCGAAAAGCCAATCATGCCCAGACATCCTTTCACCTTTCAGCGAGGCTTCAAACAACGCGGCGAAGGCTTGCCAATCCATGCCCACGACGAGGCGCAACTCACCTTTGCCGCATCTGGGATGGTGCAGGTTCACACTGAGGAAGGCCGGTGGCTGGTACCTTCACAGCTCGCAGTCTGGATTCCCGCTCGCGTTCCCCATCGCGTCGATGTCTTGACGGACGCCGAATTATGGATGGTCCATTGGGAGCCATCGGCGGCGCAAGAATGGGCGCCTCCGGTACCGCTCGATCAGACATTCGCTTTACGCGTGACCCCGCTCATGCAGTCTTTGCTCGAGGCGGCCTTCATGGCCGATGTCAGCCGAGAGAAGGGGGAACTCGTAGCCAAGCTCATGCTGCACGAACTGACGTCAACGGCCCACGCGCCAACATTCCTCCCCCTGCCGACAAGCACAATCGGGCTTCGGGTCGCCGACATGGCTCTCACCGATCATCAGAGCCTGATGAGCATAGATGAATTTGCATCGCGGGCCGCGACATCCGTGCGAACCTTAAGCCGATTGTTTCCTTCGGAGACAGGGTTGACCTTCAAGGCCTGGCGACAACGGGCACGGATCGTGCAGTCGATGGATCTACTCGCCAAGGGAAAGCCAATCGCCCGCGTGGCTGCCGACTTCGGGTTTTCCAGTGCCGCTTCGTTCTCGCACGCTTTCCGGCAGGTCACGGCCATGACGCCAACCCAGTTTATGGGGGTGAAACCTTTAGCCTGGAGTCTGTCACGTTCAGATTGAACCAGACAGACTCTAAATTCTCTTGTTTTCGTTTGTGTTTTCGGAAAAATCGGTTTTCCCTTTTCCCTGACAAACTCTAAAGGCGTTCAGCTTCTGGTGTCGCAACCAGTTTTGCGGCTTCGATATTTGCCAGTGAAAGTGCGTCGCGCATCGATTTTCCTGTGGCGAGGGTTGCGGCCATCACGCCGATGAACATGTCGCCGGCTCCGTGCGTGCTTTCCACTTTCACCTTCACGGCAGGCAGGACAATTTCGTCTCCGCCTCGACTTGCGTAGGCGACACCCGCGCCGCCTGCGGTGACCACAACGTCCGGGAAGTTCGCCAACAGCCTCCTTGCCGCTTCCAATGCGCCATCGAGCGTTTCGACAACCGGGACACCCGCCAGCATTTCAGCCTCGATGGCGTTGACGACGATGATGTCTATCAGGTTCTGAAGGTCGGCTGACAAGGCGCGCGCCGGTGCGGCATTGATCAGGACGCGGCCCCCAGCCTGCCGGACGGCCCTTGCTGCGGCGACATTGGCGGCGTCGGGGATCTCGTTCTGCAAGACAAGAACCGTTGTCCGGCCCAGCAGATCGGCTGCGGCTGCGACATCCTGATCGCCAAGCGTCAGGTTGGCGCCGGACACAATAACGGCACCGTAATCGCCCTGCGCATCGAAAATTGCCACGCTCATGCCGGTGGCGTGGCCGGTCGACGCTGCCGCGTCGCGCCGCACGAAGCGATCATCAACCTGTCGGCGTTTAAGATTTTCCAACAGAAACCGTCCGAATTCGTCGTCGGCAACAGCGCCGATCATGAAGGTCGAGACGCCGGCCTGTGCTGCCGAGACAGCCTGATTGCCACCCTTGCCGCCGCTTTTGGGATGCCAGGACGTGCCTGCAACAGTTTCTCCCTGACGTGGCCGGTCTGGACCGAAGACCGCGATATCATAATGCAGGCTGCCGAAAACGGTGACGATAGGCGAGGATGTCATGGAAGGCGATCTTTGCGTTTGGAGGTGACGGCGGACATGGTGCGGTCGAGATTGCGCTCGGCGGCCTGATAGTCGCGCTGGGCGACGGCGACGAAAATGGCGTCGAGAATATTGAGCTGCGCAATGCGCGCCGCGGCATTTTCCCCCATCAAAGGCGAGCCTTGTGCGGTGGAACACAAGACCACGTCGGCGGACTGGGCGAGCGCGGAGGAACCGTAATTGGTCACGGCAATGGTGCTGGCGCCATTCCTGCGGGCAAGTTGCAGGGCCTCGATCACGGCAATCGTATTGCCCGAATGCGAAAAGCCAATGGCGACATCGGTATCGCCAAGAAGGGCTGCCGACATCAGCATCATGTGTGAATCATCGAAGACGCTGGCGCGCACGCCAATTCTCAAAAACTTGTGGGCCACATCCCGGGCGATCTGCGCCGAGCCGCCGACGCCGTAGAAATCCCGGTTTCGAGCCTTATGGATCATGTCCGCCGCCTGGTCGAAGGCTGCCATGTCCAGAATGGCGAGTGTTTCCTCAAGGGCGTGGATCGAGGTGCGAAAGACTTTCTGGACGATTTCAAGCGAGGTATCGTCAACGGACAATTCCTGATGCATTTCGGTGGTCGGCTGGCGGTTATACTGGCTGACGGAAGACCGGAAATCCCGAAAGCCGGAAAAACCGAGCTTCTTGGTGATCTTCACCACCATGGCCTCCGAAACACCGGCATTTTCGGCGATTTGCTTCAGCGAGGTCTCCTCGCTGAAATCACGCATGCCGAAGACCGTATCCACGACCTTTGCTTCCAGCGGCGTCAGCATTGGCATCATCATGCGAATGCGCGGCCCCACCGCCTTCATGTCAAAGCCATCAGCGTTCATTCCCGTCCCCTTGTCGCGCGATCAATCATCATTGCGACAAGGATTATAAGGCCGGTGGCGAGCAGTTGATAGAAGGCCTGGACATTCATCAGCGTCAAACCATTGCGCATGGCACCCAGGATAATGGCGCCAAGAATGGTGCCGACAATACTGCCCTTGCCGCCCATCAGCGATGCACCGCCAATCGCCGCTGCTGCAATTGCATCCAGCTCCCAGAGATTGCCGAGAATGGGCTCGGCTGCGCCAAGACGGCCAATCAGGATGAGAGAGGCGAGTGCGGCCAGCCCGCCGGAAATCACATAGGCGGTGATCTTGGTACGGGCGATTGGAACGCCTGCGACGTAAGCAGCCTCTTCATTGCCGCCGACTGCCATCAGGTATTCACCGATAGGCGTCTTCTTGAGCAGCACCCAGGCGGCGACCGAAACACCGGCAACGATCAACACCGGGATGGGCAGGCCGATCAGGGTTCCATTGAACAGCGCCCGAAAGCCAGGTGGAATGCCCAGCACCGGATTGCCACCGGTGAAGATCAGCGCGATGGCTCGGTAGGTGCTCAGTGTCCCCAGCGTCACGATGAAGGGTTGCAGGCCGATATAGGCGACAAGCACGCCATTAATAAAGCCGCATACCGCGCCGACACCAAGCCCGGCGAGAATCGCCAAAGGAATGGGCGTGCCGCCCAGCAGCAGCGTCGCGGTCATCACGGCGGCAATGGCAGCGGTCGGCCCGACCGATAGATCGATGCCGCCTGAAATGATCACCAGCGTCATGCCCAGCGCCAGGCAGGCATTGATGCTGGATTGCTGGAGAATATTGGTCAGGTTGCGCTCCGACAGGAAGCCGGGAACGAGCGCTGCAAATACCGCCATGATGACGATGAGGCCGATCAGCGTTCCGGCGTCACGCAACGAGACGGAAAACCGGCGAAAGGTCGGGACCGATTGGCTGGCGGCGGATGAAGAGGCGGTCATGGAGAAAGATCCTCTCTGTTTATGCAGGATGTGCGATGGCGGTAGCACCGGCACTCGCTCCTGGAATGGCGTGGGCGAGAATGGCGCTTTCCGTCAGCTGTTCGCGCAAGATTTCAGCCGCGATCTGCCCTTCCCGCATCACCAGGACCCGGTCGGAGAGCCGGATGACTTCGGGAAGCTCGGAGGAAACGACGATGATCGAATGGCCTTCGCGGGCCAGGGCTTCGATCAATTGGTAGATCTCGGATTTTGCCCCGACATCGATGCCGCGTGTCGGCTCATCGAACAGCAGGATCTGCGATTTGGCCGCCAGCCAGCGGGCAATAATGGCCTTTTGCTGGTTGCCGCCGCTGAACAGACGGATAGGACGATCAAGCTGAAACGGCCGCAGATTGACACGCTTCAGCAAATCCTGCGCGCTGGCGCGCAGTTTTCCGGTGCGGATCAGACCGGCAGCGGAAAAGCTGGGAAGCGAGGCGAGCGCCATGTTCAAGCTGACCGGGCGCAAGGGGATAATACCTTCGCGCTTGCGCTCCTCCGGCACAAGGCCGATTCCTGCCGCGATTGCGTCACGGGGATTGCGCAGGCTGACACTCTTGCCATCGATGGTAATAGACCCCTCGCTCAGACGATCGACACCGGCGATCAGCCGCAGCAATTCCGTACGCCCCGAGCCGACCAGCCCGGCAATGCCCAACACTTCACCCCTTTTCAGGGTGAAGGAGACATTTTTGATCTTGGTGGCTGAAGACAGATTGCTGGCTTGCAGCCTGACCTGATCAGTTACGAAGGAATGATGGGTTTCCTGCATCAGTTCACGCCCTACCATCATGGCAATGACCTGTTTTTCCGATGTGGCTTTCATATCAACGATGCCAACGAGCTTGCCATCTCGCATGACGCTGGCGCGCTGGCAGATACGGAAAGCCTCGTCCATCTTATGCGAAACATAAATAATCGACACGCCGCTGGCCGAGAGATCGGCAATCACCTCAGCCAGCCGGTCGAACTCGCTCGGCGTCAAGCTGGAGGTCGGCTCATCCATGGCGATGACCTTGGCCTTGTCGAGCAGTGCGCGGCCGATCTCGACAATCTGCCGCTGCGCGACTTTCAGGCTGGAGATGGGCGCGGCGACGTCAATGCTGCGATCGATCATCGACAGCGCTTCGGCGGCCCGCTGTTCCTGCTCCCTGCGCGAAACGAAAAGCCCGCCCATATGGGTCAGCGAATGGCCAAGAAACATGTTCTGGGCAACACTCAGATGCGGAACCTGTTGAAGTTCCTGATGGATCATCGCGATGCCAGCCTGTCTTGCATCCAGCGGCTTGCGAAATGCGACAGCTACGCCATCGACGAAAACACTGCCGGAGGTTGGCCGGAAGACGCCGGACAGAATGCGCAGAAGCGTTGATTTTCCGGCGCCGTTTTCACCCAGCAGCCCGTGAATTTCTCCGGGAGCGACGTCAAAGCTCACCTCCGTCAGCGCGTTGACGCCCGGAAAGCTCTTGGAGATTGTTTCAAATCCCAGTCTCGGCACCATATTTCACCTCCTCCTGCAAGACACGCACTGCCAACCCTGAAAGCTGGCAGTGCGTTAACCTCGATTATTTTGCAGCCTTGGCATCTTCCATCAGCACGGCGCGCACATCGACGCCCTTGCCTTGGTAGCGGGCGAGGTTGTCGGCGGTGATCAGCGCCTGGGGCGTGGCGACGACGCGCGGCAATTTCTGGCCGGCAACGAGCCGAAGGGCTGTTTCCATGGCCACTTCACCTGTTAGAACCGGAAAGCTATCGACGGTGCCGGTCAGTTCGCCTGCCTTGATCGAGGCGTAGGCGTCTGAAATACCGTCAGTGCCGAAAACCGCGACCTTGCCCGCAAGCCCTGCCGCCTTGACGGCTTCGACCACGCCCAATGCCATGCCGTCATTGTTGGCATAGAAGCCGATAAGATCGGGGTGTTGGTTGAGGATGTTGGTCGCGGCATCGTAGGAGGTCTGCCGGTCCCAATTGCCGGGAACGCTGGCGACGATCTTGAACTTGCCGTTTTCACCGATGGTGGACTTGAAGCCGTCGGTGCGTTGCACGGCGGCATAAACACCGGCCTGGCCCTCGATGATCGCCACCTTGCCGCCCTGCGGACGGTTGGTGATGAACCATTTGGCGACGCGCACGCCGTTGTCGCGCTGAACATTGCCGACATAGTGCTCGGCCTGCGGGATCACTGCATCATTGACGTCAACGACCGGAATATTGGCGGCCTTGGCCTGTTCGATCACCGGCTGAAGATTGGAATCCGTCTGTGGCGACACCAGCAGAACGTTATAGCCTTGCGTGATCATCCCCTCGGCAATCGTCAACTGACCAAGCTGGTCGCCTTCGCTTTGCGCCGCCTGATAGGCGACCGGAACGTTCTTGGCCTTGCCGAACGCGGCATAGCCCTCACCGAGCGACCGCCAGTATTCGTTGGTCAGTGTCTTTGAGACGGCGCCCGCCTTGGTGCCGTCGGGAAGCTTCGGAAAGGGGCCGAACTTTGCTTCCAGCTGCGACCAGTCCATGCGGTCTTTTTCAGTGTCGGAATTGAGTGGGGCAAGCTGCTGCGCAAAGGCTGCGCTGAACAGGAAGCTGGCAGCAAGGCCAGTGGCAAGCGTCAGTTTCATCATGGTCTTCATCGGTTCCTCCCAGGTGGTATCATCAAGCACGCCTCCGGCATGCCTTTGGTTACAAAGGTCTGAAATCTCAAGGTATTTTGAATTGCGGGCCTTAGCCCAGCATCAGTTCCTGAACGATGGCCTGCGCGGACACGGCATCCTGACGGTCGATGGCGCCCGAAAGACGATTATCCTGATCGAGGCGATCGACAATCCGCAGCATGCGCTTGACGGTCTGGATATTGACCTCGCATTCGTGGACGGGATCGAGACCCGTCATGTCCGGGAACGTGTCGAAGTAGATGGCGCCGTCATAGCCGTCCTTGCGGATCTGGCGCAGAAGCTCGACGGTCTGCTGGGTGTGGACCGCGCCCACCATCAGGCCATCGTCGCGCTTGGCATAGCCATCGTTCAGATGCACACCGAGAACGCGGCTATGGCGGGCAATCAAGGCGGCGGCAAAGGCTGGCTGTTCATCGGCGTAGAGAACGTGGGCAAAGTCCAGCGTCACGCCAAGATTGGGCATATCGACATCCCTGATGGCCAGCAATGTCGTTGCCGCATCCGGCATCAGGCTGTAGGACCGAGGTTCGTTCGGCTTGTACTCGATGCTGATCTGGCAATCCGGGTCATGGGCGCAAACTTCACGGATTCCATCAATTTCGTGTTGCCACAGGGTGTGATAATCCGCCTGAAAGGCATAATCGAACCCATCCTGGCCGAGCCAGAGCGTCATCAACCGGCTGCCTGCTGCACGGGCTGCGTCAATACCGGCCTTGGTGAGATCGATGGCTTCCCGCCGGACTGCGGGGTCTGGATTAGTGAATGCGCCGATCTTGAAGGCGGGATTGGTGTAATAGCGCATGGCGAACCCATTGATTGCCAGGCCCATATCGCCAATCTGGCGGGCCAAAACAGCAGGGTCTTCGCCAACATGATCGGGATAATTGAGATCGAGATCCGTTAGCCCATCGACTTTTGCGGCACGCTTTGCCATTTGCAGCATGGTCGGCTTGCCGGACAGGTCCGGCCATTCTGCCTTTGGGCAGGAGGCAAAGGAATTCAGGCGGGTTGCAAATTTCAGCTGGGTCACGGCTCTGGCTCACTTTGATCACTACACTTCATACTTCACAAAATAATTGTGATTTGTAAAGTAAAAAATCTCTTAGACCCCAGTGAATTGCCTGGAGCCAACCTCAGCGACGCAGCAATGCCTCGATTTCGCTGCGCTCCGGCATGGCGGGCGCGGTTCCCCGGCGGGTCACGGCGATGCCCGCCGTCGCACATCCGAACCGGACCGCGTCGAGCGGGGCAAGTCCATCGGCAAGCGCTGCCGCAAAACCGCCAACGAAGGCGTCCCCTGCCCCTGTCGTATCGATGACAGGCCCGGCTGCAATGGCCAGAACCGCCACCGAGGCATCGTGGCTATGAAACAACACGCCTCTGCTGCCGAGCGTGATGATGGCGGTACCGACACCACGCTCCAGAAGCACATCCCCCGCCCGCTTAGCATCTTCAATCGTATCGAGCGGAAAGCCAACCAATGCGGCGGCTTCGGTTTCGTTGGGAATGATATAGTCGCACAGCGGATAGATCGTGTCTGGAAACGGCTCGGCGGGGGCGGGGTTGAAGATAGTGGTGACGCCAGCCTTACGGGCGATCATCAGCCCGTGGTGGGCTGCCTCGGCGGGCTGCTCCAGTTGAGTCACGAAAATTGCGCTGGTCTCGATGGTTTGCCGCGCCGCCTCGACATCCTCAATGGTAATGGTTCCGGCTGCACCTGGATAGACGATGATGGCATTGTCGCCCGTCTTGTCGTTGACATAGATGAACGCGGCACCGGTCGGCTGGTCATCCATAATGGTCAGTTTTGGCAGGACAGCCGCCTCCGCATAGGTCTTCAACGCCAGATCACCGAACGTGTCGCGACCGATCTTCGAGATGAAGGAGACGTTCGCGCCCTCCCCGGCCCTTGCTGCCGCAACCGCCTGGTTGGAGCCCTTGCCGCCCGGACCGACGGAAAAGCCGCTGCCGGTGATTGTCTCGCCCACCACCGGCAATCGCGCCGCAAGATAAGCGGTATCGGCAACAAAGATTCCGAGTATCGAAACGCCCTTGCCCATCCTGCCCTCCTTATGCTCCAGCCGGTGGGATGACGCCCTTGGTGAACAGGAAGCAGCCGTAGAAGCGGGTTTCGCCGGTTGAAATCACACAATAGGCCTTCTTTGCAAGGGAGTAGAATGCAAACCGCTCGATGCCGTACATCGGCGATGGCTTGCCCTCGGCGCGGTCGATTTCCACTTGGACCTCGCGTTGCACCGGCTGAATGTCGTCCGGGGCACCCATGACTTCCATACGACCTGCCGAATTTTGCAGCGGCGTATCGAGCGGCAAAACCGACAGCAGGACGCGCACAGCTTCTGCGGATGACAGATTGGCCATGGACAGGGGACGGCCCAGCACGGTCTGGCGTGCCACGCTATCGCTGGGGAAATTGGTATCGGAAATCACAAGTGTATCGCCATGCCCCATGGATCGCAGCGCATGCAGCACGTCGGCATTCAAGGCAGGATGAAGATTTTTCAGCATGGGACACTCCTTGTTTAACTTAACTTACTACAATGACTGGCCTATTTGACCGCACCGGCGGTCAGGCCCTTGACGATATAGCGCTCCAGGAAAATACCGACCAGGACAAGCGGCATGATGGCGGCGGTGGCGATAGCGGCCATGGACCACCAATTGATGCCTTGCGAGCCAGTCTGGCTGGCCACCATGACGGGCAGTGTCTTGGCGTTCGAACTGGTCAGGAGCGCTGCGAAGAAATATTCGTTCCAGCAAAGAATGACCGACAGGATGAAGGCAGCCACCATTCCCGGCAGGGCGATGGGCAGGACGATCCGCATAAACGCCCCCCAGATCGAGCAGCCATCGACAAGGGCTGCCTGTTCGAGTTCGACAGGGATCGTGTCGAACTGGTCGCGCATGATCCAGATGACGATGGGCAGTACCATCAGCGTGTAGACCAGAACGAGACCGGTCAGAGTATCCAGCAGCATCAGGTGTTTATAGAGCACCAGAAACGGCATGGCGAGCACGACGGGCGGCAGGATCAACTGGGACAGGAAGAAGAAAGAGATATCCTTGTTACGCAACCAGAGGAATTTGTAGGAAAACCGGCTGAGGCCATAGGCCGCCAGCGATCCGATCACCACAGCCAGAAACGAGGCTCCAGCCGAGGCGACGACGCTGTTGAAAAACCGCCGCATGAATTCGTCGCGCACCGTCGAGGCCACAAATATCGTGTCCGGCGAAAGGCCGAGCGAGCGCCAGCCCTTCCAGTCCGGCGTAAAATCCACGAAGGGAATGAGGTGGCCCTGGGTGACATTGACGGCGGTCTTGAAGGATGTCGTGATGGTCCAGTAGATCGGAAACAGCGAGATGAACGCCCAGAACACCAAGGCGGCATAGATCAGCAGACTGCTTGTCAGAAATTGAGGGCGACGAAACCGGGGTTCGGCTCGGCTTTCAGGGCCGTTATGGCTGGTGCTTGTGTTTGCCATGGTCGGTGCCTCAGTTGGAACGTTGCAGCCAGCGGCTCGTCACCTTCAGGATGAGCGAGACGAAGATAATGATGATGACGAGATAGAACTCGGCCAGCATGGTGCCGTAGCCGACATTCGAGCGGTCACGATATTCCCGGAAGATGAAGCTGGAGACCGTATCTGTCGCGCCGCCGGGTCCGCCTGCGGTAACATTGATGACGATATCGGCAAGCTTCAGCTGGAAAATGATCCGCAGGATAATCACCGTGACGCTGACCGGCAGCATCAGCGGAAAGGTGATTTCCTTGAAGCTCTGCCAGCCGGAAGCACCATCGACTTTGGCGGCCTCCTTGATCTCCGTTGGCAAGGCCTGAAGCCCGGCCAGAAGCAGGATCATCATGAAGGGGATCGAGACCCAGGCATCCATGGCCATCAGCGAGAGGCGGGCAAGCCACGGGGTCGAGAAAAACGCCGGGTTGTCCCATCCGAGATGCCGGGCAAGCGTTGCCGCCGGGCCGAAGCGATATTCCATCAGCGATTTGCCGATCATCCAGCTGACGGCAACCGGGCTCAACATCAGCGGCAGAAGGAAGGCGACGCGAAAGAACTTCCGGGCCTTGATTTCGGCGTTCAAAAGCAGCGCGAGGCCAAAGGCAATGGCATATTGCACCAGAACCGCCAGAACATAATAGACCATGTTCAACAGCGCGTTCCAGAAGTAAAAGTCGGCAAACAGCGTGCGCAGGTTGTCGATGCCATTGAAACGCCGTCCTGCGGCAGCGCTGAGGTTCCAGTCGGTGAAGGCAATGTAGAGGCCGAACACCGTGGGAAATACCACCATGGCGACCGTAAACAGCACCGCTGGCAGAACGAACACGGCCCGCTGGCCCGCTTCGCCACGGATCATGATTTGCGCGGCGCACAGAGCCACGGCCCAGACGATATAGGCATAGAGCAAGGGACGCCAGCTGACGAGGCCAAGCGAGGTCACCCCGGCTACATCGAGAACTTGCAGAATGAGCACGCCAAGCAACAGCACCGTGGCCACCGCCAACAGCAGGCGACCACGCCGGGCACCGGTTTGCCGTAGCGATACCCCTTCAGTCGGGCGAATGGCAGGCATGGTCGTGTCGGACATAAGCAAACCCTTGGGCACAACGCCCGAGCAGAGGCCGGAAGCCAAGATTGGCATTAGGCTGATGAATGGACGTCAGGCGAAATGAGAAAGCCGCCTGACGCCGTTTGGGAACACCAGCGGCAGTTTCCCGCCGCTGGCATAGCTCAAACGCCGAGCGAGGCCTTGTAGAGAGATATCTGCTTGTCGCGGCCAAGCTGATCGGTGAGTTTTTCCCAGGCCGCCGCAATCGCATCGGCACCTTCCTGGGGCTTCACCCTTCCCGCAAACACCTTTGCCAATTCGTCTTCCGCCACGCTGTAATATTGGAAGATACCGGGAATACGTGGCTCGATGGCGGCGTTCGGATGGTTGTAGGACTTCGACTGGGAGGCGAGATAATTGCTGATGAACGCCTCCTCATAACCCGCTGCCACCCATTCCTTGATATCGAACTGGCTCTTGCGATAGCACTGGAAGCCGGAGGGATAAGCCGCCGTCCACAAGGCGAGATCCTTGCCACCGAGATGGGCTGCCGCACTCCAAGCCGCCTTCTTTTTCTTCTCGTCCTTATCGACACGAGCCATGACGTAAACGCCCCAGCCCAGATAGGCCATGTTGGGTGCATAATTCGGCCCGCTTGCCAGCGTTTCCCACTTTCCGGTCTTGGCGTTGTAGACATCGTCGGAGCCGGGAAGAATGTCGAAGGCAATGGTATCGCCCACCACCGAACTATCGCTGGTCTGGGCGCTTTGCCCGACATCGCCCCACCAGGAGACCATAGAACCGGTTCCGGCCAGAAACTGCTGGAACGCCGTCGTGCCCGGATCGGCATTCAGCTGGTCGCCGGCTTCGGAAGGCAGGGCATCGACCACATCCTGTATGGCGCGCACCCAGGCAGGATTGTTGATGCGCGGCTTCATCGTATCGATGTCGAACAGCCAGGCCTTATCATCCGGGTGCTTGGCATAGGCCGTTGCGCGGCTGCCGAGGAAGTAGAAACCAAAGCCACCCCAGGCCTTTGGTGCATCAAGATAGCCGATGGCATCGGCACCAGCGATTTTCTTGCCTTTGAGGAACTTGGTCGCTTCCTGCACCTGTTGCCAGGTTTTCGGCACGCCCCATTCGCCCGTATGGCCTTCGGCTTTCCAGGCCTTGGCGAGATCGGTGTCGGTAAAATAATCCTTACGGTAGTTGAAGTTGTGGCAATCGCCGTCCACCGAGACACGGTAGACTTTGCCACCCCAGGTGCCGACCGGGGCCTTCAGGTAATCGACGTAATCGTCCATGTCGATCTGGGCCTTTACCCAGTCCGGCATTTCCGAGGCAAGACCCTTGCCGCAGACATCACCCTCAAACGGCGCGCCCATTTCCAGAAGGTCAAAATCCACGGTGCCGGTGGCAATCGCCTGTTGAAGGCGGGGATTGTAATCCGCCTGGGCCAGGTCGATCCAGGTGATCTTGGCGCCGGTATAATCCTCCCAGGGCTTCAGGAAGCCGCGAAACAGCACATTGTGCAGATTCTGATTGTTCAGGCCCATGAAGGACAGTTCGACGCCAGCGAACTCTCCCTTCTTGACGGTCTTCTTCGTGGCCTCCAGGCACAGCTCGCCGACCTTCTGCCAATCGGCATCGGTGGGAGAGCCCTTTCCAACGCCGGGTATTTGCAGGATCTGCGTGCGCAGGGACGCCTCGTCGGCAAGCGCCGTTCCGGCACTGCCCAACAACCCACCAGCCGCTGCCACAGCCCCAAGGCTTGCACCGGTCTTCAGGATGGCGCGACGGCTCAGGCCTATCGCCATCATCCTCTCGTATTCGCTGACTTTCATACCTGTCTCCTCCCTTGTTCGCCTATGTCAAATAACTGCTTTCACATGTCCCCTCCCGTGGACGGGCGAAAGCAGGCTTCCACTTTTCCCTGACAAACTCTATTCCAACCGCAGCCCCGTTTCACCGTCGAACAGATGGACCATGGCCGGGTTCGGCGTCATGGCAATCATCTGTCCGGACGGCTCTGCCAAACGCTCGCGGAACACGCCGATAACTTTCTGCTGGCCAAGCCGGGCAAAGACCTGGGTTTCCGTTCCGGTCGATTCCAGCACGGTAACGTTAGCGGTTACATCGCCGCCAAGCACAAAATGCTCAGGCCGAATGCCGTAGAAAGCCGCTCGTCCGTCCGAACCTGCAGGAGCCGAATTCAAGGGAAGTCGGATGCTCTCTTCGGTCTCGAAAAACGGCGTTGCAGATGCCCGGATATGACCTTTGATCAGGTTCATCGAGGGCGAACCGATAAACCCAGCCACGAACATGTTGGCTGGCGCGTCGTAAAGCGCTAGCGGCGAGCCGATCTGCTCGACGCGACCATCCCGCAACACGACGATACGGTCCGCCATGGTCATGGCTTCGACCTGGTCATGGGTGACGTAAATCATCGTCGTCGCCAGACGGCGTTGCAATTCCTTGATTTCAGCCCGCATTTGCACGCGCAGTTTCGCATCGAGATTGGACAGTGGTTCGTCAAACAGGAAAACCTTCGGATCTCGCACAATCGCCCGGCCCATCGCCACGCGCTGCCGCTGCCCGCCGGAAAGCTGACGGGGATAGCGGGCCAGATAGGGGACCAGATCGAGAATTTCTGCTGCCTTGCGAACGCGCTCGTCAATGAAGGACTTGGTTTCACCGCGCATCTTCAGCGCAAAGCCCATATTCTCCGCCACGGTCTTGTGCGGATAAAGCGCATAGCTCTGGAACACCATGGCGATATCGCGATCCTTTGGCGGCAGGTCGTTGACGACTTTTCCGTCGATAACGACATCGCCAAAGGTGATCGGCTCCAGCCCGGCAACCATGCGCAGCAGCGTGGACTTGCCGCATCCCGATGGGCCGACAAGAACAACGAATTCACCATCAGGAATCTCGACGGAAACGCCATGGATAACCCTCAGGCTACCATAGTCCTTGCCGACATTGACGATATTCATCGATGCCAAAAGCAGTTCTCCTCCCAGGGCAGCGCGCCTTGCGCACGCCGTTTAAGCGGTTTTCCGGAAAACTGTAACGGTTGGAGACCTCCCTCTCACCGCCACGGTCCTTGCGTCCGGAAAGACGCTATCTTCGTCGAGAACTTCACATAATCTTCTATTTTGGTAAAGTCCGTTATTGCGTTTCTCTTAAATATTTTCGATGTTCATCGAAGCGCAGTCGAAACGGGAGTTTTGGCGACGTTGAACTATGAATTGCGGTGAGTATAGCCCTCGCGCTGCCCTGTTTAAGCATCGCCGCATCGGGAAACATCACAAAAAAATGTCAAATCGTGAAGAAATTCACGACCGCAAAGGGAAGGCAAGCCAATGTTGAAGGGAATAGATCCGGTTTTGAATGCTGAATTGCTGCATGCCTTGATGCTGATGGGGCACGGCGACCAATTGGTGCTGTGCGATATCAACCATCCGGCCGAGACGATTGCCAAGCACACGACCTATGGCAAGCTGATCAATCTGTCGGGTTGCGGTCTTGAGGTTGCCACGGCGGCGATCCTAACGCTTTTCCCCCTCGATACCTTTGTGGAAGCGCCGGTGAAGCGAATGCAGGTGGTTGGCGACCCTGGTGGACAGGTACCGATCTTTTCGTCCATCCAGCGTGTGGTGGACCATGCAGAAGGACGACCGGTGAAGATCGACGCCCTGGAACGTTTCGCGTTTTACGCCGAGGCAAAGACGTCCTTTGCGATCGTCAGAACCTCCGATCCCGGCCCCTACGGATGCTTTATTTTCAGCAAGGGTGTCGTTTGATAGGAAGGCGCCAAGGCGGAGTGACCTATCAAAGGCGTGAATCGATCAGACCGGATCGATTCAGATAACTCGTTGGACGCTTGAATCGAACCACGCCAGACTCTGGCCATGGAGAAAGAGAACAACAGCCCGGTCCAACTTCGCCGTATCGACCCATCGCAAAACATGCGGCGCTTTTACACGCTCGCACTGCAACCGACCCTGTTCGGCGGCGCCTCGGTGATCCGCAACTGGGGACGGATTGGTACGACAGGCCAGACTATGATCGAGACCTTCGACCGAAAAGAGGATGCCCAGCGGGTGCTTTCACGCTTGGAGCGGACGAAAAGAAAACGAGGTTACCATGATGCGGGTCGTCTAACTTGATAGACATCAGACATATTTATGGCCTTTTACAGAGCAGTTGAATTTGCGTACGATTCATCATACATATTCCACTTAGAGAGACGAAAACGGCTCTGCCTTCTGCGGCAGGGCATGAAAGTGGTGGATGGTGTGACCGGTCAAGTGAAAACACGCGCCAAAGGCGCTGGCTCCCTGGTTGCACAGGTCAGCGACAGCCTTCGCAAGGCGATCCTTGGCGGGGACTATGCGCCGGGCGATCGGCTTCCCAGCGAAATGGAACTGACCGAGGCCCATGGTGTCAGCCGGACCGTCATCCGTGAGGCAGTCACCGGCCTGCGTTACGATGGGCTGGTCGAGGTGCGCCAAGGGGCTGGCATTTTCGTCCTCAATCATCATCAATCACGCACAAACCCGTCAAAGCTGGATCGCGCCCGGCTGTCCTCAGATCTTGAGGTTTTGGAGATCCGCACGCCGCTGGAGATAGAGGCTGCCGGGCTTGCCGCGCTGCGCCGTTCGCCGGCGCAGGAGGAAGCGATTTTCGATTGCCATGCAAAATTGCTGGCGTGTATCGAGGCCGACCGCTCCATTCGAGAGGCCGATCTGGCCCTGCATATGGCGATTGCTGCGGCCACCAATAATCCGCTGTTTACGCAATTTCTCGAGATGCACGGCGCATCCGCTATCCCTCAGTCCAAAGTGGTCGCGGAAAACCGGGCGGCTGAACAAACGGCCTATCGCCGCCTCATCCACAGGGAACATCAGGCCGTGGTGGTGGCGATTTCCGACGGCGACGAAAAAGCCGCCCGCGCCGCCATGCAGGATCATCTGCGCGGTAGCCAGTTGCGCTACCGTGATCTGTTGCGCGATCTGCGCGGTATCGGCAGCGAGACCTGAATCTCAGGCTTCCGTCCCCCAGACCTCGATCTGGGTCAGCGCCGGAAACGGCGATGGGTCATCGGCTTTCATCAGACTGTGCAGCCGAACCCATTCGGTGCGCGTTTCGGGCAGGCAAAAACACTGGGCGGCAGAGGATTTAACCAGCGCCAACCGCGTTTCCTCTCCACCCGAAAAGCTCAGAACAGCACTTTCCCACCAGGCATCGTGCGGGAAATCAGCCCGTAGAGTGAGCACCACTTCACGGAGCCTGACCGGGCGACCGAAAAACAGGGTCAGGGCAGCCTGCGGATCCCTGTTGATCCCCCAACTGGTGAAAGGCCAGAAACCGTGATTGCTATTGGCTCGCTCGCCATCGATGACATTGCGAACTGCGAAGGCCGCCTCCCCGCGTGTTTCGACATTGGCCTCGACATGCGGAAAAGCTTGAGAATTGGCGTGGTCGTCCAGGGGATTGAAGGCAAGGTTTCTCTGTGCCGACATCTCTTCCGGCCTCGCCTTCGCAGCGTGAAGCCGGTGCAGGTCTCCGCAAAATGCATGGGGTGGGTAAGCGATCTTTCTGGCACCGAACGGTATGGAAAAGCTAAAACGGCCCTGCGGCAAATACAGGATGGCCGGTGCCATGGCGGCATCGAACGCCAGACGGACATGACTGGGCTCGGACACCTCGACCAATAGCCGGTCGCCGTCCCCGTAGGGCTGGCGATAAACCAGAAAGGCTTCGTGGTCCGCACTGCTCTGCGCCAGGTTTTGGCCCGCAGCATCCACCACAGTGAGTGTCACTCTCATCCTCACCCTCCTCAAGTAATCGTCAGCGACAAACGCGATGTCTCAAACGGCAGCAGAATACGGAAAATTCTCTCCGGCCAAGCCTGCCGCAGCCGGGGATCGCCGATGTCGATTGCCTCGATGATTGGCTCTGCCGCACCGCTCACACTAATTTCGCCGAACCCGTCCAGGACCAGCCTCCCTGCTTCCACACGTGGCGCAATGCAGGTCATCAGCGATAGAACGGCAGGCTTGTCACCGTCATGCTCATCGACAACTTCGATATGGCTGCCACGAATGAGCCTGACGCTGCGGCGATAAGAGCGTAGCGCTGCTTCCTTCGGATAAGCTGCGGCTATCTCCAGCGAAATGCGGACCTCCTCCACCTCGAAAGCCGTTTCGACATCGCGTGCGGCAAATTCCGGTCCATCCTGTTGCATGACGCCCGCAAAAGTTGGAAGGTTGTGGTAGGCCGACTGCATCGTCCAGATCTCATACCGCTGCGGCGAGAAGGTTTTGGCCGTATAGGTTTCCACGCCGATATCGATGAGAAACGGTTGTCCATCCTTGTAAAGCGTCAGGCTGCCGACATCGTTATGATTATGGCTTTCGCCGTTATGCCCACCCTTCACCGCCAGATCGAAACGGTTGTCGCGGGCAATGAAAAGCCCGGTGCCGGGGTAGAAAATATCACCTTTTGCCGCCGGCTTTGCGGGCGCAGGCTTAACGTCCGGCAAGCGTGTGGCTGCCATCAACCGGTACCAAAGGTTCCACTCTTTCGACAACAGAGGATCTGCGGATTGCTGAAGATCGGCAGCGGCAAAATCCATCAGCGCCTTCGAGCCGACCGCTTCGCCGAACAGATATTCTCTGATGCTACAGGGTTCCAGAACTGCGGATGAATCGGCAAAATTGAAATAATACCGTCCAGACACATGCATATTGAGGATGTATTCCGCCATGTTGCGGATCTTGGCTGTCTGCCAAAGCGGACGGCACAGGTCCGGCACCACCTGATCCAGCACGGTCATGGCGCCAAACAGACAGAGAGCGGCATGGCGATAATAGAGCACGCCTTCCTCGCAGGCGCCGTCCTCGGCATAGTCCTTGAGAAAGGCATCGAGACTGCCCAGCGCTTTGACCAGCACTGCACGGCGAATCTCCTGGCTCGTGGGCAGGGAAAACGTGGCGATCAAGACGTTCTGGGTGATCCAGGCGGTCCAGTTGTTCATCCTCTCGTTTCCCTGCCCCATCCACCAGAAATGCCGGGCAAGATAAGGGGTGATGATACGGCGGTGGATCTCCTGCTCTATGCGGGCCGGCAGGTGCGGATCGCGTTGCGCAAGAGCCGGTCTCAGCAGCCAAACCAGGGTTGCCAGGTTCGCCGCCGTTTCCGCCGCGAACAGATCGATCACCGGGTCTTCAGGAGTGGCCAAGGGCTGGCGCGGACCGCCTCGTCCATAAGCATTGTGCGCTGGCAATTGCCACCCACTTTCCTCACAGATCAGGATGACGCCATCGATAATGGCGTCAATGAAGTCGTCTCCGCCCTCACCTGTGTCCTTGGCACATTCCGCCAGAACCAGATCGTTCAGCATCAGGCGGCGACGGAAATACAGGTCTTCGAAGCGCGAACGATTTCCTGTCTGGGTATAGTCACGGTAATGAGAGGCAAGGATTTGTGGCCATTCAGCGTCCATCGCGGTGCGGCCCGCGGCCTGCAGGGCAGCGAGATGGGTAGCGCCCAATCGTTGCAGCAACGCATGGACGTCAGCACCTGCGGCCGGTTGAAAATCGGCAAGATGAGGCGGCAAGCTGCCAATATGCTCGCTGAACATTATGCTCACCTCCCCTTCCTCGCCGTCTAGCAATCCCCTGCTATCATACCTATTTTCACCTTTCCAGTAAATTTGTCTGATGTCATCGG
This sequence comes from Agrobacterium vitis, assembly GCF_014926405.1. NCBI lineage: Bacteria > Pseudomonadati > Pseudomonadota > Alphaproteobacteria > Hyphomicrobiales > Rhizobiaceae > Gillisella > Gillisella vitis. Next base: position 403,632 of record NZ_JACXXJ020000004.1, read on the forward strand.
AAGTTGTTTGACCAATAAACGATCTATGCTATGCAGGGATCGGGAGTCGGGTGCAACCGACAGGCGGCCCCGTATGGAACGCTTAAAGCATGGCACGATACGGCTTCGTGCGGGAGGAAAGCTGATGACGGTCATCAGTCCGGTTCTATCTGGCAGCAGCGCCGAGAACGGCAAAGGTGCGACCTCGAAACGCAGGGTGCGGATCGTGTCCAAGCGCCGGCGGCGGATCGAAAATGCACTGATTGCCTATTCCTTCATTGCCCCAAATTTCCTAGGCTTTGCCGTCTTCACGCTCGGTCCCATCCTGTTCGCCTTTGCGCTGGCTTTCATGCATTGGGATGGGTCAAACCCGATCACCTTTGCCGGGCTCGATAATTTCTGGCGGCTGTTTGAAGACAAGGCCTTTATCTCCGCGTTCTGGAACACAGTGATCTACACTCTTGTCTCAGTACCTGCGACACTTGCCTGCGCGCTTGGTCTTGCCATCCTGCTCAACCAGAAAATCCGTGGTCGCGATTTCTTCCGCACCGCGATGTTCTTTCCCTATGTCGCGTCACTGGTCGCCGTGGCTGTCGTCTGGAACATGCTGTTCAACCCCGAAATGGGGCCGGTTAACATGCTGCTCTACACGCTCGGCCTCGACCCCAATGACATGCCCGGCTGGGCGGCTGACCGGCACTGGGCGATGGTCACCGTCATCCTGTTCGGTATCTGGAAGAGCATGGGCTATTACATGGTCATCTATCTGGCCGGGCTACAGGGCATCAATGCCGAATTATACGAGGCAGCCGGTCTCGACGGCGCCAATGGCTGGCAGAAATTCCGGCATGTCACCCTGCCGCAGCTGGCCCCGACGACGTTTTTCGTCACTGTCATGCTGACGATCCAGTCCTTCAAGGTGTTCGACCAGGTCTATATGATCACCCAGGGCGGACCTGGAACCTCGACCCTCGTGCTGGTCTACCATATCTATAATGAAGCCTTCATTTCCTGGGATCTCGGCTATTCCAGCATGATTGCCCTGGTGCTGTTCTTCCTGGTTCTGGCGGTCACCGTGATCCAGTTCCGCCGCCAGAGGGAGGACTGAACCATGCGGATTGCCGGACGCAGGATCAAGGTCTCGACAATTGCCATCTACGCAACGGTCATTGCCGTCACTATCATCATGTTGCTGCCGTTTGCCTGGATGCTGTCGGCGTCGCTGAAGCTCGACCGCGACGTCTTCGTGTTTCCCATCGAATGGATACCGGCCCACCCGCGCTGGCAGAACTATGTCGATATCTGGACAAAGATTCCGCTGGCGCTGTTCATTTACAACACCTCGAAGCTGACGATCATCGTCACGCTTCTGCAATTGTTGACGTCGAGTTTCGCGGCCTATGCCTTCGCCAAACTGCATTTTCCGTTCAAGAACACGCTGTTTCTCGGCTATATCGCCACCATCGCCATGCCCTGGCAGGTCTATATGGTGCCGCAATTCCTGCTGATGCGCGAATTCGGGCTGAACAACACCCATCTGGCACTGATCTGCCTTCAAGCCTTTACAGCCTTCGGCGTCTTCCTGATGCGACAGTTCTATATGTCGATCCCGACAGAACTCTGCGAAGCCGCCCGCATCGACGGCATGAACGAATACCAGATCTGGGCGAAGATCATGCTGCCGCTGTCGAAGCCAGCGCTATCGACTCTGACGATCTTCACCTTCGTCACCACCTGGAACGACTTTCTGGGCCCAATGATCTATCTCACCAAGACCGAACTGAAGACCATCCAGATCGGGCTTCGGATGTTCATATCGCAATATTCCGCCGAATACGGGCTGATCATGGCGGCGTCGGTTGTCGCGCTCATTCCCGTGCTCGTCGTCTTTTTGGCCTTGCAGCGCTTCTTCGTCGAAGGCGTCGCATCAACCGGGCTGAAGGGGTGATGTCATGAATGCCATGTTTTCCAATGCGCCACAGCCGATCACCGATGAAGAGGTGACTATTGCGCTCGACATCGCGGTCGCCCAGGTGCGGCGCAATCTGCCTGACTTCACCTATGCGGCACAAAACCATTCCAGCGTCGGCAACAGGTATCCGGCGGTTGCCAACGACCAATGGACGGCAGGTTTCTGGCCCGGCGAAATCTGGCTCGCCTATGAGCACAGCGGCGATAAGGTCTTTCGATATGCCGCTCAGATTCAGGTGCAAAGCTTCCTGCATCGCATCGAAAACCGTATCGCCACCGACCATCACGATATGGGGTTTCTCTATTCGCCCTCCTGCATTGCCGCGTGGAAACTGGTGGGCGACGAGGATGGACGCAAGGCGGCACTCCTTGCCGCCGACCAGCTGATCGAACGCTACCAGCCCATCGGACAATTCATCCAGGCCTGGGGCGCCAAGGGCAATCCAAACGAATACCGCTACATCATCGACTGCCTGTTGAACCTGCCGCTGCTCTATTGGGCGACTGGCGAAACAGGGGATGAAAAATACCGCGAGATCGCGCTCTCCCATGCGCGCACCACGCTTGCCCATTCGGTGCGGGAGGACTGCTCCACCTATCACACGTTCTACATGGACCCCACCACCGGCGCTCCGGTACGGGGCGTGACCAAGCAGGGCTATAGCGATGACAGTTTCTGGGCACGCGGACAGGCCTGGGGCATTGCTGGCATGGCCCTGTCCTATCGTTACGAGCGCATTGCCGAATACCGAGACGCTTTTGAGCGGCTGCTGGGCTTTTATCTGCAACGGCTTCCGGACGATCTCGTGCCAGTCTGGGATCTTATCTTTTCGGCAGAGGACGGCGAACCGCGCGATAGTTCGTCCGCCTCCATCGTCGCCTGCGGCCTTCTGGAGATGGCCGATCTGGTGGAAGAAGCAGACGCCGCCCGCTACCGCGATCTGGCCCGGCGGATGATGAAAAGTCTGGCCGATCACTATGCCGTCAAGGACCCGTCCGTCTCCAACGGGCTTGTCATGCACGGCACCTATTCGAAGAAAACCCCACACAACACCTGTCGCGGCGAAGGTGTCGATGAGTGCGTGTCCTGGGGCGACTACTATTACATGGAAGCTTTGACGCGCCTGTCGCGCAACTGGTCCTCCTATTGGTGATGCGTGAGGGATAAATGGCAAGCATTTCGCTGAAAAAGCTCAACAAATCCTTCGGTGCACTGAAAGTGGTGCACGATATCGACCTTGAGATCGCCGACAAGGAATTTATCATTCTCGTCGGACCGTCCGGCTGCGGCAAATCCACCACGCTCAGAATGATCGCGGGGCTTGAGGAGATCTCCGGCGGGCAATTGCTGATCGGCGAGGACCTGATGAATGACGTGCCGTCAAAGGATCGCGACATTGCCATGGTCTTCCAGAACTACGCGCTCTATCCGCATATGACTGTCTACAAGAACATGGCGTTCGGGCTTGAGCTGCGGAAAGCGCCGCGCGATGTGATCGAGACAAAAGTCCAGGAAGCGGCAAAGATCCTCGACATCACCCATCTTCTGAACCGCAAACCCAAGGCACTATCCGGTGGCCAGCGCCAGCGCGTGGCTCTGGGCCGTGCCATGGTGCGCAATCCGGAAGTGTTTCTGCTGGACGAGCCTCTGTCCAACCTCGATGCCAAGCTGCGTGGCACGATGCGCGCCGAAATATCCAAGCTGCACAAGCGGCTGAACGCCACCTTCATCTATGTCACCCATGACCAGGTGGAAGCCATGACAATGGCCGACCGCATCGTTGTCATGAAGGATGGCCACATCCAGCAGGTCGATACGCCGCAGCGGCTCTATGACCATCCGATCAACATGTTTGTGGCGGGCTTTATCGGTGCACCGCAGATGAACATGCTGCCCTCGACGATCCGGCACCAGGAGGATGGTTTCGTCGCCGTCTTCAACGATCATGCCCTGCCCTTGCCGAACACCTTCGACCAGAGCCGCATCGCCCCCTATCTGGACCGCGACATCGTTCTGGGCATACGGCCTGAAAATTTCCATGAGCTGGCACCGGGCGATATCGACCCTGCCAATACGGCACCCTTTGAGGCGGTCGTTGAATTGGCTGAACCGATGGGCTCGGAAGTGCATCTCAATCTCGTCGTCGCCGGGCGCTCCATCGTTGCCCGCGTGTCGCCGCGCTTCAAGGCCAGGCTGGGTGAGCAGGTGCGCCTCACCGCGGACATGACCAACGCGCAATTGTTTGACCCGCAGACCGAGCGGTCGATCCTCTACTGACAGGACAACACGATGCAATGGTTGGAGGCCATCTGGACGAAGGAGGGAAAGGGCATCGCCAAGGATGCGCCGAAGCGCACCGGCCTTGCACTGTTTTGCGAGATCATCGGGCGGGAATGGTGGGAACTGGTCAAGCTCAATCTTCTGTTTCTGGTCGCCGCGTTGCCTGTCGTCACCCTGCCCGCAGCCCTCTTCGCCACCGCCAGTATTTGTCGCGCCATGGTGGAGGACCGCAACGTCTACCTGCTGCGTGATTTTGCCGAAGCCTTTCGCCGCTATTTAGCCGTGGCAACAGGCTGGGGTCTGACGACCGGCTTTGCGCTGTGGATCGGTTTTTGTGCGATCTTAACCTATGGCGCCCAAGTGCGCGACAGCCTGATCTACGCCGGCCCTCTGGCTGTCAGCCTTGTCGCGACCGGTTTTGTGGGCGTGTGGTCGGCGCATTTCATTGTGCTTACGGTGATGAGCAAGCGTGGCGCCCTGGAGATCCTGCGGCTATCGGCGCTGGCAACGCTTCTGCGACCTTTGCCGACGGTGGCGGCGCTGGTGTTTATCGCGGCCCTCTGGCTTGTGCATGTGCTGCTCTATCCGGTTTCTGTCTTCATGCCGGCAATGATCAATTTTTCACTTGGAATGTTCGCCGTTTCATTCGCCGCGCATCGGGCAGCCGCACTGGTTTTGGCCGAGCCTGATGCGGCGTATCGGACAACCAAAATATCATAGGAAGCCGCTGGGAGGCGCTTTCAACGAGACAATCAGGGAGGAGAACAGAATGTACAGGCAGAAATTTGGGATATCGCTGACCATTGCCACTGCGGCACTGGGAATGGTCACTGTCATGGCAGGCGGCGCGTTCGCACAATCGGCAGCCCCCGTCACGCTGAAATGGGCGCTGTGGGACTGGGACAAGGTGGCCTATTACAAGCCGCTGATCGAAGCCTATCAGGCAAAACATCCGAATGTGAAATTCGAGCCGGTGGATCTCGGTTCGCAGGACTACACGCAGATGATCGCCACCCAGCTGACCGGCGGTGCCAAGGATATCGACGTCGTCACCATCAAGGACGTGCCGGGTTACGCGACCCTGGTGCGGGCCAACTCTATCGGCGATCTCTCCGGTTTCATGACCGAGCAGAAGATCGACAAAGCGGCTTACGGCGGGCTTATCGAGGAGCTGAGCATTGACGGCAAGGTCTATGCAATACCTTTCCGCTCCGACTTCTGGGTGGTCTATTATAACAAGGACATTTTCGACAAGGCAGGCGTTTCCTACCCGACCAATGACATGACCTGGGCGCAGTTCGATGAGATCGCCGGAAAGCTTAAGGGCGGCATGGGGGTCAACAAGACCTATGGCGCTTTGCTGCACACATGGCGTTCGACCGTTCAGCTTCCGGGCATCATGGATGGTCAGCATACGCTGGTCGGTGGCGATTACGCTTTTCTGAAGCCCTGGTATGAGCGGGCGCTGAAGCTTCAAAAGGAAGGTGCGATCCCGTCCTATGCATCGCTGAAAACCTCCAATACCCATTATTCGGCGCTGTTCTTCAACGGGACGGTCGGCATGCTGCCGATGGGGACCTGGTTCATCGGCACGCAGATCGCCAAGGTAAAGTCCGGTGAATCCAAGAGCAAGAATTGGGGCATCGTCAAATTCCCGCACCCAGACGGCGTTGCAGCCGGCACAACGGCGGCGCAGATTGCGGCTCTTTCGGTCAATAACAACTCAGCCCACAAAGACGTGGCGCTTGACTTCATCAAGTTCGTGACTGGACCTGAAGGTGCGGCAATCATTGCCGATACGGGAACTTTGCCAGCGGTGCGCACAGACGATGTCAGCACCAAGATCACCTCGCTGCCCGGCTTCCCGCAGGACGAAAACAGCAAGGCGGCGCTTAAAGCCGGCAAGTCCTATCTGGAAATGGCGGTCAGTCCCAATGCAGCAAAAATCGAGGTCGTGCTGAATCGTGTGCATGACGCGATCATGACAGACAACACATCTATCGACGATGGCCTGAAGGAGATGAACGACGGCGTCAAGGCGATCAAATAGTCCACAGCAAGTCTGGCCGCAGGTTCACACCTTCCTGCGGCCAATTCATTCGAAACAGTTCATGGATATCGATTGTGGTTTACGATCCGGCCCAGGCCAACCCGCTCTACGGCAACCCCTTGCGCAGCCGCGATGATGTGGCGAAAGCCCTGCTCGACCTGTTCACGCCGCTCCTGCCCTATTTTTCGCAAGGCGGCGCACGGGTAAGGCTTGGCGCATCCGGCGCGATTTTCGATCATGCGGCTGCCGATCTCGAAGGTTTTGCCCGGCCCCTGTGGGGTATCGTACCCTTTGCGGCGGGCGGTGGCGATTTCCCGCACTGGGATCTTTACCGACGTGGCCTGACCCATGGCACCGATCCGCAACACGAAGACTATTGGGGCGATGTCTCTGATCGCAACCAACGGCTGGTGGAGCTTGCCGCCATCGGCTTTGCGCTCGCCATGGTGCCGCAGCATATCTGGGAGCCTCTGGACGATGCTGCCAAGGCCACCGTCTCGGCCTATCTGCTCCAGGCCCGAGACCGCGAATACGTCGATAACAATTGGAAATTCTTCCGGGTTCTGGTCGATCTGGGGCTGGAGCGGGTCGGAGTAGAATTCGACCACACCAAGACTATTGCCTATCTCGATGAGCTGGAAGGATTCGATATTGGTGATGGCTGGTACCGCGATGGGCCGGTGCGTCGGGTGGACCACTACATTCCCTTTGCCATGCATTTTTATGGGCTGATTTATGCCGTGCTTGCCAACGAAGACGACGCCCGCAAAACCCGTCTTCGTGACCGCGCAACGGTCTTTGCCAAGGATATCCGCCACTGGTTCGGCCCGGATGGCGCCGCACTGGCCTTCGGGCGCAGCCAGACCTATCGTTTTGCCGCTGGCGGTTTCTGGGGCGCGCTTGCCTTTGCCGACCTTGACGCGCTGCCATGGGGTGAGATCAAGGGCTATTACATGCGTCATATCCGCTGGTGGTCGGCATTGCCGATTGCCGACCGCGACGGTGTGCTGTCGGTCGGCTACGGCTATCCCAATTTGCTGATGAGTGAGAGCTACAATTCGCCCGGTTCGCCCTATTGGGCGCTGAAATTCTTTCTCCCGCTGGCCCTGCCCGCCGATCACCCGTTCTGGCTGGCGCCGGAAACCGATGCGCCGTCCTTCAATGCGCCCGTGCCGCTCGAAAAGCCGGGCATGGTCGCCATGCACATGCCGGGTAATGTCGTCATTCTCGCCTCCGGCCAGGAACATGACAAGATGCGCGGCTCCAACGAGAAATACGCCAAATTCGTCTATTCGACGCGCTATACCTTCAATATCGAGGCCAATGATCGCCATTTCGATGCGGCCAGTTTTGATGGCATGCTGGGCCTGTCGGATGATGGCGTGCATTTTAGGATGCGCGAGACGCTTGAAGAGGCGATGATCGCCGATGACAGGCTCTATTCCCGCTGGAAGCCCTGGGCGGATGTGACTGTCGAAACCTGGCTCGTTCCACAAAATCCCTGGCATATCCGCATCCATCGGATTGCAACGCCGCGCAGCCTGATGACCAGCGAAGGCGGCTTTGCCATTGCCCGCGTCGACTTCAACCGTGACCGAATGGAAGAAAGCGCTGGCCGTGCCGTGTGGTTCGGGCAAACCGACATCAGCGCCATTATCGATCTTTCCGACAACCAACGCACCGGTCGCGCCCATGTGCCGATTGCCAATACCAATCTTTTATGGGCAAAAACCAACCTGCCGCAATTGCGTGGCGCAGTCGAACCAGGCCAAACCGTGCTGGTAACGGCAGCATTCGCGCTACCGCTGGGACGTGCAGCAGATGAGGCTCTTGCCGCTCTGCCTACTTGCCCCGATCTCGAGGTGCTGGAGCAGCAGTTTAGAGACGCTGGACACCGCGTCGCGGCCTTCGATATCGGCTAAGCGTCATGAGCAGGGGTAACCGCGCCAACGAGGAACAGGCATCCTTGCGCCGCAACCGGCTCAATATCCTCACCTGGGAGCGGAATGCACAGGATATAGAAAGCGCGGCCCATCAGGCACGGCTTCGCCAGCTTCAGACCTATGCCGGCGCAACATTTTCTCCGGGCGCTTATGTCGCGGAAAAGGCTGAGATCCATACGGATAGGCTGGTGATGGGTGCCGGATCGTGGATTGCCGGTCATGCTCTGGTGCGTGGCGATGTCGAGCTTGGCGAGAACGTTTCGATCAATGCCTATGCTTGCATCTCTGGCCGGGTAAGATTGGGAAATGGGGTGCGGATTGCCTCGCATGTCAGCATTGTCGGCTTCAATCATGGCTTCGACGATCTTGAAACGCCGATCTATCGTCAGCCGTTGACATCGCTTGGCATCGAGATTGGCGACGATGTCTGGATCGGTGCCAATGCGGTCATTCTGGATGGCGCCCGGATCGGCAGCGGTGCAATTATCGCCGCCGGTGCCGTGGTCTCAAAACACATCCCACCACAGGCCATTGCGGGCGGCGTACCGGCCCGCGTGCTGCGGATGCGCGGCAAAGACACGGCGTCTACCCGCAAAACCGAGGTGGTCGAGACAGCGCTTGCCGCGATCAATGCTGCTGCTTCCGCTGATTGGCGAGCGGTGGTGGAGCGATATCGTATCGGCGATGATTACAGTGCACCGGATGCAAGCGGCAAACCCGTTACCAGCATTCGCCATCTCTGCGACGCCATCGAAATTGCCGCTGCCTTCGGTGATATCGGCTCGATATTCGATGTCGATGCCACCATCGCCCGCCTGCAAGCCGTTCAGGACCCGCAAACCGGCCTTTTCCTCGATCCTTATCGTGAAACGCAGCAGCCTCTGCATCACGATCCAATTGCCTTGTACAATGTGCTGGCCGTTGGATACGCACTTGAATGCCTGGGATCAGCGCCACTCCACCCTTTCCGGTTCATCGAATGCATGAGTGCAGGTGATCTCGTGCAATGGCTGGATGGGCTGCCCTGGCAAACACGCGCCTGGCATTGCGGCGCGACCGTCGATGCCATTGCAACGGCCTTGCATTTTAACGGCCGTTATTTTGGTGCAGGCGCCAACCGACACAGTTTGTTTGGTTGGCTGATCCTCAACTGCAACCCAGCATCCGGCCTTTGGGGTGCAGAAACACCGGATGGCGGGCTGTTGCAGCCGGTCAATGGTTTTTACCGGCTGACGCGCGGCGCCCATGCGCAATTTGGCATACCGGTTCCTTATCCGGATGCCGCCATCGATTCCGTGATCGCCAATTACCGGGCTCATGAAGGATTTCGTGGACAAGGCTTCAATGCCTGCAATCTGCTCGACACGATCCACCCGCTGCTGCTTTGCCTGAAGCAGACACCTCATCGCCGCGACGAGGCGATGGAAATCGCAACCGGCATCATTCTGCAACTGTCGACACGGTGGCAAAGCGGGCAAGGCTTCCCGTTCGCAGACGGTCAGCCAACCGGTTTGCAGGGAACTGAAATGTGGCTTACGACCTGTTGGCTTGCAGCCGAACTCCTGAACCTCTCCAGCAATCTGTCATTCAAGCCACGAGGTATTCATCGGTACCGAGCGTGAGACCGCATTTTCAAACGCTACTCCCCTCGCCAACCTCTTTGCTGCGAGATATTGATTATGTAATTTTCTACGTAATTTGAAGTGGCCTCCCGGGGCGTATGATCTCGAAAGGCCTGCCATATTCGGGTAACCGCACAAAGTGTCGCGATAAGGCCTCTATGTTCTCCTTCTAAATTGACCTACCGGCCTCATCGAACCGGTGAAGGCATCCCTCCATCGGCTTGACGCTGATGATTTCGCCGATCCTTGGCTCATGGCTGCCGCTGGTGCGGATGAGAAGCTTTCCATACAGAGCGGAGTCGATGGTCATGAACGTATCGCTTCCAAGGCATTCTGCAGCCACCACCACACCGGTCCAGGCGTCATGGTCTTGGGAAAGCACCAGATGCTCCGGCCTTACACCAATGGTTGTTGCACTGTGTCGTTGGGCCGCTTCGCCCGACACCAGATTCATTTGTGGTGAGCCAATAAAGGCGGCGACAAAGAGATTGCCTGGCCTGTGATAAAGCTCCAGCGGCGTGCCCAATTGCTCAAGGACGCCCTTGTTGAACACCGCAATCTTATCGGCCATGGTCATGGCTTCCACCTGATCATGGGTAACGTAAATGGTTGTTGCTTTTAATCTTTTTTGCAATTCCCGAATTTCCGAGCGCATTTGCACGCGCAGCTTGGCATCGAGATTCGAGAGAGGCTCATCAAACAGAAAAACCTTCGGGTCGCGCACAATGGCTCTGCCCATGGCAACGCGCTGACGTTGCCCACCTGAAAGAGCTGCGGGCTTGCGTTTAAGATATGGTTCAAGCCCCAGGACCTCAGACGCCTTTGCCACGCGCGCATGGATGTCCGCCACAGAATGCCCGGCGAGCTTAAGGGCAAAACCCATATTCTCGGCCACTGTCATATGCGGATAGAGCGCATAATTCTGAAACACCATGGCAATGTCGCGCTCACGTGGGCTCAAGTCATTGATGCGGGTACCATCAATGAAGATATCGCCGCCGGATACTTCTTCCAAACCCGCAATCATCCGTAGGAATGTTGATTTTCCGCAACCGGATGGTCCAACCAGTGCCAGGAATTCCCCGTCCCCAACCTCTAGATCCACACCGTGTATGACCTCCAACGCCCCGTAATGCTTGCGTAAATTTTCAATGCGCACCACAGCCATGATTTCCTCCCAGACAAATCGCTTGACGCAAAACAAAAGTGATTTAATCTATTTCTTGCATTCAGGGAATACGCCTGTTGGAGGAGACAGCGGGTGTCGGATGGTGACGCAGGGCGGAGGCTTGCCCGCGATTGAGGGTTTTAACGCATGGCACTCAACGGCATGCGACTTTGGGAGGAAGGCACATGAAAAAGAACAGGCATGCGTTGACGCTTGTCGCGCTGTTGGTCGCCCCAGTGGGCGGGAATGCCAGGGATATGATCACCGGCGACACGGTTGGTCCGGCTGACGCGCCCAATAAAATGACATTCCGCATGACGACCGACGGTCCGCGCAACAATGATCCGGTTGTGGCTGAAGGCTATGGCAAGCTTTTCAATCAGTTTATTGCCAAGCACCCCGGCTGGCGCATTGAATTGCAGATGATGACGGGGGATATCAGCCAAGAGCAGGCCCGAATGGTCGAGCAGGCCAAATCCGGTAATGCGCCCGACTGCGCTGCCGTGGACTCCTTCGTGCTGCCTGTTTTTAAAAAAGCTGGCGTGCTGAAATCCTTCTCGCCCTATTTCAGCAAGGAAGAGATCGACCAGCTTTTCCCCTTCATTCGCGAGGGCGTAACCGGAACGGACGGCCAGATTTATGCCTGGTGGTGGTCTACCGATCTGCGTGTTCTCTATCGCAACAAGGAGATCATTCCCGATGCGCCGCAGACATGGGACGAGACCAAAAAGGCAGCACTTCACTCCGTGAAAGAGGGCATGGAAGGCATTCTGTTCAACGGCTCGCGCTATGAAGGTACCACATTTGACTGGCTGGCCAATTTCTGGGCCGAAGGTGGCAAGCTGGTCGATGAGAGTGGCAAGCCGATCTTTGGAGAAGGTGCTGAGCGGGAAAAATTCGTCAAGGCGGTGAATTACTATCGCGATCTGGTGGAGTCCGGTGCGGCCCCGAAGCGCGTGGCCACCATTGGCAATTATGATGATTTCAATGCCGCCGCAGCCGCTGGCACCACGGCGCTGTTTGTCGGTGGCAATTGGCAATATGGCCAGCTGCAAGCCGCCCTTGAGCCGGAAGAACTGGCAAAATGGACCTTCTCACCTCTGCCCGGCCCCACCAAGGATCAGCGCTCGACCGGCACAGGTGGCTGGACGGTTGCCTCTTTTGCCTCCGATCCGGCAAAAGTGAAAATGTGCGCCGATCTGGCTCGTGATGTCTATATGGGACCTGCCAACGAGGTTCAGGGGCAACTGCCAACCCGCGCCGACCTTTATGAAAAGTACAAGATTTTCTCCTCTGACATCAACAAAGCTTTCTCGGAGGCCCTGAAAGTCGGGCAAGCTCGGCCCGGCGCGCCGGTCTATCCCGAAATCTCCAATCAGATTCAGATCATGATGGGCAAGGTGCTGACGGGAACGCAAGCCACGGATGCGGCTGTCGATGAAGCCTTCAAAGCTTCGCTTGCGGCCTATGATCGCCACTGAACTCCCCTTGATGCTGCGGGACCAAAGGGTTCCGCAGCGCTTTGTGGTCTGAATCCAAAAGGTGCACTCCATGGCAACAATCAGCTTGCAGGCGGGCAAACAAATGGGTGCCGCCCGAAGCCGTCACAGACCAAAGGCAGCGCCGTGGCTTATGCCGCTGATTTTGGTGCTCGGCATTTTCTACCTCTATCCCGTGCTGGATGTTCTGCGTCTGGCCTTCACCAGAGCCACCCTGCTCGGGGATGACGGTGGCTATACCATCACAACATTGATCAACACGCTGACCCGCGCAGAAATTCCGCAGATCCTGTGGGTCACGCTCACCTTCACGGCTGGATCGGTTCTGGCGCAGCAACTGTTTGGCCTTGTGATCGCATTGGTGGTGGTGCGGGCAGAAAGACGCGGTCTGTTCGGTGCGACAATCCTGCGAACCACGGCGCTGATTGCCTGGGTGGTGCCGGGTATTGCTGGCGGCATTATCTGGAAAATGCTGTTTAACGAGGCTCCGTTTGGCGGGCTGAACAGCCTGCTCCGGCTTGTGGGCGCGGGCCCCGTACAATGGCTCTCCGATCCCAACCTCGTGATGTGGTCGGTGGTGTTGTCGAATGTCTGGCGCGGAACCGCCTTTTCCATGGTGGTGATGTATGCGGCCATCAAGGCGATTGATCCGGTGCTTTATGAGGCCGCGGCGGTGGATGGGGCGCGGGCCGATCAGCGGCTGCGCTATGTCACCCTGCCGCAGCTAAAATCGGCCATTCTGGTCAATCTGATTTTGATCACCATCCAGACGCTCAACACCTTCGATGCGATCATCTCCCTCACCGGCGGCGGACCGGGACGGGTGACAGAGGTACTGTCGCTCTACACGTTCAATGTGGTGTTTCGCAATTATGATCTGGCGGCGGGCGCTGCTCTGTCCCTCCTCATGCTGGTAATCTCGCTGACGCTGGCCTTGATCTATGCCGCCTTCCTGCCAAAGGGAGATGACCAATGAAAACCCGTACAAGTGAGCGCCTTGGTGATGCTCTGAGCTATCTTTTCATGGTCATTACCTTCGCTTTTTTCGCATGGCCACTGCTGTGGCTTTTGTCTTTGGCGCTTCGAACCCGCAAGGAAGTGTTTCTGGGTGTCACCCGCTTCATTCCCAAAGCGCCGACGCTGGATAATTTTGCGATGATCCTGTCCTCGGACAAGTTCATTTCTTACCTTTGGAATGCGCTGAAACTCTCCTGCCTGTCAGCGGCGGGCTGCCTGATCGTGGCTCTGCCCGCGGCCTATGCCTTTTCGCGCTTTCAGTTCAAGGGCAAGGGCGCGTGGATGATGGCGCTGTTGTCAGTGCAAATGATCTCCCCGCTGGTGATCATGGTGCCGCTTTACCGCTATATGGCGGCGATGGGCCTGCTGGACAGCTATTTTGGCACCACCATGGTCTATGTGGCCCTTGCCGTTCCGGTTTCCACCTGGATTTTGAAAGGCTCAATCGACGGCATTCCCAAAACCCTTGATGAAGCGGCAATGATGGATGGCTGCACCCGGTTTGGCGTGTTCATTCGTGTCATCCTGCCATTGTCCACGCCCGGCATTGCCTCGGCCTTCATCATCGCGGTCATCAGCGGCTGGTCGCAATTTCTGGTGCCATTCCTGCTGATCACCAAGGAATCCCTCACCCCGATTGGCGTCGGCATTTTTCAATATGCCGGCACGCAAAATGACTCCTCCATCCAACTTCTCGCGGCGGCCTGCCTTGTCTCGGTGGTGCCTGCCATCATCGCCTTTCTCTCGCTCCAGCGCCTTATTCTGGGCGCGATGACCGCCGGAGCCGTGAAGGGTTGAACCCATTCTGTTGAAAGATTTTAGGAAGTTACCATGAGCCTCACCTACACCCAACGTCTTGAGCGGATTGAAGTCCGCAACGCCGAATTCCAGTTCTGGCGCGCCCGCAAAACCGTGACCGTTAACGGCTGGAGTTTTAACGGTCAACCAATTGCCGTGGGCGAGGCCTGGCCGCACAAGACCCCACCCATTGGCTTCACGGCAGATGTGACCGTGCCGGAAGGCTGGCCGCTTGCGGATACCTATCTTTATCTCAACCTTGGCGGCGAAAGCCTGTTGAGCATCACCGCGCAAGATGGTTCTCTCAAGCGCTACGGGCTGGACCCCTACCACCGCGAATTTGCAGCACCTTCGCAAAGCTTTTCACTGCATGCACAATCCGTTCCGCGCCTGCCGTTTGGTGAGCCGGTACGCGCACCGAAGCTTGAACGGGCGGAGCTGTTCTGGATCGACCGTTCCGTGGACCGCATGGGACTGTTGATGCGCCAGATTGCCGAAGCATTAAGGGTGTTGGAAGGCCATGATGTGGTGCCCTATTTGCTGGATGCTGCCGAACAGGCGTTTTACGCCATCGATTGGCCATCGGCGACGGCAGACTATGTGGCGCGCACTGCCCCTGCGGTGATGCAGCAAAAGATCTGGCAGCTGCCAGATTTGAAGGCCGACCCTGAAGGTCTGACCGACGCACAGCGCGCCAAACTGGATCAAGCCTATGAGGCGCTGATGGCGCGCCTTGGCGAACTCCGTGAGCGCTTCCCCCCACAGGGCAAGGTGGCATTGACCGGCCATGCCCATATCGATCTGTGCTGGCTCTGGCCCTATGATGAGACCCGCCGCAAGATGCGCCGCACCTTCCACACGGCGCTGTCGATCATGGAAACATCGAAGGATTTCCGCTTCAACCAGTCAACCGCCCACTATTACTGGCAGTTGGAAGAGGATGACCCTGAACTGCTCAACAAAATCGTTGACCGTGCTAAAGACGGCCAGTGGGAAACACTCGGCGGCATGTGGATTGAGCCAGACACCAATATGCCCACAGGCGAAAGCCTGACCCGACAAATCCTCTACGGCCAGCGCTATTTCGAAAAGCGGTTTGGCACGCGCCACAGCGTGTGCTGGCTGCCGGATTGCTTTGGCTTTGCCGGAGCCTTGCCGCAGCTTCTCAAACAGGGCGGCATGAAAAGCTTCTTCACCATCAAGGTCAATTGGTCCGAAAGCAACCACATCCCTGCCGATCTGTTCTGGTGGGAGGGGCTGGATGGCAGCCGGGTGCTGGCTCACTCGTTCGACAATCCGATGGAGGGCTATAACGGCTTTGTGCGCCCGGATTGCATTACGCCAACATGGAAAAATTATCGCCAGAAAGACCGCCACGACACCACACTGCTGTGCGTCGGTTATGGTGACGGCGGCGGTGGCCCAAGCCCTGAAATGGTGGTGCGGGAAGAACAGCTGCGGGTTTTCCCAGCCATCCCGGAAGCCCGCTGGACCCGCGTGCATGACTTTTTTGAAGATGCCCATGCAATGGCGAAAACCACGCCCGTCTCGGTGTGGAAAGGCGAGATCTATCTGGAACTGCACCGCGCCACGCTGACCACGCAAAGCGCCATCAAAAAACTGCACCGCAAGGCCGAGCGCAGCCTGATTACAGCGGAAACTTTGGCATCCCTTGGCCATCTTTTGGGGGCCGCCAAACCACGCTCATTGGAGCCGGAATGGCGGGTGGTGCTGAAAAACGAGTTCCACGACATTTTGCCAGGCTCCTCGATTGCAGAAGTCTATGTGGATGCGAAAGCCGAGCTTGAACAGGTGTTGGCGGATGGCGCGGCTGCGCAAAAGGCGGCTGTTGATGCCATTCTTGCGCAACTGCCTGAAGGCAATGATGGGGCGGTGCTGGTGATCAACCCCACGTTGAGCGCCCGGCCAGTCCGGTTGACGCTGAATGATAGCAGCATAGCGGCTAATGGCGTGGTGCCAGCCCTTGGTGTGAGCGTTTTGCCAGCCAGCGCCCTTGCCCCCAAACCGGGCTTGAAAGCCACGAAAAACACGCTGGAAAATGACATCATCAAGGTGACGCTGGCGGATGATGGCTCGATTGCCTCCATCCTACACAAAGCATCTGGCCGCGAAGCGGTCGAGGGTGGGGCCAACCGGCTGTTTGCTTATACGGCGGATAAGCCGCGCAATTGGGACGCGTGGGATGTGGAAGAGGATTACGGCCAAAAATCCGAGGAGTTGAGCGGATACGAATCCATCGAACTTGTTGAAAACACCGCCCACCGCGCCGCCATCCGTATCAAACGCCGCTTTCGTGATTCCACCATTGTGCAGACCCTAAGCCTTGCGGCCAACGCCCGCCGTCTCGACATTTTCACCGAGATCGACTGGCACGAACGCCGGGTGATGCTGCGCACCGAAAATGGCGTGGCCGTCAGCGCAGCCCGCGCCACCTGTGAGGTGGCCTATGGCGTGGTGGAACGCCCCACCCATTCCAACACCTCGTGGGATGAGGCGATGTTTGAGGCTCCGGCGCATCGGTTTATTGATCTTTCCGAACCAGGTTTTGGCATGGCTTTGCTGAATGATGCCAAATATGGCCACTCGGCCCGTGGCAATGTGCTGGGCTTGTCCTTGCTGCGCTCGCCCATATATCCCGATCCGCTGGCGGATGAAGGGTATCAGTCCTTCACCTATGCGCTGATGCCGCATGAAGGCACATGGTATGAGGGTCATGTGCGTGAGGAAGCCGATGATTTGAACCAGCCTTTGATTGCCATTCCGGTGTCAGATAAAGCAGCAGGCGAATGGTGCCCGTTGCAAGCGGCAGGGCTGGAAGTCGCTCTATCAGTCATCAAACCTGCCGAGGATGGCGATGGCCTGATCGTGCGGGTGTATGAGCCCGCCGGTCGCCGGGGAGGCTTCCAGCTTGCGCCGTCAGATGGTTGGGTCGTCAGTGGCGCACTCAGCATTCTGGAAGAACCCATGGAGGCGGTGGATGCGGACGCGCTAAAACCCTTTGAGGTGAAGAGTTGGCGTCTGTCGAAAACCGCTTGAAAATGCTTTCACCCCGCACGTCTATGGTGCATGGTTTCCTCGCTGCCGTTGTCCGGCGGCGAGGAGATTGACGATTACGATGAGTTATTCCGGAGCCAATGGCGAACAGGCCGCAGCCCTCAACAGGGCCATCATCCTGAACGCCATTCACCGTGGTGGGCCAATCTCGCGCACCGAAATTGCCAAGCTTTCGCGCCTGACAAAGCAGGCTGTCACCCGCATTGTCGATAAGCTGCTGGATGAAGGTCTGGTGATGGAGGCCCGCCGCCGGCAAGGTTTGCGTGGCCAACCGGCCATCGAGCTGGAGATTGACCCTGAGGGGGCTTTTGCCATCGGAGCCAATATCGACCGTGATCACCTGACCATTGTGGCGGTGGATGCGGTGGGCAATGTGCGCGGACGTCTTCATCATGAAGCGCGGTTTTTGCTGCCAGAGGCTTTTGTAAAGCTGATGGAAGACGCCGTATCGTCCTTCCTGCGCCGCAAGGTTATTCGTGAATCGAGGCTTGCGGGCATTGGTCTTGCCATTCCCGATTGGTTGGGCGAGGTGCAGGTGATTGGCCTGCCAGACACGTATAGCCAGTGGAGCGGCTTTGATGTGCGCGCCGCTCTATCACATATCACTGACCATCCCATCTATATCGACAATGACGCCAATGCAGCGGCCTTGGGCGAGATTGAATATGGGCTGGGCACAGAAATGCGCAGCTTTTTCTATATTCTCATATCGGCCTGTCTTGGTGGCAGTCTGGTGATTGACGGTATGCGCCACAAGGGCGCAGGCGGGCTGGGCGGCGAAATCGGCTGGCTGCCCACGGCGGTGACAACCGGCCCCTTTGCCGGGGAAACCAGGCCATTGGGTGATATGCTGTCAATGTTCGTGTTGCTCGATTACCTTGCCGACAATGGTGTGGATATCGCAACGCCTGCGGATCTGTTGACGCTGGATGCACGGGGACGCGCCCTTCTCAGCGGTTGGCTGAAGAAAATGGCCATCAACCTCGCGGAAGCCGTCAGCGACATCGGCATGGTGGTGGACCCTGATGGCATTATTCTGGGGGGACGCTTACCCGTGCGGCTGATTGATGAATTGCTGCTCTACGTGCATGAGGAAATCAGTAGCCGGGGAGCCTTGGCCCCAAGCTTACACCGTGCTGCGGCGTCTGAAGATGCCGCAGCCCTTGGCGCTGCCGCCATGGCGCTCGCCGACCGGCTCTGTCTTCCTTCCGCCGATCCGGCCCATCTCAGCCGCTCACCGTTGACGACAGCGATCCGGCCTTCATCGATCAATTCGGCTTTGGCAGCAGCAGTTCGATAAAGGGAGCAATAGCAGCACCATAGGCAGCGTCGCGGTCTGGAAAGCTCAAGGGGCGAACAGGCGGGATCCATGCTGCGGGGACAAAATATCGCTCTTTGCTCAGTCGGGCTTCGGCAATTTTTTCAATCAACCGATCTATGACAGCGGCGGGCAATTGCCCGCCCAGCAGCATGGCTCCGGGTGAAATGAAACCGGCAATGGTGACAACGCCGTCCAGAAGGCGATTGGCGGCCTGTTCAATCCAGCGATCAACGTCGTCTTCTCCGTGCGCAGCAATGAAAGCCCTGTAAGACGCTGCACTCGCCATCATATCCAGCGTGCCTTCCGCCAGACCAGGACGCATGGCACCAATTGCGCCCGCTCTGCCATGCGTGCCGCGGTAAAAGCGGCCATTGATGATCAGGCCCGCCTGCACCTGTTCATCAATCAGCACAACAACCAGCCCGCCTTCCGGCTCACCGATGCCAAACAATCTCTCCCCAGCCAGCACCGCCTCAGGCTTTGACAGGGTGAAGCTTGGCAATTCGCCAAAAGCCGTCGTGAATGCATCATCCTTGTCCACGTTCATCACCACGCCGACGCCGATGGGGGCCGGAAAGCCCACCTCTGCCTGCACAATGCGCCGAATAGCGGCAAAAAAGGCTTCGTCTTGATCAAAGCGCTCGTAAAATACCCTATCACCGGCGAGATTGCACAAAGCAAGGGAGCCACCATTCTGGCAGCGCTCAAGGCCAAGACCGTAAGCGCCGGATGACACAAGCGAAAATTCCGCCGCTTTATAGCGTGTCGTGGTCTGGCGATTGCTCTTGCACACAAGGCCCGCCGAAACAAGCCGCTGTAGAATGCCGGTAATGGCTGGCTCTGTAAGCTTAAGCCGTGCGGCAAGCTCCTGGCGCGTCATCGGCCCTTCACGCAGCAAAAGCGCAGAAACGGTGCGTCCGTTATGATCTGCGATATCTTCAGGACTGAGGCCCTGAGCGTCGCGATCCTCCAAGGGCCGAACCGTCTGATACCTTACAAGTCGTCGTCCCACACTCACACTTCCATCGGCGGTTTCATTGCAATCTTTGCCGTCAGTTAACATAGGAAAGCAAATAGGCTTTGCTCAATACAGTCAATCACTTCGTCGAAGCGTCGACGGCCTTGTCGCAGTTTTTTGCAACTAAAGGAAATCGCTGCTCCAAAATTTGCGGAGCGGGCCTATACCTATGAATTCCATTGCCGAAAAGCTGAAGCGACATTCGAAGTCCGTCCTTCAATATGCCTTTCACGAACTCGATGCAATGAAAGGTAGCCGGAAACGCATGACATGTCGGAACGGCAGTTAATTCTGCTCGCAGGCTTTTTTACACCGAGATTACGGCACCGTCGGAGGTTCTATGCATAAAAATGACGCATCATATGCGCTTGCCTAGAATTACACCAAAATCCGCTTGAACGATTGAAAAATATCTATACTGAGGCTCAGGTGATATTTTTTAATCAGGGCCCGCATCTTGGACATTGAAAGCGTACCATCAGAGCAAGAGCGCATGCCAATGTCCCAACGGATCATCCAGGCAACGTTATCGCCCGCCCACCGGCAGATCGCAGATTACGTGCTGGATTATCCCTTGCGCGTTGCCGCGATGCGGGCTGAAGAACTGGCCGAGATCGTTCATGTGTCGGTTCCAACCGTCAATCGCTTTGCTCGCGCCTTGGGTTTTGCGGGTTATGCGCAATTTCGTGCTGATCTGGTGCTGGGGTACGAGACCGCTTTGGCACCTGTGGAAAAATTACAGCGACGGTCGCAGGCGGCAACCAGCCCCGCAGACGTGTTTGCCAACAATCTGGCCATGATAACCAGAAACATTGAGAGAACGCATCAGGCTCTCGATACCGAGACGCTATCGCGGGCTATCGGTCTCATCTTGTCCGCCCGCCGCATTTCCATCATTGGCCTTGGCAGCAGCGCCTGGCTTGGCGGCCTTTTGCAGCGGCGGTTTGATCTGTTTTGTGATGATGTTCGCCTACTGGCCACCGTCGAAGGTGCATCCTTCGCAGCGCGGGCTTTGCGCAATGTTCGCGCCGGTGACCTTGTCATCGCCATCGCCTTTCCACGTTACATGGCTGATACTGTCACGCTGGCAAAACGCCTGCGCGATGCTGGGGCCGATGTTCTGGCGCTGACCGACAATGCCAGCTCGCCGCTGGTAGCCCATGCCACAATGACGCTGTTTGCGCAGGTCGAGAGCGATTATTTCGCCAGCTGTGAGGCCAGTGGGCTGGCCTTGATCGAGTCCCTCTCTGCTGCCGTATCCTACGCCTCAGGCCGCTCCATGCAGGCGGCCACCCAGCTTGTTGATACCGTGCTTCCCTATCTGCACAGCGGCCCAAACCACCCTCATCGGGCATCGGCGAAATCGTTAGCCGAAGACGACGAACCCGAGCTTGACTGATACATTCTCTGACCCATTTTCATTGAGACGATCTGCCATGACCTCTTCTGCGACCCTGCCCCAAACCGCACCCTCTCTGCTGGACAATCAGGTTCTGGCCGTAGATGACCTGACAGTATCCTTTGCCACATCCGAGGGCCGGGTGCAGGCCGTGCGCAATATCAGCTTCGCGGTTGGCCGAGGTGAAACGCTTGCGATTGTGGGTGAATCCGGCTCTGGCAAATCCGTCACCTCGCTGGCGTTGATGCGGCTGATTGAGCATGGTGGTGGACGGATTGATAGCGGTGCTATGCTGTTTCGCCCCAGCAATGACAAGGTGCTGGATCTGGCACGCGCCGATACGCCGTCCATGCGCAGCATCCGGGGTGCGGATATTGCCATGATCTTTCAAGAGCCGATGACATCGCTCAACCCGGTGTTTACCGCTGGCGAACAGATTGCCGAATCCATCCGCCTGCACCAGAAGATGAGCGAGGCAGGCGCTAAATCTGAAGCGCTGCGGATGCTGGATCTGGTGCGCATTCCAGAAGCCAAGCATGTGTTTGGCCGCTATCCGCATCAATTATCCGGCGGCATGCGCCAGCGGGTGATGATTGCCATGGCGCTGGCCTGCCGCCCTTCCCTGCTGATTGCCGACGAGCCGACCACGGCGCTGGATGTCACCGTGCAGGCGCAGATTTTGCAACTGATCCGCCAGCTTCAGGACGACATGAACATGGGCGTGCTGTTCATCACCCATGATATGGGTGTGGTGGCCGAAATTGCCGACCGCGTGCTGGTGATGCGGCAGGGCGAAAAGGTCGAGCATGGCGCTTCTAAAGATGTGTTCGAGCGCCCGAACCATCCTTACACAAAGGCCCTTTTGGCCGCCGTTCCGCGCCTTGGAGCCATGGCGGGCACCGATGGTCCGCGTGCTTTTGATCTGGTGGGGGCCGATAGCACTCAGACCCATGCAGAACAACCTCCAGCACGGTTTGATCTGCCTCCGATTTTGAAAGTGCGCGATCTGGTCACCCGCTTCCCCGTTCGGCGCGGTTTGTTCAACCGGGTTGATAGCTCGGTTCATGCGGTGGAAAAGGTAAGCTTTGATCTGCATGCCGGAGAAACCTTGGCATTGGTGGGCGAATCCGGCTGCGGCAAATCCACCACGGGCCGTTCACTCTTGCGTCTGGTCAACAGTCAGAGTGGAACCGTCGAATTTGATGGCCGCAATGTTCTTGATCTTCCGGCCAACGAGTTGCGCGGCCTTCGCCGCAGCATTCAGCTGGTGTTTCAAGACCCGTTTGCCTCGCTGGACCCAAGGCTAACGGTTGGTTTTTCGATTATGGAACCGCTGTTGATCCACGGCATTGCCAAGGGCGAGGAAGCGAGACAGCGCGTGGCATGGCTGTTGGAACGGGTTGGCCTGTCGGCTGCCCATTCTGAGCGCTATCCGCATGAATTCTCGGGTGGCCAGCGCCAGCGCATTGCCATTGCCCGCGCCTTGGCGCTGAACCCGAAAGTGGTGGTGGCCGATGAATCGGTCTCGGCGCTGGATGTGTCCATTCAGGCGCAGATCGTCAATCTGCTTTTGGAATTGCAGCGCGATCTGGGCATTTCTTATCTGTTTATTTCTCACGACATGGCCGTGGTGGAGCGCGTCAGCCACCGGGTGGCGGTGATGTATCTGGGGCAGATTGTTGAAATTGGCCCGCGCCGGGCGATTTTTGAAAATCCGCAGCATCCCTATACCAAAAAGCTGATGGCCGCCGTGCCAATCGCCGATCCGGCACGTCGCCATTTGAAACGGCAATTTGCTGCTGAAGACCTGCCAAGCCCGATGCGCAAAAAAGGCGATGAGCCGGTGGTGGAAGCCTTGCAAGAGGTATCACCCGGCCATTTCGTCGCAAGGCACAGCGTTGGCGCCTTCAAAATGTAATTCAACACTTACCGAACTGACCCAACCAGCACAGGAGATATTGATGAAGCATAGATTTTCTTCCCGGCTCGCATCTGCCACGGTCTTGGCAGGCATTCTCGCTATTGGTGCGGGACAGGCATTTGCCGCTGGCAGCGTGGTTCTGGCCCTCAATACGCAGGCTGAAACGCTAGACCCTTATAATACCAACACCACGCTGACCACCGCTGTGACAAAGTCCTTCTACGAAGGCCTGTTTGGCTTCGACAAGGACTTGAAGGTGCAGCCGGTTCTGGCCACAGGCTACACCGTCTCTGATGACGGTCTGGTCTATACATTCAAGCTACGTGACGGTGTAAAATTTCAAGACGGCACCGATTTCAATGCCGATGCAGTGAAGGTCAATTTTGATCGTGTGCGCAACCCGGATAACAAGCTGTCGCGCTTCAACCAGTTCAACCAGATCGACAAGGTTGAGGTTGTCTCACCGCTTGAAGTGCGCATCACGCTAAAGCAGCCCTTTGGCCCGTTCATCAACTCGCTGGCCCATGCCTCTGCTGCGATGATTTCGCCAGCCGCTCTGGCCAAATGGGGCAACAAGGAAATCGCCTTCCATCCGGTTGGCACCGGCCCGTTTGAGTTTGTCGAATGGAAGCAGACCGATTACGTCAAGGCCAAGAAGTTTGATGGCTATTGGCGCAAAGGCTTCCCGAAGGTCGATGAAATCACCTGGAAGCCAGTGCCTGATAACAACACCCGCGCCGCCATGTTGCAGACCGGGGAAGCTGATTTCGCCTATCCCATGCCCTATGAGCAGGTGGCAACGCTGAAGCAGAACACCAAGCTGACTGTCACGGTATCGCCGTCGATCATTGAGCGCTATGTCAGCTTCAACATGCTGCAAAAGCCGTTTGATGATCTGCGCGTGCGTCAGGCCATCAACTATGCCATCAACAAAGAAGCACTGGCCAAGGTGGCCTTTAGCGGCTTTGCCAAGCCCGCCGAAGGTGTTGTGCCAGAAGGCGTGCTCTACGCCCACAAGATCGCTCCATGGCCTTATGATCCAGCCAAGGCACGCGCTTTGTTGAAGGAAGCAGGCTATCCAAACGGCTTTGAATCCACCCTGTGGAGCGCTTACACCACAACCACGGCGCAAAAGGCCATTCAGTTCCTGCAACAGCAATTGCAGCAGGTGGGTATCAAGGTGACGCTTCAGGCGCTTGAACCCGGTCAGCGGGTAGAATGGGTACAGACAGCGCCCGATCCAAAGACCGCCAAGGTGCGGATGTATTATGCCGGATGGTCGTCCTCGACTGGCGAAGCCGATTGGGCATTGCGTCCGCTGCTGGCCACTGAAGCTTGGCCGCCAAAGCTGAGCAACACGGCCTATTACAGCAATCCTGTTGTGGACGATCTGATTGCCAAGGCCATGAAGACCACCAAGGACGATGAGAAGAAGACCTTCTATGCCGACGCGCAGGAACAGATCATGAAGGATCTGCCCTGGGCACCGCTGGTGACTGAAAACAATGTGTCGGCTGCGGCAACGAAGCTTGAAGGTGTCTACGTCATGCCGGATGGCAATATCGACAGCTCGAACATTGCTCTGAAGTAATAAGACGTTCTGAAAACGCGATCCCGGCGCTGATCTAGCGCCGGGACACTCCTTTTACGCATTTCCGAACGCAAAACCGCGATACACTTTTGCTGGAAATGCTCCCATCTCTCCTGAAGGCTTTCGCTGCGGTTGCCATGTTCAATTATTTTCTCAAGCGCCTGTTCGGGCTGCTGCCCACACTTCTGATCGTCGCCGTTCTGGTGTTTCTGTTCGTGCATATGCTGCCGGGTGATCCGGCACGCCTTGCCGCCGGGCAGGATGCGGACGAGCAGACCGTGGCGCTGGTGCGCAGCGAACTGGGTCTCGACAAGCCGCTGCCCCAGCAATTTGTCGAGTATTTCACCCGTATGTTGCATGGAGACCTTGGGGTGTCGATCCGCACCCATCGCCCGGTATCTGTCGAAATTGGTGAGCGCTTCATGCCCACCATGCTGCTGACGCTGACCAGCATGATCTGGTCCGTCTCCGTTGGCATGATCATTGGTGTGTTTTCTGCCGTGTTTCGCAACCGCTGGCCGGATCGGCTGGGCATGACCGTGGCGGTATCGGGCATTTCCTTTCCGGCCTTTGCGCTGGGCATGTTGCTGATGCAAATCTTCTCCGTCTGGTTGGGATGGCTGCCCACCGTTGGGGCCGATAGCTGGTGGCATTATATCCTGCCGTCCCTGACGCTGGGCGCGGGCGTTGCCGCCGTCATGGCCCGTTTTACCCGCGCCGCCTTTGTGGATGTGATTCAGGAAGATTTTGTGCGCACTGCCCGCGCCAAGGGCCTGAATGAAAAAGTGGTGATTGCCAAACATTGCCTGCGCAACGCTCTGATCCCGATTGTCACCATGATGGGCTTGCAATTTGGCTTTCTTCTGGGCGGCTCCATTGTGGTGGAGGCGGTGTTCAACTGGCCGGGTGTTGGCCGTTTGCTGGTCGATGCGGTCAACCAGCGGGATTATCCGGTGATTCAGGCGCTTGTGCTGATGTTCTCGCTGGAATTCATCCTGATCAATCTTGTCGTGGATCTGCTCTACGGCGTCATCAATCCGACAATCCGTTATAAATGAGCCGGCCATGAGCAATACCACATCTGCCGTCGTTACACAGACCAGTCGGGCTGTGCGCACCCCCTGGAGCGAGTTCTGGCGCAAGTTCAAACGTCAGCCCGTGGCGCTTGGGGCCTTGGCCTTCATTGTCATCCTGATGGTTCTGGCTATCGCAGCACCCGTGATTGCGCCCTATGACGCCGAGAATTTCTTTGACTATGACATGATCAATGCCGGGCCATCCTTGAGCCATTGGTTTGGCGTTGACCCATTGGGTCGCGATATTTTCAGCCGCATTCTGATGGGCGCGCGCATTTCGCTGGCCACAGGCCTTTTGTCCGTCACGCTCGGTGGCTTTATCGGCACCGTGTTTGGCCTGCTGGCTGGCTATTATGAAGGCTGGTGGGACCGCGTGGTCATGCGCATCTGCGATGTGCTGTTTGCCTTTCCAGGCATTTTGCTGGCTTTGGGCATTGTTGCCATTCTAGGCAGTTCCATGGTCAACGTGGTGGCCGCCGTTGCGGTGTTTTCCGTGCCAGCTTTTGCAAGACTGGTGCGCAGTAGCACGCTGGTGCTGAAAAACATGACCTATATTGAAGCCGTCAGAAGCGTTGGCGCATCAGATTTCATCATCCTGTTTCGCCATATTCTGCCGGGGGCCTTTTCGTCGATTGTGGTCTATTTCACCATGCGACTTGGCACATCCATCATCACCGCCGCCAGCCTTTCCTTCCTTGGTCTCGGTGCGCAGCCACCGACGCCCGAATGGGGTGCCATGCTGAATGACGCAAGAGCCGATATGGTCAACGCACCGCATGTGGCACTGTTTCCAAGCCTTGCGATTTTCGTCACCGTTCTGGCCTTCAATCTGTTGGGTGATGGTCTTCGCGATGCAATTGACCCGAAAATCGACCGGAAATAACCCTCTTTATCTTGGAGCCACCCATGAAAATTCTTATCTCCGTCGATATCGAAGGGGTCGCTGGCGTCTATCACCCGGAGCAGACCCGCGCGGGCAATGGCGAATATGAACGCGCCCGCCTGTTGATGGCCGATGAAGCCAATGCCGCCATCGCCGGGGCCTTTGATGCTGGTGCAACGGAAGTGTTTGTCAACGATTCCCACGGCTCGTTTCGCAATATGCCGCCGGATCGGCTGGACCCGCGCGCCCGCGTCCTTCAGGGCAAGCCGCGCTATCTCAGCATGATGTCTGGCGTCGAGTTTGGGGTCGATGGCGTTTGCCTGATCGGTTACCATTCCCGTGGGCAGGGTGTTGGCATTCTGGCCCATACCATCAACAGCTTTGCCTTTTCGCGGATATTCCTCAACGGTCAGGAACTGGGCGAAGCGGGCATTTATGGTGCTTTGGCGGGTGAATATGGCGTGCCAGTCATTATGGGCAGCGGCGATGATGTGTTTATTGCCGAGAACAAAGACCTGTTTCCCAAAACAGTCTTTGTGGAGACCAAAAAGGCAGGCGGTGCCATCAGCGGTGTCAGCCTGTCGCCATCGGAATCCTGCCTTGCCATTCGTGCGGGTGCGCGGGCAGCTGTGGAACAGGCGAGACAGATACCCAAATTCACGCTGGCTGGTCCCATTGCCGTGACCATCGAAACCCAATCGACGAGACTTGCCGATCTGTTTTGCCAATGGCCGACGCTTGCCCGCACCGGCGGAAATCAGGTGGCGTTCGAAGCGCCCACGGTGGAACATGCGGTGCGGATGATCAACAGCCTATCCGCCATGTCCACCATGCTGCGCTAACAGCGGGCGATTTTTCAAAGCATTTCGAGGCATTCATGAGCGATATCAAACCAAATCCCATTGCCATTGCGATTCACGGCGGCTGTGGCGTGATGAACAAGGCCGACATGCCGGAAAGCGAATGGGAAGCCGCCCGCACTGACCTCAAACGCGCATTAAAGGCCGGATGGAGCTTGTTGCAACAAGGCGCATCCGCTCTCGACGCTGTAGAAGCCGCCGTGATGGTGATGGAAGATTCGGAGCATTTCAACGCGGGCCATGGTGCAGCACTGAACACCGATGGCGATCACGAACTCGATGCTTCTATCATGGATGGTTCCACCCTTGAGGCCGGTGCCATTGCCATGGCACGCACGATCCGCAACCCGATTCGTGCCGCCCGCAAACTGATGCACAGCGGCGAGACCGTGATGCTGGGAGCAAGTGCTGCCGATGCCTTTGCCCAAAAATCGGGCCTGCCGATGGTGGAACAATCCTATTTCACCACCGAGCGCCGGGTCAAAGCACTGGCATCGTTGAAAGAACACGCCAAAGCCGGAACGGCAGCCCTTGCCAGCGAGGCCGAAAAGCATGGCACGGTTGGCGCTGTGGCACTGGACAGCCACGGCCACCTTGCCGCCGCAACATCCACAGGCGGCTTCAACAACAAGCCTTCAGGCCGCATTGGCGACACCGCCGTGATTGGTGCCGGAACCTATGCGCGGGATGGCGTCGTGGCAGTTTCCGGCACCGGCAAGGGTGAATTCTTCATCCGCCATGCCGTGGGCCACGAAATCGCCAGCCGCATGCAGTACTTGGGCGAAAATCTGGAAGATGCCTGCCAGCATGTGGTGTTCACCGATCTTGCCCCCCATCATATCGGAGCAGGGCTTGTCGCGGTTGGTGCAGATGGCTCCATCACAGCACCTTATAATACCGCCGGGATGTTTCGCGGCTGGATTAATCTGGATGGGCACATGGTTGTCGCAAGCCATGACACGCTGTTTGAAATGCATATCTAGAGAATTGTTTCGTTTTATGGAAACACTGAATGTTGGAGCAGTGTCGGAGGTTGACCTCTATGATCACTCCCGTAGAGCCGTGATTTTTTGAGATAAAATGGAGACCGGGTGGCACGACGGGCGCTGTAGATCAGCCCGATCTCGTTACGATCTTGCAATTAAAGTCAGGCAATTACTGACTTCGAAGGGGCAACCTTCCTCAGTCCCAATGATTTTGAACCCAAGACGGGATTAGCTTAATGCGGCATCTGAAAACCGGCTGCAGGCCAAGCCTCCTGGGCTGTCCGTGATTTACGCCCGGCGCACGAGCCTGAGGAGCAGCAGAAGGAGGATCGCCCCGACCGTAGCGTTGACAATCGCTCTGACGATGCCCGTACCCAGGCTGAAACCGAGGCGGGGGAAGAGCCATCCCGCGATGAACGCGCCGATGATGCCGACAAGGATATCTCCGATCAGACCAAAGCCGCCACCACGTACCACCAGACCGGCAAGCCATCCAGCAAGGGCGCCAACAAGAAGAAATACAAGCAGGCTCTCATTCGACATCATACGACATTTCCTTGGCTGGTGGGATTAGGCAATGCTTTGCATTGGCAGGGTCGCCTTTCCTAATTCCTATAATGCCTATCGTGGTCCTGCCCTTACGTCAAATAGCCAATAGCCAGACCGTGCTCTTGCTTGGCGGCGAGAGCACGGTCTGGATCGAGGATACTCAGGGACGCTTTTTTGTAATCCACGGTATCGCCGCCATCCCTTTCCGAGTCTTTGATCGGAATGCTGGCCAACTTCATGCCGGAATCAGCGACATAATCGAGCGTCTGTGGGCCTCTATCTTATCATCGCTTAGTGGTTATGCCCTTTCTTGAAAATCGGAATCCTCAGCATCGGGGCCACCCATCGACATATCGAGCACCCAGCCTTTTACGCGGGCCTGCTGACCTGCAACGGAGTGGCCGGGTTTGGACATATGGGCCATGGCTGCCGGTTTTGTTGAGATATTGCTCTTCGTCCGGGCCTTCGTCGACTGGTTGCGTGATGCTTGCACTTTAACGTCAGCAGCATTGTCGACCTTAAAGAAGGCGATGGAGGTCTGAAGCTCCTCGGCTTGTGCTGCGAGTTCTTCAGAGGTTGCCGACATTTCTTCCGAAGCGCCGGCATTCTGCTGTGTCACCTTGTCGAGTTGCTGGATCGCCTCGTTGATCTGCGAGGCACCGATATCCTGCTCACGGCAAGCCGCAGAGATTTCAGAGACCAATTCGGCAGTCTTACGGATGTCGGGAACCAGACGCGCCAGCATTCCACCAGCTTCGGTGGCAACCTGCACAGTCTGTCCAGACAGACCGCTGATTTCGGCGGCGGCTGACTGGCTGCGTTCGGCAAGCTTTCGCACTTCAGAGGCAACAACGGCAAAGCCTTTGCCATGCTCTCCAGCACGGGCTGCTTCCACGGCGGCATTCAGAGCGAGAAGGTCAGTCTGACGGGCGATTTCCTGCACTATGGAAATTTTATCGGCAATCGTGCGCATCGCGGTAACGGCCCGGTTGACGGCCTCGCCGGAAGCTTCAGCATCCTTCGAGGATTGGCGGGCGATCTTTTCGGTTTGAGCAGCATTATCAGCGTTCTGCTTGATATTGGCCGCCATTTCCTCCATGGATGCAGAGGCTTCTTCAGCCGCCGCAGCCTGTTCGGTCGCACCTTCCGAAAGCTGCTCTGACCCGGCGGAGAGCTGCTGCGAACCCGCTGAAACATTTTGACTTGCGGTTAATGCGTCGGCAACAACCCCGCGAAGGCGCTCAACCATCGACACAAGCGCTATTCCCAGCGTGTCCTTGTCTGAAAGTGGCTCCGGCTCGACGGTCAAGTCGCCACTGGCGATCTGGTCGGCTATGGTTGCTGTGTTGCGCAGGTTGTCGACCATATTGTTGATCGCATTCTTCATGCTCGCATGATCGCCTTCGCATTCGATGTCCACATGTTGGGTAAGATCACCGAAACTCACCTGGCGAAGAACGCGATTGCCCTCAGAGATCGGAAGAATGATAGAATCCAACATGCCGTTGATTCCCGAGACCAGCTTGGCGAAATCCCCGACGAAATGATCGGCCGCGCCCCGCTCAGAGAGCTTGCCGGCTGTAGATGCGGCAATCAAGCGCTGAAGTTCAGTGGTAATCGCCCGTAAATTTCCACGCAGCGTCTCGATAGTCTCATTGATGAAAGCTTTCTTGCCGGGGAACTGCTCGAGCGGCGCTTCAAAATTGCCCTCACCCAGCGCCTTGATGCAGGCCATGGCCTTCTTTTTGACGGTGATGTGGCTGCTAACCATATCGTTGACGCCCTTGGCCATCACGGCAAAATCGCCCTTGAATTTCTCAACCGGCACGAAGATGTCAATGTCGCCTTTATCGTGCTCGATCGACATCGTATTCATTTCAAAAATCAAACCCTTCAGATTTGCGCGCAAGGTTTCGATCGTCTCATTGATGAAGGCTTTTTTGCCGGGGAACTGCTCGAGCGACGCTTCGAAATTGCCCTCACCTAGCGCCTTGATGCAGGCCATGGCCTTCTTTTTAACTGCAATGTGGCCCGCGACCATATCGTTGACGCCTTTGGCCATCACGGCAAAGTCGCCCTTGAATTTCTCAATCGGCACGAAGACGTCAATGTCGCCCTTATCGTGCTCAAGCGACATCGTATTCATCTCAGAGATCAGGCCTTTGAGATTGGTACGCAAGGTTTCGATTGTCTCGTTGATGAAAGCTTTCTTGCCGGGAAACTGCTCGAGCGGTGCTTCAAAATTGCCCAACCCAAGTTCCTTGACGCAAGCCATGGCCTTTTTCTTGACCGCGATATGTCCGCCGACCATGTCGTTAATGCCTTTGGCCATCACAGCGAAGTCGCCCTTGAAGTCCTCTGAAGGTAACCTGATATCAATGTCGCCCTTGTCGTGCTCACCTGACATGTCAGCGATAGATGCCCCCAGCTTTTGCATCGGCTGCATACTGGCCTCAAGTAATTCGTTGACAGCAATCAGCATCTCTCTGGCCTCGCCAGTAACTGCATCGAGATTTGCACGCGCGGCTAGTTTTCCGTCTGCGATACTAACTTTGACGCGCTGTATCTCAGCCACAGCCGCCTGAGATTTGGAAGATTTCTTCATTTGAGTGTAGAAAGACATCGTATATCCTCTATCGGAAGCTGTTTTGGGAGTTACTGTCGCTGATAAGTCGTTGGCGCCCTACGGCGACCGCCCTGTCAAGAACAGACCGGCCAGGTTTCTGCTGAAGCCCAAGCAGGTCATCAAAGCTACCTGGAATGCGCACTGGACCCCTATGGCCAAGCCCGCTTCCCTTTCGATGACCCGCTTGATAAACGCGGTAGCCAAGACACTGTTATCACTGACGAAAACGCGCACGAATTCCTCTCGCTCCTTGAGGCTCAAGGGATCGACTACGAAACTCAGTCTTAAAACGTGATTTTATGTCGCGTCATGCGAAGGAACATCTCAACTGGATGCTGTGTGGTCTCAATTATAAGATGTAATTGTTAACCATGCCCTAAGGCAATCCCCTTTTTTTAGTGGGATCTCATGTAGTGCTCATGGATCTGTCGCGAGTTTTGGAAGGGTTTCATAAATGACCGTCGCTGGACGCAGTTATGGCGCAATATTGCAAATATTGTGATTTGGCTGGAGCTGCCTATTATCGCCCGATCATCTGCCCTGACGTTTGATACCAAGTCTCGATAATGCGTCAGCATCTTCGAGACTTGGTATGAGAGGGGTCAAGACGTTGAAAACGGCCTATGTGACGATCAAAGGGTTAGAGGCCATGCGAGCGTTACGCAAAGGCCAGGCTACGATTTTCAACCTGACAAAAGGCATCCGTGGGCAGGCCCATATCGTTGAATGCTCCTTTGCCGTTCAAGAGGTTTGCAACAGAGCTGGATCGGCGTCCGTATTGTCAACCGGATAACAGCCAGAAATTGTGGTGCTGATGCTGACCATTTTTGACGGTCTGCATAGAGTATTCGGGAACGTGACTGACGTCTACTCTTGCGAAGATCTGAGCGGCTTTATACGAACATCGGCAGAAGATTGCATTTGATCGCCTGCTGCACACAATGAAAGCCGCCAGAAATGTCTCTTGGATGTTACGATATCGAAATGCGCAAGCGGAACGCCGCCGTTCTCGTCGTGCTGTTCTCCCATTCGACCAAGCATCATTTCAAGTCTGTCGATTTTCCGGCAGACGTCCTGAGCATCGCGGATAAGGAAGACACCTATTTCACCAACACGCCAGATATTCTGGCGAATTTCATAAAAGATGTCAGTGCGCCATACGATCTGGTGATTACGATTGGTGGAAGCAAAGGAGGGCATGGGGCGCTGTATCACGGCACGCTTCTCGCACGCATGATCGAAAAACCTGTTCGTGTCCTTGCCTTCAGCCCGGTTGTCATGCTCTCGGATAACCCAAATGACGTGCCATATGTGTCCTACCAAAAGCTGATGGAGCGAGCGCAGACGACACCAGAACTGGCGGAAAACCTGCGCCAGTCAACCCAGGTGATAACAGCAGACCCGCCGCCCAATCTCACGGCCTTCTGCATCGTCGGGGCCGACAATCAATGCGACTGTGTCGAGGCCAGCCGACTGATCGGCGCGCATATCTTGACGCTGCCCATGCATCACCATGAAACTGTCATCCCATTCCTTTGCGATACCAGCGATGCCAGAGCGGTGACGAAAACCGTGCTGGTGCTGTACGATAGAGCCGCAGAGGAGGCCGATGTTGCGCATCTGCTTGAAAAAGGCAGCGTTGACAAAATGATCGCGGACCTTTCCCGCGTTCCAAAACAGCCTCGCCTCGATGAACTGACGAATCTTGTCATAAACGGTGATGCCAGCATTGTGAGGCAGGCTGTGACAACGGCAGGCGCTCTTCAAACCTGATCGAATCGACCTAAAGCCTGCGCTTGCATTCATCATTGCCGTCACAAGCATCTCACAAGGATCGAAGCGTCGTCTTGAACGACAAAGCTCCCGCGCGGGCGAAAAAAATCTTACGCTATGGTCCCAAACCGAACCGGCGACACGTCTATCCATCAGCAAGCGAACGCGGTGCCTCCTGAGGCGCACCTTTGATCTCCTGCATAGTTTCTCAAGCCAGAGTTGGATCACAGAGAAAATTATGCAGCGAATATAAGGAATTACGGCGTTGTTTGTGCGTTTTCACAAGACGCACGTCGCTTAAGCAATGTGTTGGGGAGAGAGGGATGATGCATTTCACACGCGAAACCATGACCGTCCTTGCGGTCCTCACGGCCTGTGCGTGCAGACCCGGCCGTAAGCTTGCCTTCCGGGAACTGACCGAATTGCACAATGGCCCCACCGGAGAGGTCGTCAAAAGCATCTTGCTGTTGCTCCGGCATGAACTGTTGCACCGCGAGCCAGACGGCCGCGTGATACTCGCCATCAATCCAGCCAGCGTCACACTGGGTGCCATTCTGCGGCTCACCCAACCCGATCTTCTCCAAGGTGATAAACACCGCAGCCATAGGCAGCAGAACGTATTCATGCTCGCCGTTGAAGCCGCATCAGTGAATTTCGTGCGGATGGCTGACAAGTTCACGCTCGCCGATCTCATCGCGGGCAGCCCATCCGGGACATGCCACGCGGCATGAACGCCCTATTCGCGTCTTGAATCATGCGGTATCGGTTCTGTTCACGGACATCCATCCGTTGCCTCAGGGCAATCAGGCGTCTGCTTCCAGACTGTCGTCCACGGGGGACAACTGGGGCGCGGGCAACAGCATCAGACGTTCGCGAACAGGGCGTGAGGTCACGAGGCTGCACTCGAGACAAGCGATAGCGGAGCTATCGGGCGATGCTACGAGGTCCGCGACAGTGAAACGGTCGAGCAAACTGACAAGAAAGGACGAGGCCGCGGCAACGATGCCGTCAAGCAAGGGTTGGCCGTTGAGCGTGCCGGGCTCCGGTTCTTCCGCGTTGCCGTCCAGTTCCGGCTGGGTGATCCGCAGCACGTCGGCGAGCTTGATGTCGTTGGGATCACGCGCAAGGCGCAGACCACCGCCTGGCCCGCGATCGCTGTTGAGAAAGCCGTTGCGGACCAGAAGAGCGACGACTTGATAGGCATGATCCCTCGTCGCGCCGACCTCTTGCGCCAGATGCTGGGCTGGGTATTTCGTCGATGGACTTTTCGCGCAGGCTGTCAATATACCGATCGCAATTTCGGATTGCCGCTTCAGGCGCATGGATGACACAATCAAGGGAGTTGCTCGTTCAGCCATAGTCGCATATTTGGCTGATGGTGACCATGGGCTTCATTGTGCAAAACAATATCAGGCAATGGCATTGCGCATCCATCCCCGACCGTGCCAGCGCGAAAGCATGAAACCGGCCTTGAGTGTCTCTTCGATGATCAGCGCGTACCAGACACCTTCCACCCCATAACCCGCCTCCACGCAAAACAGCCAGGCCAGCGGCAGGCCAAGCCCCCAAGTCAACCCGATACTGACGAGGACCGGAACCCTGACATCGCCGACAGCCCTGAGCGAATGCAGCAACACTGTATTGAAGGCGAAGCCGGGCTGGATCAAGATCGTCAGCAGCAGCAGGTAGGTGGAAAGCGCCAGAACTTCACCGCCCTGTCCGAACAATCCGAGATATTGATCGGACAAGAGCCAGAACAGCAGCGCGATTGTCGTCGTGACCAAGGTCGCCGCAAAGCTGGAGCGCAACGCCTGACGATAGGCGTCCTGCCGTCGGCCTTCGCCCCAGCGATAGCCGACGAGTACCTCGTTGCCTTGGCTCACAGCCATGACGACAAGAATGAGGAACGTCATGGCCAGCATGACATAGGTGCGGCTCAAGACACTTGAGACGCCGAACCCCGCCACGAAACCGAGCAGGACAAGCTGGTAAAAACCGTAGCCGATATAGTCCGAAACACTCGGAAAGGCGAGGACGAGCATCCGCCGCACGAGCGAGAGCCGCGCCCTGATCGGCCCAGCCACGAAACGAAGACCGAGCGTCCAATAAACGGCAAGGCCAAACATCAGCGCCATTGCAATCCTTGAGCCGAGTGTTGCATAGGCCGCACCTGTCACCCCAAGCGGGGGAATCGGCCCGACACCAAGCACAAGAACATAGGTCGCCCCAATGTAAATTGCCGACAGGAGCAAGCCGGTTATCACGATCACCCGGCTGCTGCCGAAAGCCCTCAGGCAGGCAATCGCAGCCGTGGCAAGCGCATTGAAGACCATGGCAGCGGCGGCGACGGAAAGATAAAGGCTTGCATCGTCAACGA
Source organism: Agrobacterium vitis (assembly GCF_014926405.1). Lineage (NCBI taxonomy): Bacteria > Pseudomonadati > Pseudomonadota > Alphaproteobacteria > Hyphomicrobiales > Rhizobiaceae > Gillisella > Gillisella vitis. The sequence goes on from NZ_JACXXJ020000004.1 coordinate 439,415, forward strand.
TTGATGCCGGGACATCGAGAATCCGCAAGATCACCGGTCCACCCAGAAACAGCAAACCGCCGACCAAAAGGCCAAGGAGCGTATTGGTGAAGACCGCAAGCGTTGCAATCTGCCGCGCACCCTCCTCGTCACCGCGCCCGAGACTGTGCGATATCAGGATGACCGCGCCGATCCCGACCATGCTCGAAATCTCGAAAACGACCTGAAGCACCTGCCGCACAATCGCCACGGCTGCCGCTGCATCGGCGGAATAGGCACTGACGATCAGCATTTCCGACAGCATGACCAGAAAGGTCAGCAGCGAATGCACGAACATCGGCAGGCTAAGCCGGAAAAGCGACTTTGTCGTTCGCGCCGATGGCGGGCGGCGCGGCGCGTCCGCATCGCCAAGGGTTTCAACTGTCTGCATGCGTCAGGCACCTGTGCGTTCGGCCCGCAGGCCACGGCGGCCGGCAAGGCGATCGCGGCCCGTCTGGCGCAAGAGGGTTCGATCATCTCCAGACCATTCGCCTTCACGACCGGCTTGGAGCTGCGCGATATGGGCGGCCATTGTTTCCAGCGTCGGAAACTGGAAAAAGGCCGTAATATCAATCGATATTCCAAAACGCTTGCCGATTACACCCTGCAAAGAGACAACAAGCAGCGAATGGCCGCCGCATTCGAAGAAATTGTCACCCGGATTGATGTGGTCGAGTTTAAGCGCCTCTCGCCAGATTGTGGCAAGCGTAGCCGTAGGTTCGCCGGAGATCGGCAGGTGCGTTTGCCGCTGTGCCGGTTTTGGCCGGCAGGCCGGAAGTGCGCGGCGATCAACCTTGCCGTTTGGCGTCAGCGGGAAGGCATCAACCGCGACATAGGCCGATGGCAGCATGTAGAGCGGCAGGCTATCGGCCATATGGGGTCCAAGCTCCGCGCTTGCATCGCCGACAAATGGCTCTCGCCAACGCAGATAGGCGACAAGCTGCTTGCCAGCACCGCCATCCTCAACAAGCACTGCCGCTTCGGCAACGCGAGGATGGGCCGCAAGCCTTGCCTCGACCTCGCCGAGTTCGATTCGGTAGCCACGCAGCTTCACCTGATTGTCGATCCGTCCGAGAAAATCGAGCGTGCCATTCTCCGCCAAGCGCACGAGGTCGCCAGTGCGGTACAGATGGTAGCCGTCCTGCGGACCACGCCGGAAAGGGTTGGGGATGAACCTGTCTGCCGTCAGGCCGGGTTTGCCCCAATAGCCCGGGCTCAATCCCGCACCACCGATGTGCAATTCTCCCGGCGTGCCGGGTGGTACGGGTTCCCCGCGCCGGTCGAGAACATAAAGCTGGGTATTCTGAATGGGGCCAGCAACCGTGACACTGTGACCGTTGAGGTCTTCACGCCGCACCTCAGTGGCCGCAGACCAGATGGTTGTCTCGGTTGGACCGTAAAGATTCCACAGGCAATCGCCCCGATCCAGCAACTCGGCCGCAAGAAGGCTGTCCAGCGCCTCGCCGCCGCACAACATACGAAGCCCCTTGCCATGCCTCTTGTCACTGGGCCACCCCGCCTCGATCAGCATGCGCCACCCGGCGGGCGTCGCCTGCATAACGCTCGGCTGCACACGATCAACCAGCGCGGCAAGACGCCGACCGTCGCGGGCAATAGTGCTGTCTGCAAGCAGCACTGTTGCGCCTTGCGAAAGGGGGGCGAACAATTCCAGCCCCGCAATATCGAAGCCAATCGTGGTCAGCGCCAGCAGTCGGTCGTCCTCGCCAATCCCCGGCCTTTCGGCCATGGACTCGATGAAATTGGCAAGCGCACCATGGGTGATTGCCACGCCCTTGGGCTGGCCGGTACTGCCGCTGGTATAAAGAATGTAGGCGAGATCATCGGCCTGAACCGCAGCAGGTTCGAAGGATACCGACGCACAACCGAATGTCTGGGTCGGGTCCATCACCGGAACACCTTGCGGTATGACCGCCCGCTCACTGTCCCCAAGATCCGTCAGGACCAGCGCCGCACCAGAATCGGCCAGCATGTAGGCAATGCGCTCTGCCGGATAGTCGGGATCAACAGGCAGATAGGCAGCACCCGACCGCATGACGGCCAGCAGTGAAGGCAGCAATGCACTTCCACGCCGCTGATAGACCGCAACGACCGCGCCCCGGCCAATGCTGTGCTGGTAAAGGCGAAGGGCAAGAGCGTCCGCATAACCGACGAGATCGCCGTAGGACATGGTGCTATCGCGGCCCTCACCCACCTGAACGACGGCGGCTTTACCCGGTTTGCTTTGCGCCCGCGCGATGATCTGGTCGTGGACCGCCACACTTGGCTGTGTCTGCGAACCTCGGCCAGTCTGGAGCAGGATTTCTCGCTCCTCGGGGTTAAGCATCTCGATTGTGCCAAGGCAGGCTTGCGGATCATCAACGATGGATGAGAGCAAAGTCTCGTAATGGCGCAGCAGACGATCAGCTCCGGTGGACGACAGACGGGATGGGTCCGCGGCAAGCGCAATCTCTATCTCGGCACCGGGAAAGACCCGGAGCGACAGCGGATAATGCGTGCGCTCATAGCTGCCGGGATCGCTGAGGGTGAGCGTGTGCGTTCCTTCCGCAAAGGCCGCCTGCATCGAAAGTGGCAGGTTCTCGATGATAAGCAATGTGTCAAAAAGCGGTTGATCGGCGGTCTTGCCAGCCCAGCGTTGAATATCGGCAAGCGCTGCATGCCCGTGCTTTTCCCGCTGGCGATGCGCAGACTGGAGGCCCTGAAGCCATTCGGCCACCGTCTCCTCCGGTCGCGTGCGGGCGCGGAACGGCACCGTGTTGAGGAACAGACCAATCATTCGGTCTGCATCTGGCAGGTCAGGCGGGCGGCCCGACAAAACCGTTCCGAAGATCACATCGTCCTCGGCCCCATACCGTGACAGAAGCAGCGCCCAGGCCCCCTGTAACACGGTCGCCAGTGTCAGCCGCTCCCGCCGCGCCATCATGGTCAGCCGCGTGGCGAGACTGGCATCAAGGCTGCGCCGGATCTCGACAATGGCCTCTTGTGCCGCCTCGCCAATTTTTGTCTCACCCAAAAATCCGCCTTGCGGAAGATCGGCAAGAGCGTGCGACCAATAGGCTTGCGCAGCGGTGATATCCTGCCTGTCGCGCCACGCGACGTATTGGCGATAAGACGGGGGAGGCGCTGGCAGGCTTTCGCCTGCATAAGCCTTCAACATTTCGCCGACAAGCAGCGAGCCGCACCAGCCGTCCATCAACAGGTGGTGGAAACTCCAGACGAAGCGATGGCGCCCGGGACCGAGCCGGATCAGCGCAAACCGCAAAAGGAGTGCAGCATCCAGCGTAAAGCCACGACGGCGATCCGCCTCCAACCATGCCGCAAAGGCTGTCTCCTGCCCTGCCGCATCGTCGCCCGACCAGTCCGCTTCGCGCCATTCGGGCACAACATTCTCGGCAATGACCATGATGGGCCGCTCGACATCCGTCCAGCGGCAGGCACCGCGCAAGACCTCGTGGCGGGCGATCACCCTTCCCCACGCCGATTTGAAGGCATCGGCATCCAGCGGGCCTTCCAGCACGCACCAGCATTGCTCGATATAGGTGCCTGAGGCTGGGGCCATCAGACTGTGGAACAGCATGCCCGCCTGCACTGGCGTCATCTCGAAGCTGGAGCCGCTTTCGGCAACCTCGATTATCTGAATCGCGTCTTCGGCAACGGCGGCGTCCGCCTGTGCCGCGATTGTCTGCAACTCGAAAATCTGGGTCGGTTCGAGCTTCAGCCCCTTGGCTTGCGCCTTCGCGACGATCTGGACGCCGATAATGGAGTCACCGCCGAGATCGAAGAAATTATCCTCGATGCCAAAATCCTCGCGCCGCAGCACGGCCTTCCATATCTCCAGCAGCGTCGCCTCAATGGCATTGCGGGCTGGAACCAGCTCCGCACGCATTGTGGAAAGTTGGGGGATCGGAAGCTGTTTGCGATCCACCTTACCGTTCGGGTTGAGAGGAAATTCATCCATCATCACAAAGGCGGTCGGCACCATGTAGCGCGGCAATTGCGCAGACAGTGATTGGCGAAGCTTACGCTCAATCTCACCATCGTTCGTCGTCGGCCAATCGCGAACGAGCACATAGGCAATCAGCCGCTCGTTTTCCGCGTCGAGCGTGACGATGGCCTGCTCAACGACGCTCTCGCGCAGCAGCTTGTCCTCGATCTCACCAATCTCGATGCGATAGCCCCGCAGCTTAACCTGAAAATCCGTGCGGCCGATAAATTCGATTTCACTATTTGCCAGACGAACAACCGCATCGCCTGTGCGATAGAGCCTAAGCGCAGGGCTGTTCTCATCGTAGAACGGGTTCGGCACAAAACGCGCGGCTGTGAGAGCCGGGCGGTTCCAGTAACCGGGGCTGAGGCACGGCCCGCCGATGTAGAGTTCGCCGCCAATGCCGCGCGGCAGGGGCTGCATATAGGCGTCGAGAACGTGGAGGTGGGTATTGTCGAGGAGGCCACCAACCGGGACCTTGCCGCTTTCCGCGTGGGCGTGGGTGACCTTCAGCGCGCTTGCCCAGATTGTCGCCTCCGTTGGCCCATAGACGTTCCACAGCTCTTTCGTGCGGTCGATCAGCTTGCGGGCAAGCGGCGCATCCAGCGCCTCGCCGCCGCAAAGGGCGATGAGATGCGGCAATCCCTCCCAGCCGCTGTCGATCAACATGCGCCAATAGGCGGGCGTTGCCTGCAAATGCGAGATACGATCCGTCACAAGCACGTCGGCGAGCCGCTGTGGCGCAAGCAACAGGTCTTGGCCGTAGAGCACGGTGGTCGCGCCGACGCTGAGCGGCAGAAGCATTTCCAGAATGGAAATGTCGAAGGTGGGCGTGGTGATTGCCAAAAGCCGATCACCGGGTGCAAGCCCCGGCGAGACGGCCATGGAGCGCAGATGATTGAGCAGGCTTGCATGGCCAATCGGCACGCCGTTCGGTCGGCCCGTACTGCCGCTGGTGTAGAGAAGATAGGCGATGCGCGCGGGATCAGAGGGGGGCAGCGCGGCAGGGGTCTCGCTCATCGGCATTGGGCGGGTCGGATCAAGGGAGCGATGGGCCGGATAGAGGTCTGCCCTGTCCGTCAAGACCAGACTGACACCGGAATCTTCAAGCACATAGGCAACCCGGTCCGCCGGATGATCGGGATCGAGCGGAACATAGACAGCACCCGCTTTCAGAATGGCAAGGAAGGCGATGACGGATTGCCCCCTGCCCGGCAGCGAAACGGCGACCCTATCGCCGGGGTGAACCGAAAGGCTGACAAGCGTGGCGGCAAGCGCGTCCACATCTGTCTGTAGTTCGCCATAGGTCCAACGGCGGCCCTGACTTTCAAGTGCAATCGCATCGGGTTGGTGCCGGGCGACGTGTGCGATTGCCTCGTGCATGGTGATGTCAGGCACGGGCCGCGCGGTTGGCGTTCCAAGCGCAACCACGGCGGCATGCTCTTCCTTTGATAGATAGGCGAGCCTTGGCAGCAAAGCATTGGGAGATTGCAGGATAGAGCCGAGCAAAACCTCGAAATGGGCGGCCATGCGCTCGATCCGCCATGAATCAAAGATCGCCACGCGATATTCGATGTTCAGCAGATAGCCGGATTCCCGCTCCATCACATACCAGCTGAGATCGACCTTTGTTTCACTCAACCGTGCTGGCTGTTGGCGAACCTTGAGACCGTCGATGCCGAAGTCGATCTGCTCGGCATTCTGTGCGCGGTAGTCTTGCGACTGCAATTGGAACATAACCTGCGAGAGCGGGTTCTGCCGTTGGTCGCGGCTCATGCCAAGTGCCTCAGCAATCAGCGGAAAGGGAAATGCCTGATGGTCGAGCGCGTCCGAGAAGCGCTCCTGCACCGCCCCGACCCACTGCGAAAACGTCATGCGCGGGTCAAGTTGCGCGCGCAGCACCAGCGTGTTGGTAAACAGACCAATCAGCCCTGCGGCATCCGGATCGTTCCGTCCGGCGACGGGCACGCAGACCGACAGGTCGCGCTCGCCACTGTAGCGATGAAGCAGCAGCGAGAAGGCCGCAGCCATCACCACAAAAGGCGTTGTTCCAAGCTGGCTGGCAAGCGAGGCGACCTGCGAGGACACCGAGACGGGAATAACCCGTGTCACGGTGGCCGCCGTCATGTCAACGCTGCTGCTGCGGGATCGGTCGCTTGGCAATTCCAGCGGCTTGAGATCGGCGAGGGTTTGCTTCCAGTAGTCGCGGGCTCGTTCGCAGTCTTGGCTTCGAAGCCATGCGTGTTGATCAAGAACCAGATCACCAAAATCGCGGGTGATGGGCGAAAGCGCGGGCGCGGTACCCATACGATAGGCGCGGTAGCAGGCCGTCAGCTCGCGCATCAGCACACCGCGTGACCAGCCATCCGCGACAATGTGATGAAGGGTGATCGCCAGCAGGTGTTCGCTCTCATTCTGCCGCAAGAGATGCGCCCGGATCAGCGGTGCCTTTGAGAGATCGAAAGGGTCAGTCGCAACAGCCAGCGCCAGCGCCTCTCCATCTTCGCCTGTCGCCTCCAGATCGGTAAGGCCCATGGCAAAAGCGTGGTTCGGATCAACCTCCTGCCACGGCTCGCCTGCCTCCACCGGAAAGGCGGTTCTGAGCGGCGCATGCCGGGAGACAATCGTTGCAAGGCTCCGCTCCAGCGCTGCGCGATCAAGCGGCCCCTCAAACCGCCAGCGATAGGCAACGTGATAAGCAGAACTCTCGGGATAGAGGCTCTGCTGGAGCCAGAAATGCTTCTGGCCGGGTGTCAACGGCAGGCGCCCGGTGCGCGTTGACACCCTTGGCGTCTCTTGTGGCGTCTCTTCCGGTGCCACCCGTTCCCAGGCGATCCCACGGGCTTCGAGCTGGCGGCGGAAAGCCTCGCGTTCCGCAAGACTGAGCGCCGCAACGCGGGCGCGCAGCGCCAGAATCGGATCGACAGAGTTCACGGGCAGTCTCCCTATACGGCTTGCGCGATTGTCGGCTGCGGCGCATGCTGGCGCGCAAGCCGCGCGAGATGCGGCAGACCGCCCATGACGAGATCGTAATCCTGCACGAAGTCGATCAGGCAGGCGATTTCATCGATGCCCGCCGCAGCCAGCGCCTCCACGGTCTCTGCAGTGCTTTCCGGCGTGCCGATGAGAGAGCGCCCCTTGATGAAGCCCTCAACTCCGAACTCGATCAGGCTGTCGAGATCGTCCCGGCTGAAATTCTCGAGCGCGATATCAAGACCCATGCTGCGGGCCAGCCCCTCAAGCAAATGATAATGGGTTCTGAGATAATCGCTGAAGGGGCCCTTTACATTGGCCTTCACGGTCTCGACATCGCCGCCGAGATAGGTGTGCACCATAATGGTGACGGTGCCCGCAGCCGGATCAAAACCGTTCTTTTCCAGCGACCGGCGGTAGGCGGCGATCTTGGGCGTCAGGCTTTCCAATGTCTCACCAAGCAATGCCGTCAGCACATTGATGCCGCGACGGCCCGCTTCCACAAAGGTCTCCATGGACTGGCACGCCACCCAGAAAGGCACGCGCGGCTGCACCGGGCGCGGCAGCGTCTTTGCCTCGACGGCATTGCCTTCCGCATCTTCAAAGGTCAGCGTCTCGCCAGCAAGCAGCTTGGTAACCTGATCAAAGCTCCGCCACATCAAGCTGCGGCGGCTGCCGTGCGGTTCGCGCGACAGCACAAATTCGTTGCGCGTCCAGCCGGATGCTATCGCCACACCCACACGGCCTTGCGAGAGATTGTCCACAACGGCAATTTCTTCCGCAACGCGCACGGGATGATGGAGCGGCAGAACAATGCTGCCGGAGCGCAATTGCACCCGCTTCGTCACCATGGCCAGTGCGGCATGGATCATCGACGGATTGGGATAGAGGCCGCCGAAGGCATGGAAATGGCGCTCCGGCACCCAGAGCGCGCTCAGGCCATTGTCATCGGCAAACCGTGCGCTGTCCATCAGCAGCCGATAGCTATCACCGTTCGTAGCAGAGCCATCACCATCGAAATAGAAGAGGCTGAATTTCATCGTCGTCGTTCCTTTACGTATTACTGATGGAAGGCGGTGACAGTCAGGCTTCCTTGCGGAGCGCCCCTGCCTCAATGTCGTCCAAGAGGGCGGCAAGCTCTGCCTGTTCTTTCCGTGCTGCCTCGAGGCGCTCACGGATGACGGCCGCGATGCCGCCTACGGTCGGTGCATCAAACAGCAGGGCGCGCATGGGCAGCTCGATTGAGAATTGCTTGCGCAACCGCGTCACGACCTGCACGGCAAGCAGGGAATGCCCGCCAAGCTCGAAGAAATTGTCATCGATTCCGACACGCGAAATGCCAAGGAGTTCCCCGATAACAGCCGCCACATCGGTCTCGATGGGATCGCGCGGGGCTATGAACGCTGCCTGCACACGCTCGCGCCCGGTGTTTTCCTTCTGATCCACGGCCACACCGGCTCTCGGTTCTTGGCGGGCTGCGGCCATGCGATGGCGCAGATCAACCGGCGTCACCGCGAGCCGCGAGACCTGTGGATGGGCGAGAACCGCCCGGGTCGCCCGCCAAACCTCGTCGGCGTCAATCGCGTCGTTAAGAAAGCCTGTTGCCTCCTCTCGCGTGGTGCCGAAAGGAAGGCATGTATCCCAGGCGATTGCCTGCCAGACCGGACGCTGTGCGCCGCGCCGTGCATCAACGAAGCCATCAAGAAAGCTGTTGGCACCCGCATAGGCAGCAAGACCCGCGCCGCCGACCAGCGTTGAGAGGGAGGACTGAACGAGGACGAAATCGGGGGTGTGATCGGCAAACGCCGCTGACAGAGCGTCTAGGCCATCAACCTTGGTTGCAAACAGTGCAGCACTGCGCTCCGCTGTCGCCTCTGTGAGCGGGCAGTGATAAACCTCGCCCATAGCCGCCGTCTGGAAAACCCCACGGATTGGGCCAAACGGTGCGCCAAGCGAATTGAGGCATGCAGCAAGCCAAGCGGGGTCAGCGAGATCTCCGCTGAACAGCAAGTAGTCATCCCCCGGTGTGCCAATGCCGCGCAAAGCCCGGATCAACACGCTCATCGGATGCTTCGGCCCGTGCGATGCAAGCCAGTGTTCCCAATCCGCAGGATTCGGAAGCCCGCTTGGTCCGACAAGGACAACCTTCGCGCCCAATGTTTGAACGAGCGCCCTAGCATAAACGAGGGCGAGACCGTCGAGGAGATCGCCTACGATGAGGTAAGTGGCCCCCGTCGTGAGAGCCGGAACATCGGCTGGCTCCGGCAAGGGCGTCGGCACATGGCTCTCGACCCAGCAATAGCCATTGCGCAGCGCCATCACGGTCCTGTCGTCACGCCAAGGGCGTGATAGCGCCTCAGCGAGGCCGGGAACAATGGCACCTTCTGCCGATGGAAGATCGATGCTTCGGCAGGAAATGCCGGGAATTTCCTGCGGCAGGACGCGAAGCATGCCAAGCACCTTTGCCGCCTGCGCATCAACAACCTCCGCGCCGGTCACACCATGCAGGCCGCATGCCAGAACAGTCAGAAGCGGCGGGCGGCTCTCACTGGCGATCAGGGCTTTCGCAAGCGCAAATGTGCTGGTGAAAGCTGTGTCCGGGGCAGCGTTGGCGTCAAGGGAGAAGCCATTGACGATCTGGGTTGGTGTCGCACCGTTGGCGGCAAGATCGGCAAGAACTGCGCTGTAGTGCTGCGGCTCAGCGGGGTCGATGTGATACGCCCCCCCGGCATTCTCATAGGCTATGCCAGTCCGTATCCGTGTGACCTTGATCTGATCCGAAACCGGACCGATCGCGGCAACAGTCTCGTCGCCACCAAAGATCAGCCAATGCTCGTGACCGCTCGTTGTGAGATGCTCAAACGGCGCACGTTGCCAGACCGGCTGGTTGAACCAGTCCTCTATCGACGTGCGCCGGGCGGCTTCGTCGGGCATGGATTCGGTTGGCGCAATCCGCGCAATCGCGTAGGAACTGCGCTGGAAAGGGTAAGTTGGAAGTGGCACGCGGTGACGCGGGCCTGCCTCTTTTTCGGCAACAAGCTCGACATCGATGCCCGCGATCCAAAGCTCCGCCAACGCCAGCAGCGCGTGGTCGCAGGCATCCTGCGGTGCCTTCGCATCGGGCAGCGAGGTGGCAACGCGAAGCAGCGCTTTTCCTTGTTGGCGAGCAAGCCGGGTCAGTGTCGAGCCGGGCCCAACTTCGAGAAGAAACGGGGCTGGCAATTCAAGCGCCCGCGCAAGGCAGGGGCCAAACAGAACGGTTTGGCGCAGATGGGCCACCCAATAGGCTGGGTCGGTTGCCTCCTGTGCCGTCAGCCAATTGCCCGTCAGGTTCGAAACAATGTCAATCTGCGGCGGGTTGAGCGTCACCGTAGCAAGCACCTGCGCAAACGCTTCAAGCGCAGGCTCCATCATGAAGCTGTGAAAGGCGTGGGAGGTTTTAAGCTCATGCCTGCCAATACCGCTGCGATCAAACCGCTCCGCGAGTTCTGCAATCGCCTCTGCCGTGCCCGCCAGAACCGTGCTGCGCGGACCGTTGACGGCGGCAAGTTCCACGTATGGCGAAAGCGAAGCGCGCGCCTCCTGCTCCGAGAGCATAACGGAGAGCATGCCACCGGGAGGGCAGGCCTGCATCAGCCGCCCACGGGCAACAACCAGCTTCACCGCGTCTTGCAGCGAGAAGACCCCGGCAAGGCAGGCCGCAACATATTCCCCGAGACTGTGACCGACCATGGCCCGTGGCTTGATGCCCTTGGCAAGCCACATCTGCGCCAGCGCGTATTCGACTGCGAAAAGCGCTGGCTGCGTTACCTCTGTGCGGGAAAGTTGCTCTGTCGTTGTGCCATCGCCAAAGATGATGGCCGCGAGGTCAAGTTCGGTCGGCATCAAGCGCAGGCAGGCATCGAAGGCGGTGCGGAACGTGGCATCCGTCTCGTACAGCGCCCGCGCCATTCCCGGATATTGTGCGCCCTGTCCGGGAAACAGCAGGATCAAACTTGCATCGCCCGCCAGCGGCTCACCCGCGACACAATCGGGGCCTTCACCGTTGCGGATGATATGCGCAGCGTCGTCTCGCTCTTTTGCGAGCGCGACAAAGCGATGCTCCATCTTTCGGCGGCCCTGCCGGAGGGTATAGGCAATATCGGCAAGCTGTGCGCCATCATCGGTGCCAAGATGATCGGCGAGAGTGCTTCGCATCGCCGCCAGCGCTTCCGGCGTCTTGGCCGAGAGTGGCAAAAGATAAGGCCCAGTGGTGTCCACTTCGCGGTCCCGAACCGGAGGCTCCTCAATGATCACATGCGCGTTCATACCGCCCATGCCAAAGGCGCTTATGGCCGCGCGACGCTTGCGCAGCTTTGTCACCGGCCATGCCCGCTGCTCCGCAACGATGTCGAAAAGGCTTGACGCCAGATCAAGGGCCGGATTCGGGCTGGTAAAATTGATGCTGGCGGGCAGGATCTGGTGCTTCAGCGCAAGAATGGTCTTGATCAGCCCTCCCATCCCGGCGGCCACATCCATATGTCCGAGATTGCCCTTCACAGAACCAAGACCGCAGCGGCGGCCCTGCTGTTTCAGCGCATCGCCATACACACTGGACAGGGCGCGGATTTCGATGGGATCGCCAAGAGCCGTGGCGGTTCCATGTGCTTCGACATAGTCCACCTCAGAGGCTTCAAGGCGGGCGTCGGCAAGGGCTGCCTGAAGCACCGCCGTTTGCCCGGCAACGCTGGGTGCCGTCAGCCCGACCTTGGCGGAACCGTCATTGCCGATGGCCGATCCGCTGAGAACAGCATGAATCGTATCGCCGTCAGCAATCGCGTCGCTCAGCCGTTTGAGAACGAGGACGCCGACGCCATTGGTGAACACGGTGCCCTTGGCATTGGCGTCAAACGGACGGCATGCCCCGTCCGGGGAGGCGATGCCTTCGCTCTTGTAGAGATAGCCTTCCGGGCGCGGTTGGCCGATGGCGACGGCACCGGCCAGCGCCATATCCGCCTCGCGCGCTAACAGGCCGCGCGCCGCGAGATGAAGTGCCACGAGCGCCGTGGCACAAGTCGCCTGAACGCCTACGGTTGGCCCGGTGAGATCAAGGTGATAGGCGACACGCGAAGCAATCATGCCAAGCACATTGCCAAGGCCCGCATGGATCGGGTCCGTTGCCTCCCTGAGCTGCGGATTGGCCTGTATCTGGCTGAAATGATAGTTGAGCCCGCCACCGGCATAGACGCCGATACGGCCGGCATAGGTGGCACTGTTATAGCCCGCATGGTCGAGAGCATTCGCTGCGCATTCGAGAAAGACACGATGTTGTGGATCAAGCAACTCCGCATCGCGCGGCGAGTAGCCGAAGAAACCGGCATCGAAAGCCGTTGGATCATCGAAGCCACCCCAGACGCGGACATAATCCGGCCGGGCCGCCATCTTGGGATCGACGCCAGCCTCTTGCAATTCGTGATCCGTGACAGAGCGAAGGCCGCTTTGACCTTGCTTCAAAAGGCCCCAGAACGCGTCGATATCATCGGCTCCGGGAAAGCGCCCGGCCATGCCGACAATTGCCACGCGCTCGTCCTTCTCCCTTTGCGCCGCCTCCAGACGCGCACGCGCATCCCTCAGAATCGAGAGGACCTCATTCTGGTCTATGCTGTCGGGGGTCGGGTTTTCAACGTCAGTCATAGGGTTTCTCTCGTTCAAATTGCGGATGCTGTGCTCAGCGAAGCAATGCCTTCAGGGCAGCAAGTTCCGAGGTAATCGTGGAGCTGGCGACAGAGGCAGACGCAGATGCTAACGGGGTCGGGTTCTGAGCCACAGGCCCATTGCTCCGGAGCTTTACGTCCTGAAGAGGCACTGTCTCCGATTGATCGTCTTCGATGAGGCCGTAGAGATGGTCCGAAAGGGCCAAGATGGTGGGATGTTCGAAAATCAGTGTTGGCCGAACCGGCACGCCGAGTTCCCGCTCAACCGTCGCGCCGATATTGACGAGCGCCACAGAGTCGAGACCAAGATCGAAGAAGCCAGCGGAATTTCCGGGCAAATCCCCTTCTCCCAGCCGGGCAAGCATAGCCACTTCCTGCCGCAGCAGATGCCGGAGTGCTTCCTTGCGCAGCGTTTTCGGCGATTGCAAAAGCTGGTCACGCCAGCTTCGTTGCTCGGCAATTGCCGGGGCATTGAGCACGCTCTGCGGCTTTGCATCCCAGCGGGCAACGATGCGCAGATCACCCGTTGCGATACCCTGTCGGCAAGCGAAGCGGCGGACTTTTCCGCTCGGCGTGCGTGGCAGGCTGCTCGGCCGCAGCAGCGCGATGACGGCGGCCCTGACATTGTGATTGCGCGAGACGGCACCGCGAACGGCACGGATGACATCATCACCATCAAGATCACGCAGGCCCTCGCGGGTCAGCTCACAGACCACGCCCAATTGCTCCTCGCCATCGACCTCGATGGCAAAGACCCCTGCCCGGCCTTGTGCAAGCGCCGGATGGCTGGAGAAAACGGATTGCTCAATATCTTCCGGGTGATGGTTCTGCCCACGGATGATCACCAGATCTTTCAGCCGACCAGTGATGTAGAGCTGCCCGTCACGGCGAAAACCCAGATCGCCGGTCCGGCGCCAACCACGCGATCCATCCAGCACCTGATCAAAGGTCTCTGCGTTCAGCTTAGCGCGGCCCCAATAGCCGGGCGTCACGTTCGGACCCCGGATCCAGATCTCGCCGACCGTGCCATCATCCACACGCAGGCCCGCCTCGGGATCGACAAGCGCAAGGTCAAGCCCCTCGGCAGGGCGGCCGCAGGCGGCAAGGGCGAGCTTATCATGCTCGTCGCCATCATCCGCTTCGACCGCAGCCCCGGTTTCGACAAGCGCCTTGCGGCTGACGGACAGGATCAGCGGTGGATCGTCGGGACTGTTGCCCGTCTGGAACAGCGTGGCTTCTGCCTGCCCGTAGCAACAATAAAAGGCCTTGCCACGGAAACCGTGGGGCGCAAAGGCGGCGGTGAAGCGCTCCAGCGTTTTCGGGCGGATCGGTTCGGCCCCGTTATAGGCGATGCGGACGGTGGAAAGATCAAGTCCGGCGGCAGCCTCCGGCGCATATTTATCGACGCAGTGCTCGTAGGAAAAATTCGGCCCACCTATAACGGTGGCGCGCACATGGCTTGCCAGCTCCAGAAAGCGCAGAGGCCGACGCAGGAACGAGGCAGGTGCCATCAGCGCCACTGGAAAGCCGTTGAACACCGGCGACAGAATGCCGTCGATCAGCCCCATATCGTGATAGTGCGGCAGCCAGCAGGCGGATATGTCGGATGGGCCGTATTCGAAGGCAGTGCTGATCTGCCGCAGATTGGCCATCAGGTTGCCATGCGTGACCATGACCCCCTTCGGATCGCTCGTCGAACCCGACGTATATTGCAAGAAAGCGACATGCTTTGCCTCCGGCGCATGGAATGGCCTGCCGTCATCTTCAAAGACGACCGGGCGCGCCGGATCGGCTGCTTTAGGGGCGAGCGCAAAGCCATGTCCGACTGCCCGTTGAAGGGGGCGAAGCCCGTCCAGAAGGTCGTCGGCACAGAGAATTCCGGAGATCCCAGCATCCCGCGCAATATGCAGCCAGCGATTGATTCCGTCAGCACGCCGCGGGGCCGGAACGGGCACGGGAACAGTGCCTGCGTAGAGACATCCAAGGAAGGTGGCGATGAAGTTAAGGCCCGGCGGATAGACCACAAGAATACGTGCGCCGGGGATGACAAGCCCTGTCTGCGCAATCTCGCGACCGACAAGCCGCGCCCGATCACGAAGCATGCGCCAGGTCCAGCAATCCGGTTTTGCCTGCGCCGCGGCGACCGCATCATCATGAAAGAAGCGCATGGCCACATCATCCGCCATATCTCGAGCACGATGCTCAAGCATATGAATTATAGATATAAATTCCACTGAACTTTCCGAGGTTTGTTGCGTCCAGGACGTATCGTTCACTGCCATCCACCCCTTGCTGAAGAGCGCCGCGGAAAATCCGCCCATCGCCGACCCATGCTCTTTTCTCTTTCAAAAAGGACACTCAGCCGCTTGAAATTTCGGTGATGGCAATCTGTGGTCGCCATCGAATTGGCACTTGCATATAATTCTTGAATATCTTAGTCAACAATATAAACAGCAGCTCAACGCCTCCATAATCGAAATTCACAATCCAATCTGAGGTTGTAATGACGTTCAAAATAGTCCCGGGCAAAGGCATCTCCAAGATGGTCGTTTCCACACATCAACTGTGTGTGCAACAGGTCCGGTGCGCTCTGGCGGAGGCATGCCGATGACTGCTCTAGAAACGGTGGAAGCGCTGCTGTCGCGCCTGTCAAAAAAAGGCATCCGCATCACATGCGTCGATGGGCGGCTGCGACTTTCCGGCTCCGAGAGCGTGCTCACACAGGATATCACCGACGCGATCCGCACCCGCAAGACGGAGATCATTGCGAATCTTTCCCTGGACGTCGCTTATCAAGACGCGACACATAGCGAGACGATCCCGGCCCGTCATGCGGACACGCCGCCGCTTTCCTTTGCCCAGCAGCGCTTGTGGTTTGTCGAGCAGATGATGCCGGAGGCTGGCCTTCACCACATATCGCTGGCTGTTGAGGCCCACGGCAGGATCGATCTTTCCGCATTGCAGGCAGCGCTTCAGGCCGTCGCAGAGCGCCATGCCATCCTGCGCACCCGCATCAATATGCGGGATGGCATGCCCTCTCAACGCATCATCGCCGACAGTGATATTCCGCTGCAATTGATCGATCGGCAGGGTGATATGCCCGATGAGGCGGAACTCGACCGGATACGGCAAGAGGAAGCGCGACGGCCATTTGATCTGGCCTTTGAGCCGCCACTCCGTCTCACGGCAATTCGCCTTGGCTCTGAGCGAACCCTTCTTCTGCTGACGCTGCACCACATTGCCGGGGACGGTTGGTCGATGGATGTGCTGCTTGGCGATCTCTCAGTGATCTATCAGGCCAAGGTGTCGGGCGTTGAGCTTGATCTGCCAGCGCTTCCCATCCAATACGGTGACTTCGCCGCATGGCAGCGCGATTATCTTGCAGGCCCGGCGCTTGAGCGGTCTCTGGCGTTCTGGACAGATCATCTGGAAGCACCGCTTCCCGCCACGCAATTGCCGGGGGATTTCACCCGGCCACCTGTTCAGGCCAATGCCGGAGCCTTGCATTCCATCGCCTTCGATGCTGGCACCACGGCCCGGCTGAAAGCGCTTGCGAAAGCAGAAGGTGCCACCCTCTTCGCCACGCTGTTTACGGCCTTCAACACGCTCGTCTATCGCTATACCGAGCAAAGGGATCTGGTGATTGGCACACCCGTCGCCAACCGTCGTCACCGGGAAACGGAAGGGTTGATTGGCCTGTTTGTCAATCCGCTGCCGGTCCGCTCACGGCTTACGCCCGCAGCGAGCTTCCGCGAGACGTTGCGCCAAAGCCAAGCGACCCTCTGGTCGGTGCTTGACCATCAAGACCTGCCTTTTGAGCAATTGGTGGAAGCACTGAAGCCGGAGCGCGACCCCAGCGTCCATCCACTTTTCCAGCTGAAATTTCAGCTTGATACTCAGCCTTCGCAGAGGGTCGGACTTTCGGGCCTCACGTTGACCCGCCTGCCACGGCGCGACGGTGTTGCGAAACTCGATCTCAGCCTCAACCTGATCGATGCCGGAAGCACCATCCATGGCACTTTCGAATATGACACAGCGCTTTTCCGCCCTGAGACAATCGCGTCTCTTGCCGCCCATTTCGGTGTGCTGATCGAGGCGATTGCCATTGAGCCGGACACGGCCCTCGCTGTTCTCCCCTTGCTGGGAACCGAGGAGCGTCAGCGCCAGATCGTCGGCTGGAATGCAACGGCAGCACCCTTTGATGAGAAGGCCTTTTTCCACACGATCTTCGAGGCTCATGCGGCCAGCACACCAGACGCGATTGCGCTTGTTCATGTCATCGACGGCAAGCGACACACTCTGACCTATGACGACCTCAACCGACGCGCCAACCAGATCGCACACCACTTGCGCGGTCTGGGCGCCGGTCCAGAGACCATTGTTGCCATCGCGCTTGAGCGTGGCTTCGATATGATTGCCGCCTGGCTCGGCGTGCTCAAGTCTGGTGCTGCCTATCTGCCGCTTGATCCGGCCTATCCGCCGGAACGCCTCGCCATGATGCTCTCAGATTCGCAAGCCCGTTTGGTTTTGACCGAGAGCCGCCGGACATTGCCGGAGACGGTGACCCGCATTGATCTTGACACCGATTGGCCACGGGATGCGGCGACGGACAATCCTGATCTCATCAACAGGCCCGATCACCTTGCCTATATCATCTACACTTCGGGATCGACCGGGCGGCCAAAAGGCGTGCTTGTCGAGCACAGGGGCCTCGTCAACCTCACGCAACACAAAATCAGAGTCAGTGGGGTGAAGCCGGGCGATTGTGTGCTCCAATTTTTCTCCTTCTCGTTTGATGCCTCGATTCCAGAACTCGTCATGGCACTCGGCGCGGGCGCGTCGCTGCTGCTGCTGCCCGCCAGCGAGCTTTTGCCCGGACCAGCACTTGCCGAACACATGAAAAGGCAAGCCGTAACGCATGTGACAATGACACCCTCTGCGCTCATTGCGCTGCCAGTTGACGACTATGCAGCACTGCGCATGGTGCTGACCGGAGGCGAAGCCCCGACGCCCGAATTGATCGAACGTTGGGGAACGGGGCGGCTGTTCATCAATGCCTATGGCCCGACGGAAACCACGGTCAATGCAAGCATGGTTCCTTGCGGCAACGGTCATTCTAATGATGCGACCTTGCTGCCTGCTGCCAACAAGCAACTCTATGTGCTCGACGCCAATCTAGAGCCGGTTCCAGTCGGTCAACCGGGTGAGCTCCATATCGGCGGGCTTGGCATCGCCCGGGGCTATCACGGTCGCCCGGCATTGACAGCCGAGCGCTTCGTGCCCGATCCATTTTCGCCAACAGGCGGCGTGCTCTATCGAACAGGCGACCGCGCCTGCCAACTGGCGGATGGCCGCATCCGGGTGCTTGGCCGCCTTGACGATCAGGTGAAAATCCGTGGCTATCGCATTGAGCCGGGTGAAATCGAAGCCATGGTGCTGGCGCATCCCACTATGGCTGCTGCGGCAGTGGCAATCCACGAGATTGATGGTGAAAAGCGCGTCATTGCCTACGGCGTCGCCAAGGATGCAACCACCATCACCGCGCTGGACATGAAGACATTCCTCGCCGCACATCTGCCCCGATACCTTGTGCCGGACGCCTTTGTCTGGCTTGATCGCTTGCCACTCACCGTCAATGGAAAGATCGACACCAGAGCACTTCCGCTTCCAGATCTGTCGCCACAGGTGGGTCGTCCGCCGGAAGGAGAGACGGAAAAAGCAATTGCTGCGATTTTTGCGCAAATCCTCGGGTGCGCGCCTGTTTCGGCCACCGATGATTTCTTCGCAATCGGCGGACACTCGCTGCTGGCCACGCAGTTATCGGCGCTTGCCAAATCGGCGTTCGGCCTCGACATCGCCATTATCGATCTCTTCGAGGCCCCGACGGTCGAAGCACTGGCGGCAAGAGTGAGCAACCGAAACCAGAGCCTGATGACGGAAGAGGAGATGTGCCGGGCCGATACCGAGCTTGATACGGCCATCCGCATTCCGGCGCGGATTGTGTCTACTCATCCTTTGAACCATGTGTTTCTCACCGGAGCGACAGGCTTTCTGGGCGCGTATCTGCTCAGTGAACTGCTCAAGGACACGTCTCGCACAGTCTCTTGCCTCGTCCGGGGCGTGACTGGGGCGGATCGCCTGCGCCAATCGCTTCAATCCTACGGCCTCTGGCGGGATGAATTTGCGGAACGTATCAGAGCTCTGCCGGGCGATCTCTCACAACAGAGGTTCGGGCTTTCCGATGCTACGTATACTGCACTTGTCGAAAGCGTAGACGCCATCATCCACAATGGTGCGGAGGTTCATCACCTGCATCCCTATGAACGCCTCCGCGCTCCCAATATTGGTGGCACGGTCGAGGCGATCCGGCTGGCGGCGGCAGGCCGGGGACGGCCCCTGCATCTTGTCTCCTCGCTCAGCGCCCTGACACGACGAGGTGCAGGAGAGGCCATTGCCGAAAGTGCTACGATCCGGGACTTTCCCTTGCCTGCTGGCGGATACAACCAGACCAAATGGGTTGCGGAGCATCTTGTGGAGGCCGCCAAAGAGCGCGGTCTTCCGGTGACGATCTACCGCCCCGGCGCGATTTCCGGCGATAGCCGCACCGGCACCTTCAACAAAGCCGACATCCTGTGCAGGCTCATGCAGGGCTATCTGCGCTCAGGCCTTGCGCCGGAGGGTGACACCCCGCTGGAAATGCTGCCGGTGGACACCGTCGCCCAAGCAATCATTGCCCTTGCGGACAGGCCGTCATCGCTCAGTCAAACCTTCCATCTGGTTCATTCGTCGCCAGTCTCGTCTGCGCTGCTGTTTGAAGCGGCAGCCGCCGAAGGGCTCCATCTGCGACGCATTCCCCGGCTGGAATGGCGCACCGAACTTGATCGCATTGCGCGGGAAGAGACCGATCATCCGCTTTACCCGCTGATGGGCCTTTTCGAACAACGACCTGCCAGTTCATCGCAGGGCGCAATCCGCACCGTTGAACGCAGTGAAACACATCGTGCGCTGGCGGCTGTATCGATTGTCGAGCCAGCGCTCGATCTTCGCCTTTTTCGCTCCTATCTGCGCGCTTTCATTCGCAATGGCGCGCTCAACCCTTCCAAAGAAAATGAGCAGAGATATGCTTGAACAAGCAAGCAAATACGATCACTGGGCGTGGCTTTACAACCGCACACTTGGCCCCCGCTACGGCGCATACAAGATCGGCCCGATTGAGCGTGTGGTGCTGCCCCATGTGCCAGCTGGTGGTGCTATTCTGGATCTGTGCTGCGGCACCGGCCAGCTCGCGGCGGCTCTTGCTGAGCGCGGTTTTAACGTGACTGGCCTCGACGGCTCCGCCGACATGCTGCGCCATGCGCGCGAAAACGCCCCGTCGGTGGCCTTTACGGAGGGCGATGCCTGCAATTTCACCTTTGACACCCCCTTTGACGCCGTGCTCTGCACCAGCGCCTCGCTCAATCACATGCAAAGCGTCGATGATCTGGTCTTTGTGTTTTCGAGCGTCAACCGCGCATTGAAGCCGGGCGGCATCTTCGTGTTCGACGTCAACCATCCGGCCCAGATGTCGCGCTACTGGCGCGGCCATCCAACGGAGGGCGAGATCAACACCGACTTCGCGTGGTTGATTACCCCGCAATATTACTCGGCAGTAAACCGGGGTGCCTTCACCGTGGAGATTTACCGCCGTCCCGATGCGCATCCCGTTTCCGTGCTGGATCGGCTGTTCGCCCGGCTGGCGCGGTTCCGGCGTATCCGCCTCGCACTCCTCTCCCACTTCCGCCGCTTGCGGCAACAGTGGGAGCATCATTCGGTTGTCAACCGAATCTGGGGTCACGATCTCGACGCCATGTCACGCGCGCTTCACGAGAGCGGCTTTTCCGTCGAATTGCGCAGCACGCAGGGCGGGCCGGTGGATGACAGCCATGCCGCCTATTTCTTCTGCCGGAAAGCACCCACTGCCGAAATGCAGGCTGAGACTGCAAAGGAGACCGCCCTATGAATGCGTTGACGAGCAACCCAACGCCCGCCCAAGCGGCAGCCGCCATCATAGCCGCCTTCAACAGGAAGACAGAAAAGTCCAAGGCCGCAAGTGCGCAAAATCGGCACGTCCTCGCTGATAAATCAGCAATCGGCGTCCCCTTCTCACTGATGGCAAAGGAGGCGCTCTACCCGATTGTGGTAGACCGGGCGGAGGGAACAGTACTGCACGATATCGACGGCAATCGCTATATCGATGTGCTGATGGGGATGGGCATCAACCTCTTTGGCCACAATCCACTCTTCATCCGCGACGCGATTGAGGCACAGCTTGCCAAGGGCTTTGCGCTTGGGCCGCAATCTGATCTGGCAGGCGAGACCGCAGCACTCTTCTGCAAACTGACGGGCAAGGAAAGAGTAACCTTTACCAATACCGGGACCGAAGCCGTGATGACCGCGCTGCGGCTGGCGCGGGCGGCCACCGGGCGGCGCAAAATTGTGATGTTCGAGGGGTCTTATCACGGCCATTCGGATCAGGTTCTCAACCGCATTGCCGGTCCCGATGATGAGCGCGCCGTTCCCGCCTTTCCCGGCATTTCGCCCGCGACTGCCGAGGATGTCGTTTTGCTCCCCTATAACGATCCGCGTGCACTGGAAATCCTGGAGCGGGATGGCGAAACCTTTGCCGCCGTGCTGGTCGAGCCGGTGCAAAGCCGCAATATTGACGTCCAGCCCCGCGCCTTTCTGCACGCGCTGCGCGACGTCACACAGCGGACGGGCGCGGTCCTCATCTTCGATGAGATGATCAGCGGTTTTCGCGTCGCACCCGGCGGTGCGCAGCAACATTTCGAAGTTGAGGCGGATCTTGCAACCTATGGCAAAATTGCTGGCGGTGGACTGCCGCTGGCGTTGATTGCGGGCAGCAACCGGTTGATGAACCATATCGACGGCGGCCCATGGTCTTTCGGGGATGAGTCTGTTCCCCCAGCCCAGCCGACCTTTTTTGCCGGAACCTACTGCCGCCACCCCTTGGCGCTTGCAGCAGCGCGCGCAGCCGCGACGTATATGCTCCAGCAAGGCAGGTCTTTGCAGGATGGTCTCAACGCACGCACGCACAGCCTTGTCGAGCGCCTCAATGCATCGCTTGCGGCAGCGCGGCTTCCCGTTGTCTTCACCCAGTTCGGCTCCTTCTTCTCGATTGCGGTTAACCGCAGCCGCATTCCGCCGCTTGCATTGGGATTGCTGTCGCTCGAACTCCTCACCGCTGGCATTCACCTGCGCAGCGGCGACAAGGGCGGCTTCCTTTCCACCGCCCATTCGGATGGCGACATCACAGCCATCCACGATGCCTTCCTGAACGGCCTGCAATCGCTTGCAGGTTTCGGCCTCATCCCCCTATCCGACGGAACAACGCCATGAGCAACCAGGACCAAACCATTGATTTTCCGCACCGCGTCGTCATCAGCGACGAGGAGCGATACTCGATCTGGCCGACCTACAAGGCCATCCCTCTTGGCTGGCGCGATGGCGGCTTCGAGGGGGCAAAACAGGCCTGCCTCGACCATATCGCTGCGGTTTGGACCGACATGCGCCCGCTTTCGCTTCGTCGCCAGATGGACGGCGACATGTCCGTCAACCAATAAGGAGGTGCCGCCTTGAGCCAGTATCAACGCGCCCTCGACCCGGATGTCACGAGCGAGGAGAACCGTTCTGTCGAAAGTCCGGTTCGCGGCCAGATCACCCTGAAAGAAGTCAAGGCATCCGCTCCGATGGAGGCACCGGCCGATGATGGCTGGCTCGACCTGCCGCTTCCTGATTGGCTGCCCGCTGAAACACCGCTCAGCGAGGTCGAGAAACGCCGTATGCATGGCGTGCTTTCCGGTCTGCTTGAGGCGATTAAGCTTGACCATCCGCAGATCACCGCACAGTTGGACGCGCTGCTGACTGAGCTGGGCAAGGCGGCAGGCGAAAGGCCGGAAATCGAAACGGCGGGGCTGCCGCTCACGCCCTTTCAGGCAACGGACTATGATCGCTATTTCCGCGTCAACCGTCAGTCTGCGGAAGAACCCGCTGTCGCCATGGTGCGGAGCCTCATTCAGACCGTGCGCGCCGTCACCCAGCTCTTTGCCCGCAGCCCGGACCTTCCCGTGGTCCACGTCCGCCACCAGATGGAAGGCTTTGAAAGCCACGCGCATCTGCTTGCCCGGACCTTCGGTCTGGAGCCGCTTCGATGATCGCCGTCAGCCCTCCCTCTCCCTATGCGATCTGGCGGGAGTTTCACTGGGCATTCTTCCTGAACGTCCAGGGGCTCATCGTTTCGCTGCGCCGGTTTCAGCTGTCGGTGGAGCGCGGTCAGCTGACGTCTGCCGAACAGGAGCTTAATACCGCCTCGACACTGCTCGTCTCCTCGGCTGCGTCCATGGAACTCGCCGCGAGTTTTCCGAAAGACGTCTATGAGGCGACTGTGCGCACCTCCATGACCCAGCCGCATGTGGAATCGGACGATTTTAGCGGCCTGATGTCGTGGGATCATGCCGTCCTGATCAGCGTCTGGCGGGATCTGCGCCCAATCTTTGAAACGCTTCCGGACGAACTCGCAAGCGCCCATTCCGCGTTTATTGCGGCCTATAAATATCTCGCTGAAAGCCATACGGGCGTCTGCTCGCGCTTCGTGGACAGCGGAAGCCTGCGGTTTGAGGATCGCAATGCTGTCGATACGCTACGCCGCTTTGAGCGCGGACGGCTTGGCCTCATCGACCCTAAGGGCAAAGGCTGCCCGTTTCATTCCTGAGCGCCCCGAATTCTTGAGTGACCCCAATTTTTGAGCGCCCCAAGAGAACAGATCAAGGAACCTTGTTATGAATGACCTGTCCGCAGCCCCTCTTTCCGATGACAACAGGCATCATATTGCCGTGATCGGCATGGCTGGCCGCTTTCCCGGAGCACCGGATGTTGAACGCTTCTGGCAAAACCTTGTCGATGGTGTGGAATCGATCGAGCGCCTCTCGCCGGAGGTTTTGAAGCAACGCGGCGTCTCTGCGGAAATGGCAGCATTACCGGATTTTGTCGCCGCCAGCACACCGCTGGCGGGTGCGGATCGCTTCGACGCGGGGTTTTTCGGCTATAGCCCTGCCGAGGCTGAAATTCTCGATCCGCAGCAGCGTGTCTTCCTCGAGTGCGCCTGGCAGGCGTTGGAAGCCGCCGGTTATGTGGGTGATCGCACCCAAGGACCGATTGGCGTTTTCGCCGCAGCGGGCATCAATACCTATGTCTTCAACCTGCATGACAATAGCCGCATCCGCGAGACCGTCAGCCCCTATGAGCTGTTCGTCGGCAATGACAAGGACTTTCTGGCCACCCGTACAGCGTTCAAGCTGAACCTGCGAGGCCCGGCCATCACCGTGCAAACCGCCTGCTCCTCCTCGCTCGTTGCCGTCCACATGGCCGCCCAAAGCCTGCTGTCCGGCGATTGCGACATGGCGCTGGCGGGCGGCATTGCACTGTCGCAATCCTCCGGCTACCGCGCTCGCGAAGGCGGAATCCTGTCTCCTGATGGCCATTGCCGCGCTTTTGATGCGGCCTCAAGCGGCACGGTTCCCGGCAGCGGGGTGGGCATCGTGGTTCTGAAACGGCTGGAAGATGCACTTGCCGATGGCGATACGATAGACGCCGTCATCCTTGGCTCTGCGATCAACAATGACGGCGCGTTGAAGGCAAGCTTCACCGCGCCGCAGGTCGATAGTCAGGCGGCGGTGATCGCCGATGCGCAAGCCATGGCAGGCGTGCGTGCGGACACCATTGGCTATATCGAGGCCCATGGAACGGGCACCAGACTCGGCGACCCCATAGAGGTTGCAGCACTGACCAAGGCGTTTCGTCGTGATACTGAGCGCCGGGGCTTCTGCGCGCTCGGCTCCGTCAAAACCAATATCGGCCATCTCGACACCGCCGCCGGTATTGCAGGCTTCATCAAGGCGGTGCTGGCCCTGAAAAACCGGCGGATTCCTGCAAGCCTCCACTATGAGAAGGCGAATCCGCAGATTGATTTCGCAGCCAGCCCTTTCTTCGTCAACCAGCACCTGCGCGACTGGGACAACCAGATCGGCACGCGCCGCGCAGGCGTAAGTTCCTTCGGCATTGGCGGCACCAATGCCCATGTTGTGCTGGAAGAGGCCCCACCCAACCCGGCATTAAAGGCAGGCAGCGGCCCGGAACTGTTGCTTCTTTCGGCACGAACCGAGGAGCAGCTTGCAGCCAGCAGCGAGGCCCTCGCAGCGCACCTTGCCGCAGGCTTGGATTGTAAAGCCGCCCCGGCCTTGGCGGATATTGCACACACGCTGCGCCATGGCCGCCGCGATTTTTCCAAGCGCCGCTTTGTAGTTGCTCGCGATGCCAAAGAGGCTGTCAGCAACCTGCGCAACCTCTCTCAAATCGGCACGGCCGCAGGCGAGACAGCGCAAGCCGTTTTCCTGTTTCCCGGTCAGGGCAGCCCGTATGCGGCAATGGGCAAGGCGCTTTACGCCGTCCTGCCAGCCTTTCGTGCCCCCTTTGACGCCTGCGCATCCGAACTGGATCGGCTAATGGGGATCAACTTCAAAGCCTGCCTGTTTTCCAACGCAGATGACCTTGACCGCACGGCATTTGCCCAACCAGCGCTGTTTGCCGTTGAATATGCGCTAGCGCAAGCCTTGATGAGCCACGGCGTCAAACCGGCGGCCTTGCATGGCCACAGCATTGGCGAATATGTCGCCGCCTGCCTTGCTGGTATCTTCGACCTCGAAACAGCGCTCCAGCTCGTTGTTGCGCGCGGGCGGTTGATGCAGGCTGAAGCACCCGGTGCCATGCTCGCGGTGATGCATGCGGATGAACCGATCTCGCCATGGCTTGACGGGGTCATTACGCTGGCTGCGGCCAATGCACCCGGTGTCAGCGTTGTCTCCGGCCCGGTGGAGGCAATCGCAAGCCTACAAGTGCGCCTGAAAGAAAAGGGCATTGCCGCACGCCTGCTGAAAACCTCCCACGCCTTCCATTCGCCGATGATGACGGAAGCGGCGGCACAGTTCCGCGATGTCGTTGCAGGTGTTCGCCTGTCAGCGCCGCAAATGCCTCTGATTTCGAATGTCACGGGAACATGGATGACGGCACAGGATGCGACCGACCCGGACTATTGGGCGCGTCACCTGTTGCAGCCCGTCCGCTTCGAGGACGGTACGCGCACATTGCAATCCCTTGCAGCACCTGTTTTCATAGAGATCGGCCCCGGTCGCGCACTCGGCACGTTGAGCGCTGCGGCAGGCGTCGATGGAAACCGGATTGTGGCGACGCTTGCAGAAGGCAAGGATGAATCAGGGCAGGTTTTGTCTGCGGTTGGTCGGTTCTGGCAATTGAACGGCGTTCTGGATTCAGCCGAAGTGGCTGGTCGGCGGCGCGTACGGCTTCCGACCTATCCGTTCCAAAGTGAGCGTTACTGGGTCGATGCGGATAGCGAGCGTGCAGTTACCGCAAGGACGACGACCAAAAAGACGGCAGCAAATGTTGAAGGCCCCGGCCTCTACCGCACCAATTGGCGGCGTGCACAATTGAACCACAGCCCTAATCGGTTGAAGGGCCGCGTCCTTGTTTTTGACGATGGTCAGCTTGGCTCCACGCTTGCCACTGAGCTTGAGCGGAGCGGTGCTGAACCCTATCGCGCAATGATCGGCACCGGGTTCAGTGAACCCGACTTCCGCTGCTTCAGCCTCCGCCCCACGATCAGCGAAGACTACGCCAGCCTTTTTGAGACCCTTGATGAGCGGGGAGCAAGCCCGGACCATATCGTCTTCGGCTGGCCTCTCACAGCTAACGCACAAGAAGCCCCGGAAGCGGCGGCACAAGCCCTTCTGGCGCTGGTGCGGCAACTGGCAAAGAACGACCGCGCGGTCACTCTGACGCTTCTGACCCGGTCGGCAGCCGATGTCACGGGTCTGGAAGACCTCGATATTCCGCAGGCTCTGACGGCTGGCACTCTTCAGGTGATAGCCCAAGAATATCCGTCGCTCCATTGCCGTCATATCGACATCGACGCTGCACGGCCTGTCGATATCGCGAGGCGCATTCGCGACGCTCTGTCGGGGAAAGACGATGTGCTCGCCTTGCGCGGCGCGCATCGCTGGCTGCCGGAAACGGAACGGTTTGACGCGCCGCAAGGCGGCCCGGACTTCAAGCGAAACGGCGTCTATGTGGTCGTCGGCGATATCGTTGATGGCGTTGGCAAGACCTGGGTTGATGCGCTGTCTGGGCTCGGCGCAACCGTCGCTCTGCTTCAAGACTCTACGGCATCGGCTTTCGAACACCCGGCTCGTCTCAAACGGCAGCTTGATTGCGGCGATGCCGCCGCCTTGAAAGGCGCTCTGGACGATGTTTTGGCAGAACTGGGCCGGATCGACGGCATCTTTCTGAGCCTGCCGCAGTCGAACTATCAATCCGCCGCGCTGATTGGTGAGCTGGCGGATGCCCATTGGGCCTATAATATCGCGAGCAAACTGCGCCCGGTTCGTGCGCTCAGTGAAGCTGTGGCGAAACGGAAAGTTGGCTTTTGCTGCGTGCAGTCCTCGCTCTCAACCCTCGTTGGCGGGCTCGGCCTTGGTGCTTACGCCGCCACGCACCACGCCATCGACCGGATTGTCGCCGAAGAGAACAAGAATGGCACCACGCCATGGTTTGCCATTGGCTATCCACTGATCGAGGCGGAACCCGGCACGACCTTGCAGGCAACGGGCCGTGCAAACGCCTTCGCGATATCGACGAAAGCCGCATGGGATCTGACGCGATGCCTGATTGAAAACGGCGCAACCGGACAGACCATGCTTTCGGGTGGGGCTATTCCCCCGGTCGCGTCCGACATCGACGCGCAAGAACCAGCCGATGGCGGGCGTGGACGCCCCGCCCTCAGTGTCGCCTACCGCAAGCCGGGCAATGACACCGAAGCGAGGATCATCGGCATTTTCGAAGAGATCCTTGGCCTGTCACCCATCGGGGCCGATGACGGCTTTTATGAACTCGGCGGCCATTCCCTGCTCGCCATTCGCGCCGTTGCCAAACTCCGCGAGGCCTTCCCCGTCGATATCGCCATGCGCGAGCTGCTTTTTGACAATCCGACCGCTGCGGCCATCGCCCAATCGATTGTGGAGCGCATGACGCAGAAGACCGACCTTTCTGCCCTCGCCGATCTTCTCGATGAGGTCGATACCCTGTCCGACGCCGATGTGAGCAGGCTTCTCGCCGGAGGAAATGCACAATGAACGAACTTTTCGCCAAGATCGCCGGGCTTTCGCCAGAGCGGCGGGCGCTGCTGGAACAGAAGCTGAAAGCACAGGGCATCACGGTTCCCGCCCCCTCCGGCATCCAGCCGCGGGCGGATCGTGAGGCTGCGGTTCCGCTGTCATCGGCGCAAAAACGCCTCTGGTTCATGCAGCAGCTGGAACCCGGCACCGTTGCCTACAACATGAACCTAGCACTTCGGCTGAAAGGCCCGCTTGATCGCGCAGCCCTGTCTCGCGCCTATGCCGCCCTCATTGCTCGGCACGAACCCCTGCGGACGCGGTTTACGATGGGCGAGGATGGCCAGCCGCAGCAAATTGTCGAGGCATCCGGCGCAGCTGATATTGGCTATCACGATTGCCGACAGCATCCAGAACCGGAAAAGGAAGCCCGTCTTCAGCTCAAAGCATTTGTCGAGACGCCCTATGATCTCACCCGCCCGCCGATCCGCGCGACACTGGTTGCGGTAAGCGATGACGAGCATGTGCTGGCGCTCGGCATGCATCATATCATCAGCGACCGCTGGTCGATGGGTGTCTTTGCCCGCGATCTCTCAACGCTCTACCATGCCGAGGCCACAGGAACAGCGGCAGTGCTTGCGCCCCTTCCGGTGCAGTTTGCCGATTGGACGCTGTGGCAACGCGATTTACTGGACGGACCCGCCCTTGCCAGCCAACTCGCCTATTGGACAGAAAGCCTTGCGGGCGAACTGCCCGTACTGGAATTGCCATTGGATCGGCCGCACAGCCTCACAGCGAGCTTTAGCGGCGCGCATCTTCCCGTTTTGATCGACCGGGCATTGTCGCTCAGGCTGCGCTCACTTGCCGCCGAGCAGAATGTCAGTCTGTTCACATTGCTGCTTGCCGCCTTCAACGTGCTTTTGCATCTCTATACCGACAGCGACGATATCATCCTTGGCAGCGAGGTTGCCAACCGCGACCGGCCCGAGACGCAGACCATGATGGGGCCGCTGGTCAACACACTCGTCTTCCGCAACGACCTGTCCGGCGATCCGGCCTTCACAGTTCTGCTCCAGAAGGTTGCCGATGCTGTGCGCCGTGGCCTTGCCCATCAGGATATTCCGTTCGAGCGCCTTGTCGAAGCGATCAATCCAGAGCGCTCGCTCTCGGACCTGAACCCGCTCTTCAACGTGAAATTCGACATTCAGCACAGCATTGCCCCGCCGCCGGGCCTGCATGGACTGACGATTGAACCCTATCCGCTACGCGAAGTGGCCACAAAATATGACTTGCGCTTCAATCTCGAAGACGACCAGCCGGACATCAAGGGCAAGATCGAATATTCGAGCCAGATTTTTGACGAGAGCACCATCGCCTCTATGCTTGCCCGTTTTGAGCGCCTGCTGGAGCTTGTGGTGCGCGACCCCTCGCGGCGGCTCTCCACACTTTCGCTGCTGAAACCTGAGGAAGAAGCGGCCATCATCGCTTCCGGTTCCGGTCCAGTGCGGAATTATCCGGTGGAGGAATGCCTGCATGATCTCTTCCTGAAACAGGTCGAGCAAACGCCGGATGCGGACGCGGTGACCGATGGCGACCTGACATGGTCCTACCGCGACCTCGAAGCGCAGTCTTCGCGCATAGCCGCAAGTCTGGTTGCGGCTGGTGTGAAACCCGGCGACCGGGTGGGCATTTGCATGCGCCGCTCACCCCGGATGATCGCAGGTATCCTTGGCATCATGCGTGCAGGTGCGGCCTATGTGCCGCTTGATGCCGATTATCCGGCAAACCGCCTCACTTTCATTGCCGAGGATAGCGGGATTACCATCCTGCTCACTGATCACCGCCCGGCCTTCGCCACGCAAGCGCAAACCCTCGTTGATGTCACCACATTGCCGGACATCCGGCTGGAGGCACGGCCTGCCGTCTCCCCTAACCATCTCGCCTACATCATCTACACATCCGGCTCGACGGGCAGACCTAAGGGTGTCGCGATCGAGCATCGATCTGTCGTCGCCTTCATGTATTGGGCGCGGGAGCGGTTCAGCCGCGAAGAGGTGGCGCGTATGTTGGTGCCAACCTCGATCAGCTTTGACCTGTCGATCTTCGAACTCTATGCGCCCCTCGTCCTCGGCGGCACGCTCGTTGTCGCGGATCATTTTCTGGCACTGCCGCAGCTTGCCGCCAAGGTTGATGTGACTTTCATCAATACGGTCCCAAGCCTTCTGCAAGAATTGCTGCAAGAACACAGATTGCCAAACAGCGTGCAGACGGCAACCTTCTGCGGCGAGCCACTACCAGCAGCACTCGTTGCCATCCTGAAACGCGACTACCCGAACCTGCGTATCCTTAATCTCTACGGCCCTTCGGAGGATACCTGCTTTTCAACAGAAGTCCCCTTGCAGGGCGATCATTATCAGGGCGGCGTCGTGCCCATTGGCAAGCCATTGCCAAACACACAAGCCTATATTCTCGACCGCGCTGGCCGCCTGCGCCCACCTGGCCTTTCCGGCGAGCTTTATCTCGGCGGTACGGGCCTCGCGCGCGGCTATTTTGGCCGACCTGAGCAAACAGCTGAGCGGTTCATTGCCAACCCGTTCTCGAGTGAGCCCGGCTCCCGTCTTTACCGGACCGGGGATCGCATCCGCCGCCGGGCAGATGGTAATCTGGAATTTTGCGGGCGGCTTGACCATCAGGTCAAAGTGCGCGGCTTGCGCATTGAAACAGGCGAGATCGAGCACAATCTCGAACAGATTAACGGCGTCGAAAAGGCGGTTGTGGCTGTCACGCAAGGCACTGATCGGCAGCTTGCCGCCTTCATCGAACCCCAAGACGGCGTGAGGCTTGACGAAACCGAGCTGCGCCGGGCGCTGTCCGACGTCCTCCCCGTCCATATGGTGCCGACGCTCTGGTGCTTCCTGCCGCGCCTGCCACAGCAGCCGAACGGCAAGATTGATCGCGCAGCACTGCCATCGCTGGCCGCAACAGTCGCCACCGGGTCCAGCCCGCCAGAGACCGAAACGGAACAGCGTGTCGCTGATGCATGGGCCGATGTGCTGGCCATCGATTCGATCAGCCGGGACGATAATTTCTTCCGGCTTGGCGGTCACTCGCTGCTGGCCATGCGCATGATTGCTCGGTTGTCGTCATCGCTTCCGACAAATGCCGTGTTGCGAAAACTGTTTGAATTCCCCCGCCTCAGGGATTTCGCCGCCGCCCTTGAGCGTGACGAGACACCAATGGCGGCACCTTTAAGCGCCATCGATGCCCTCCCGAATAGTGCGACGATACCTTTGTCCTTTGCCCAGCAACGGCTTTGGACCTTGGCCGAGCTGGAGCCAGACAGTGCCGCCTACAACGTTCCTGCCGCAATCCGCGTTCATGGCGCGCTTGATCTGGAGGTGTTGCAACACGCATTCACAGCCCTTGCCGCACGCCATCCGGCATTGCGCACGCGGATCGTCAATCGCGATGGCAAACCTGTGGTCGAGATCGGTGGGACCAGCGATCCTGACATCGCAATCGTGGATGTGAATGAGGCCACCTTGCCGGAAGTGCTGGCTGCTGCATGCCGGCAACCGTTCAACATGGCGAGTGGTCCTCTCTTCCTCGCCCGAATTTTCCGTCTCTCCGCTGACGAGCACGTTGTTTTCGTCGCAATCCACCACATTGTCTCGGATGCGCAATCGCTTCAGTTGATGCTGCGGGATCTGACGCGGTTCTATGATGCAGGCCGACAGGGCAAAGTGGCAGACCTTCCACCGCTTACCCTGAGCTATGGTGATTTTGCCGCTTGGCAGCGAAAGCAGCCGCTGGGCGAGCAGATCGACTATTGGCGCCGCCTGCTGGAACATGCCCCCCCGCTTCTGGAACTGCCGACGGATTTTCCACGCGGTGCGCGCCAAGAGTTCAAGGGCGGCAGCATTCCCTTCCATCTCGATAGCGCGCTTACAGCACGGCTCGTCAATTTTGCCCATGAGCGGGACGCCACACCCTTCATGGTGCTTCTCTCCGCCTTTTCGACCCTGCTGTCGCGTTATTCCGGCGCGTCCGATGTCGTCGTCGGAACCCCGGTATCCGAGCGGCCAAACCGCGCGCTGGAGGATGTTATCGGGCTGTTCGTCAACACGCTGGCGCTGAAACTGACGCATGATGCTGCAACAAGCTTCGAACAGCAAGTCGCGGCCACACGTTTGCTCGTTCTGGATGCCTTCCGCCATCAGGACGCGCCGTTTGAATGCGTGGTCGATGCCCTCTCGGTCGAGCGAAGCTGGAGCCACAATCCCGTGTTCCAAGTGATGGTCACCTGGCAAGCCGACGAGCCGCATAGCCCATGCCCTGAAGGCCTGACGGTTACCCCGGTGGTGCTCGCACAGGAAACGTCGAAGGTCGATCTAACGCTTGACCTGCGCCATCGCGGCGACCAGTTTTCCGGCACCTTGATCTATCGCAGCGATCTTTTCCGCAAGGAGACGATCCACCACATGGCTGAGGCTTTCACGGCCTTGGTCGAGGCTCTGTTATCGGCCCCTGAGCGAGCACAGGTCGAGATAGACGGCCTGCCCGAGCGGCAGCGCCAGCAGATCGCCGCTTGGAACGCGACGGCAAAGACCTATGATGCGGTGCCAGCAAGCCTGCATGGCTTCTTTGCGCGCTCAACCGAGCGCACACCCGATGCCATTGCCGTGACTGATCGGGACCGGAGCGCCACCTATGCAGAGCTTGATCGGCAAGCGGAGGCGCTCGCCCGGCATCTCGCCTCCCTTGGCATCGGGCGCGGCAGTGCCGTCGGTATTTGCCTTGAGCGCACCATCGACCTCATTGCTTCGATTCTTGCCGTCCTGAAGACGGGCGCTGCCTATGTGCCGCTTGATCCCAAATATCCGGAGGAACGAATTGCCTTTGTCGCAAGGGACGCAAGCCTCTCCCTGCTTTTGACGCAGGAGGAGCGCGATGATTTCGCCGACATCCGAACGCTCGATCCGACCACCATCTGGAACGGAACGCAGGCCGTCTCCAGGACCCCTCTGCCCCATACGACCGAAGGCAGCGACCTCGCCTATCTCATCTACACCTCCGGCTCAACAGGGCAGCCCAAGGGGGTTGCAATCGAACATCGCAATGCGGTTGCCTTCACACACTGGGCGCTCGACACGTTCCCGGCGGAAAGCTTTGCCGGAATGCTGGCGTCAACATCCGTCTGCTTCGACCTGTCCATCTTCGAAATTTTCGTGACGTTTGCCGCCGGTGGGCGAATCTTCATCGTTGACGATCTTTTCGAACTGCCGGACGCAGACTTTGCCAACGAGATCACGTTCATCAACACCGTGCCGACCCCGATGACCGAACTCATGCGGTTCGGCCCGTTGCCCGCCAAGGCAAAGACGGTCTGCCTCGCAGGCGAACCGCTGCCACCGAGCCTTGCACGCGCGATTCTGGACACTGGACAGGTCGAGGCGCTTTACAATCTCTATGGTCCCTCCGAGGACACGACCTATTCCACGGGATGCCGGATCGACGACGCGGGGCTACCCATCCATATCGGCAAGCCCATCACCAACACCACCGCCCATGTTCTTGACGCAGCGCTCAACGAAGTGCCAATCGGCATGCCGGGCGAGCTTTATCTGGCGGGCGAGGGTATCGCGCGCGGCTATCACAATCGCCCGGATCTGACGGCGGAGCGTTTCCTGCCGAACCCGTTTGACAGGGCTGGCCAAGCCCCCCTGCTCTACAAGACCGGCGACCGCGTTCGTCGGCTGGCCGACGGCAATCTCGACTATCTCGGCCGTGCCGACCGTCAGATGAAGATCAGCGGTTTTCGGATCGAGCCGGGCGAGGTCGAGGCCGTGCTGATGCGCTATCCCGGCGTGACAGGTGCTGCGGTCGATGCCTGGCGTGACAATACCGGCTATGCCCGCCTCGCCGCTTGGATCGAGGTGGCGGCACCTGTCGGTAAGGCGGCGCTCTCTGCCCATCTGAGCCGAGAACTGCCGCGCCATCTGGTGCCGACGTTTTTTGCGATGCTGGACAAGCTCCCGCGCCTGCCAAACGGCAAGCTCGACCGCAAGTCTCTACCCGACCCATCGGATGAATCCACGACGGTCACAGAAGACCAGACGCCGCACCATGGCTATGAAGAGAAGATCGCCGCGATCTGGGCGAAACTTCTCGGACGCGAGGCAGTCGGACGCAACGACAATTTCTTCGCGCTTGGCGGAGATTCAATCCTCGCCATTCAGGTCGTGGCTGCCGCCCGCCGGGTCGGCATTGCCATTAAGCCACGCGATATTTTCCAATATTCAACGCTTGCAGCGCTTGCCGCATCCGTCTCCGATCTGGCGACAGAATTGCCCGAGACCGGACCAATGAGCGGCGACATTCCGCTTGGCCCGGCACAGCACTGGTTTTTTGAGCAGAATTATCCTGATATAGCCCATTGGAATCAGGCACTGGTGCTGAAACCCGGCAGGGTGATCAATGAGAAGACGCTCCAAAACGCCATGGACCTTCTCCACCAGACCCATGATGCGCTGCGCGGCCGTTTTTGCCAGCAAAACGGACAGTGGCGTCAGGTCGTGACGGAAGCCGAAGGGGCACCGCCGCTGCGTTCCACCCGTTGTATGGTAACCGAGGCCGATGCCGTGCTTTTGAGCGAAGCGAATGCGCTGCAACGCCGCTTCGATCTCACTGATGGCCCGGTTTGGGGTGCCACGCTTGTGACCATCGACGGGTTTGAGCAACGGCTGCTAATCGCAGCGCATCATCTCGTGATCGACGGGGTCTCATGGCGCATCCTGCTCGATGACCTGCAAACATGCCTCGCAGCGGGTGAAGCCGGTCTTGAGATGAACTTGCCGCCCCGAACGACAGGCATTGATAGCTGGGTGCGCGAGCTGAAAGACAGCGCGGTGTTCGATGGTGAAAAGGACCATTGGCGCACGATGACCGAGGCCAAGACCGCAGCGATCCCGACGGACCGTTCGGGCAGCAATTGCGCTGGCGACACCGACATCGTTGATCTAACGATCGATCCGGGCCTCACCGGACGCCTTCTTCGGGACGTGCCGTCCTGCTATCCAATCGATGCCGAAGAAGTCATGCTTGCGGCACTTTATAATGCAATCCGCGATTGGACCGGACACGACAGGCTCCGGCTGATCCTTGAAAGTCATGGCCGGGCAGACCTGTTCGAAGGCGTTGATCTGAGCCGCACCGTCGGCTGGTTCACAGGCCTTTATCCTGTTCTCTTCGATGTCACCGGGCGTGACAGGCGCACCACTTTGCTCTCGGTCAAGGAAAGCCTCCGCCGTGTTGCAAACGACGGCATCGGCTATGGCGTTCTGAAATATCTGAAGGGCGTGGCATTGCCCCGGCTGGAGGATATTGCCGAGATCCGGTTCAACTATCTTGGCCAGACGGACACGCTGTTTTCCGGCGATGCGTTGCTGTCCCGCGCCACTGAACCGGCGGGCGATCCGCGTGGCGCGCGCAATGGGCGCGGGGTGCTGCTTGACATCAATGCAATTGTCAGCGGTGGGCATTTGCGCATTCGCCTTGCCTATTCCCGGCAGATCCACGACCGGCAGACAATCGAAACGCTCGCGGCGGGACTGCAAAACCATCTCGAAAGCCTTGTCGATTTCTGCCTGACATCAACCGAAGCCGGCTACACACCAGCAGACTTCAAGCACATGACACTTGATCAGGATGACCTCGAAGCCATCCTGCGCAATCTCTGAGGGCACCATGCAGAATGCGAGCCAGCGCCTTGAGCGCAACAACATCGCCGACATCTATCCGCTTGCCCCGATGCAGGAGGGCATTCTTTTTCATTCGGTGTCTTCCCCCGGCGACGGCCTCTACATGCCGCAAACGGCGCTGCGCATCACCGGCACGGTCGATGCGGACGCTCTGAAGGCGGCATGGCAAGGCGCAATCGACCGGCATCCGATTTTGCGTTCGGGGTTCTTCTGGGAGGAGCGCGACGAGCCGTTCCAAATTGCCTTCCGCAGCCTTCCGGTGACATTCAATATGCTCGACTGGACCGGCAGCGATGCTGCAAGCGAGCGTGAACGGCTGCAAGCGCTGTTTTGCGCCAACAGGGCCGAGCCGTTTGACCTGCGCCGTCCGCCTCTGATCCGGGTGCAATGGATTCGAACCGGACAAGACCAGTCGATCATGGTTGTCTGCTACCACCATATCATCCTCGACGGCTGGTCGATCCGTCAATTGCTCGACGAAGTGCTCTCGCTCTACCGGCGCGCCACAGGCAAGACCGAGCCAGCCCTTCCGCCCGCCCGCCCTTACGGCGATTACATCGGTTGGCTTAAAAAACGCGAGCGGGCCGTGTCGCTTCGCTTCTGGCAGGATCGACTTCAGGGTTTTGCGGGCACAACCCGGCTTCTGTCAGGGGAAGCGACAGGCCAGTTCGAGCGGCTCTGCCGGGAAGTCCCAAAGCCGCTGCATGAGGCCATGCTGGCCTATGGTGCCGCCCATGGGCTGACACTCAACTCGCTGCTGCAAGGCGCGTTGAGTTTGCTGATTGCACGCCAGACAGGTAGCCGTGACCTTGTTTTCGGCACGACGACAGCCGGGCGCCCGGCGACGCTGGAGGGCGCGACGACGATGATCGGCCTCTTCATCAATACGCTGCCCGTCCGTGTTCAAATCAAGCAGGGCCAATCCGTGTCTGGCTGGCTTGCAACCCTTCAGAAAGCCCATGCCGAAACAGGCGAGCACGACCATGTGCCGCTCGCCGCTATCCAGGGGCCGGGCGTTTCGCTTTTCGACACGCTGCTCGTTGTTGAGAATTTCCCGGCGCAGGCGAAGCGGACGGATGCGCCTGCACTGCTCAAAACTGAAGGCATCGACTTTGACGAGCGAACCCATTTTCCGCTCACGCTCTGGGCAACACCGCACCCGACGGGCCTGACGCTGATGGCCGGTTTCAGCCGCGACATGCTCGCATCTGAGACCGCAGCGGCTCTGCTTGAACGACTGGTTGATATTATCTCCATCATGATCCGCTCATCCACCACAGATGTGTGCGCAATTCTGGATGAACTGCCGTCAGTGATGGCGGTCGACGGTCTCTCTGAGGGCGGTTCTGGGGGCGGCACCCATTTGATGCCACTGAAACAGGCACCATCGGGCATCCCGAAATCTGCAACGCCTTCCGCGACTGAAATCACACTGGCGCAAATTTGGACGGAGGTGCTCAAATGTGGTCCCCTTGATGGGCAGGCTAACTTCTTTGAGCTAGGCGGCCATTCGCTCCTTGCCGTGCGTGTCGCCAGCCGACTTCGCGGCGCGTTTTGTGTTCCGGTGCCAATGCGCGTCCTGTTTGAGCACCCCGTCCTTGCCGACCTTGCGGCCTATATTGACAGCCTTCGCCCGCAAGTCCCCCAGACCACAGACCATATCGAGATTGACATATGACTATAACGCCATCACGCCCCGTGCTTCTTTGCCTGCCGCCAGCAGGCACCGGGGCCGGGCTTTTCCGCAACTGGGTACAAACCGCGCCGAGCACGATGACGGTGCATCCGGTCGCACTGCCGGGCCGCGAAGCGCGCTATAGCGAACCGGCACCGAGGTCAATTGACGCGCTTGCCGATCAACTGGCCGTTGAGCTTGAGCCTTATATCGGCGGGCGCTATGCGATTTTCGGCTATTCGATGGGTGCCCTCCTCGGCTATGAAATCGCCCGTCGGCTCAAAGCGGCAGGCTCTCCGATGCCCGAGGTGTTTTTCGCGCTCGGCTGCAATGCGCCGGACCGCATGGTCTATGAGCGAGAGCCGTTCCACACGATGGAAGCCGACGCCTTTCGCCAAGCGCTCATCGATCTCGGCGGAACAGACGCTGAAATCCTCAATAATCCCGACGCAATGGAGCTTTTTGAACCCGTGCTGCGCAATGATTTCAGAATATGCGAGACCTATACCCATGATGCGACGCGCGGCACGCTCGATTGTCCCGCCCATATTTTCCTCTCCGATGGAGACGCCTTTGTAAACAGGCAGGCCGCCGCAGCCTGGTGTGATTTCGTGACCGGCGGCACGAGCCTGCATCAGGTCGCGGGGTCGCATATGCTGGAGCGCTCGGTGCTTGACACGCTGCCTGCACGATTGGAAACTCTGTGGTTCTGAACTGGCGAAAATCGCCTACGGCGTGAGGGTTAAGCGATGACGGCCGCGACGGAATTACCAAGGTCGCAGGAGACATTGGTGCAGCGCGCGCTCGAGGCGCAGGCCGCCTATATGCCGGATGTTCGTGCGGAAATCGGTCCGGCGGACGCAGGATGGACGACAGCCGAGGCATTCTTTTCCGACGAGGCGGCGCTTGATGAATTTCTCGCCTTCGAACAATCGCTGAACGAAGGCACCGACATCAAGACGGCTGCGGCGCTGTTGATGACCGACTACGGCTACATTCTGGCCGCCGCTACTGTGCCGATCTTCGCTGGTTTTGGCCTCATCCCAAACCTTTCTCCGGCAAGCGTCGCGCTTTCATTCTACACGACGCAAGAGCCGCATGACGGTGAGATGCACCGGGTGCGACGCGCCCATGTCCGTTTTCTCGACGAGACATTCTGGCAGGGCCAATTGGGTGACGTTGTTGCCGAAGAACGGTTCCGGGCCGAAATCGAGCGGCATTTCCGCCCCGTCATCGAGGCGATCCATGCACGTACCCGCCTCTCCTGCACCGCGCTCTGGCGGCTCGCCGCTGATGCGATTGCCGGTCGCTTTCTCGATTCCGGCCGCCGGTTCGGCAGCGTCGAAGCGGCCAAGGCGTCCGCAATGCAGATCCTCAAAGTGCCCGGTTCGCCGCTAGCCAACCGTCAACTCCACTATTTCGATTTGAGCGTGCTCGACAACAACCAGCAGGAATTTTCATACACCTTCCGTCAACGCGGCGGCTGCTGCCGATTTTATCTCGTCAAGGGCGGAGAATACTGTCCGACCTGTGTCTTGAAGGCACCGACAGAGCGGGACGAAGAGTTGCGCCTGGCCATGCGTCAACATCTCGGTGTCGCTGATGAGATTAGGTCAGGTTCAAACTGAACCAGATGGACTATCTATTCTTTTGTTTTCGTTTGTTTTTTCGTGAAAACCTGCGACCACTTTTCCTTGAAAAACTCTAAAAACCTCGAGATTTTTTTGGGATCAGAGTCCCAAACCGGGAAAATCAATCGTCTACCTCCCGAGCACAACGTGGCGTTGCTCCTTACGGTGGGCTGCAAAGCCTTGAGTACCGGAGAGTTTGGGGGTTCTATGACGAAGACTTTTTCCACTACACACGAGGCCCGGGCGAGCCTCAGAGCCGTCCTATTAGCAGGATCGACGCTTGTGATGTTGACACCTGCCCTGCTGGCAATGGTGCGAGAGGCGCAGGCTCAAATGTCGCAGCACGCGATTTCCGTACCGGCCGGTCCGCTTACTCCAGCGCTCAACAGCCTTGCTGCCCAGACGGGCCTCCAGATTCTGTTCGACGCGTCGGTTGCCCAAAACAAATCAACCCGCGGCGTGAATGGGACGCTGACACCTGAACAGGCCTTGAAGGCCGTGCTTGCCGGGACAGGCGTCGATGCGCGCTTTGCCGGCGAAAACCGGGTCACCTTGCAGAACACGACTTCCGCCTCAGAAAACCCGGAGCAAGAAGGAACCCTGCTCGAACCCATCGTGATCTACGGTGCCCGCAATGCGACCACGCTTGGCGGTACGACAAGCAGTGTCGCTATTCTCAATGCCGAAAGCCTGGCGAATAGCCAGATCCGCACCACGCAGGAAACGTTTCGTCGCATGGCGAACACGATGGACAGCGCCACAGTCAACGCTGGTTTCGTCATCCGCGGCATGAGTTCCGAGGGCCTGGTATCGTCCGGTGGGCCGGCGGGCTCCATTTATATCGATGGCATCCTTCAGACGCGCTACAATGCCCGCTTCGGCGCCCGCAATCTCTGGGACGTTGAGCAGGTCGAAGTCTATCGCGGCCCGCAATCGACGCTCTCCGGCCGCGCCGCCATGACCGGAGCTGTCTACATCAAGTCGAAGGACCCGACCTTCGAGAAGGAAGTCGAGGTTTCCACGACCGTTGGTACCGATCATCTCGTGGGTACCGCCATCACGGTCAACACGCCTATCGTAGAGGATCAGGTCGCGCTGCGGCTGTCCGGGTCCTATGAACGTTCGAGGGCTCAGCCCAGCTACTCCGATTTCAAGTCATACGACAATTACGACGATCTGATCACTGATATCAGCGGCATTGCGCGCGCCAAGCTGCTTTTGACGCCGTCAGAGCTGCCGGATACCCGCGCAGTCCTCACCTATTCCTACTCGAAGGACCGGCCGAACGACGCACTCGTCGGGCTCTATTCGGGACGGGGGGATTTCAATAACGCACCTGTCACCTACACCGAATATCGCTGGACCGAGGCGCATAATCTCGGACTTGAGGTCACCCACGACATTTCTGAAACCCTGCGCTTCACATCGCAGACCGGCTATCAATATGGCATCAACAACCGGCGCTCGATTGATTATGGCACCGAAAATGTCGTCAACGGCATTACCGGCGAGGATGTCAACTCCATCCTCACCCAGGAATTTCGCCTGAATTACGAAGGCGATCGTTGGAAATGGGTAACCGGCATCTATGGCAGCTACGAAAAGTGGGATGGTGCCACGGATATCGTTGCGTTCGATTATTACCAGCAGAATGACACGCAGCACCGCACAACCGCGAACCTGGCCATCTTCGGTGAAGCGACCTACGAATTTGCGCCGACCTGGTTTGCGACGCTGGGCGGACGCCTGGATTACTTGAGAGACAAGGACCACCAGCAGAATTATTCCGGTCTGATCGATGACTCCCCTGTCCTGACTGGTGACCCGACGTCCCTTACCGAGTACAATTTCGTTCCTAAAGTCGGCATATCCAAGGAGTTCGGCAGCAACCAGAAGGTGGGGCTCACCTATACGGAAGGCTTCCGCTCGGGTGGGTCATATCTCGACCGCGTGACGGGCGAACTCGGCACCTATGATCCCGAATACTCCAAGAACATTGAACTGTCGTACAAGGGAACGCTGCTGGACGACCGCCTGACGTTGAATGCCAATCTGTTCTACACTAAGTATTCGGATCAGCAGGTCGAGATCCGGCCTGACCCCTCGATCCCCGGTTATCGCATCATTTCGAACGCCGCCACATCTCGCTCCTGGGGTTTTGAAATCGAACCGTCCATGCAGGTCACGGACCAATTCACCACCTTTGCATCGGTCGGTTACCTCAACACCAAGTTCATCGACTTCAATCATGCAGCACTCAGCGAACCGCAGGACGGCAAGTCCTTTCCCGAAGCACCGGAATGGAGCCTGGGCTTTGGCGGCCGTTATGAGTTCCAAAATGGTGTTTTTGTCGGAGCCGATGCCAAGTACACAACGAGCTATAATTCGCGCTTCGGCACGAACGGCATGTACAAGATCGATGCGCGCTTCATCGTCAACGCGCAGGTGGGCTTCAAGAAGGACAATTGGCAGGTGACGCTGTTTTCGGAGAACCTGACGGATGAAAAATACTTCACCCTAATTGATCCGGATTACTCGCTGCCTTACGGCCAGGCTGGCAAGCGTCGATCATTCGGATTGAACCTTCGGGCCAAGTTCTGATTATCTCGGGCTGCGGGGGGGCATTACCCCCGCAGCCGTTTTCGATTTCCGGCGACAAAATGGTGGGCCTCTTGCGTTTCTGTCTGTTTCTCCTCGCGTTTCTTATGACCGGTTCACTGGCGCAGGCCGCCTGCCAGGGGACCTTGCTGACTGAGGATGTCTACAATCCGCCCCTCTGCATTCCGGCAGCGCCAAAACGGATC
Source organism: Agrobacterium vitis (assembly GCF_014926405.1). Lineage (NCBI taxonomy): Bacteria > Pseudomonadati > Pseudomonadota > Alphaproteobacteria > Hyphomicrobiales > Rhizobiaceae > Gillisella > Gillisella vitis. Next base: position 481,208 of record NZ_JACXXJ020000004.1, read on the forward strand.
GTCACGCTCGACCCGCTGATAACGCTTGGAATGCTGATCGAACTCAAGGCACCTGTCATCGCGACCCCCTATATGGCAATCACGGAAAGCGAAGTGCTCGATGTGGTCAGGGCCGAAAAAATGGTCGATCTCGGCAATCCCAGGGAGCCAAGCCTCGAGCGTGTCGCAGCCTTGAAACCGGATCTTATCATCGGTTCGGCGGAGGCCCATTCCGGCATCTACGAACAGGCTGCCAAGATTGCACCAACGGTGCTTTTCAAGCATATGGACTGGAAGGTCTATCTCCAGCGCCTTGCCGAAGTGACCGGTCGTGAAGGTGTGGCGAGGAGTTCTTTGGCGGCCTACAATGACCGTGTATCGGCCATTCGTGAACGCATGAAAGACAAGAAACTCACGGTCTCTACCGTCCGTTTGGCCCCTGACCGGTTTGTCGTGTTTGTCGACGGACCGAACGCCTACGCCCCCTTCGCGGTGCTGCATGAAGCAGGCGTAAAGCGAACGGCCTACGAGACCGTGACTGACGGCACGATCGTAAAGCGTCCAGACTGGGAGGAGCTGGCAAATCTTGATGGCGACGTGCTGCTCTACGTTTCCGCCAGCGGTTTCGAAAGCGGGCCGGATGACGTGCTGGAAAAGCAGGTGACGGAGAACCCTCTCTGGCAATTGCTGCCCGCTGTTCGTGAAGGTCGCGCCTATCGGGTCGATCGCGGCCCTTGGCAGAGCTTCTACGGCATCAGTTCGGCGAACCGTATCCTCGACGATGTCGAACGCTTCATCCTGACGGCCCCATGACCGACCGCACGGCTGGCTATATTGCAGAAACCGATGCAGGACGAGTGCTTGCGCTTGCCGCATTACTCTGTCTGCTCATGCTTGCCACCGTGATCGCCATCTCACTCGGAGCGACGATGATGCCGCCCGCCAAAGTCATCTCGGCACTCTTCGCATCCGAGACGTCGCGGGATCACCTGATCGTCATGACCATTCGCCTGCCACGTGCGCTTGCGGCGCTGCTGGCAGGTAGCGCACTGGCTGTCTCTGGTGCCATCATGCAGGCGGTGACAAACAATCCCCTCGCCTCACCGGACCTGCTCGGCATCAACGCAGGCGCAGCCTTTGCAGTCGTCTCCGTCATGGCCATTTTCGGTGCCGGTATCGGCGACATCTACGTTTGGTTTGCTTTTCTCGGCGCAGCCATCGCCGCGACCGTTGTCTATGCGCTGGGTTCGATGGGAATGGTGGGGCAATCCCCCCTCAGGCTCGTGCTGGCGGGAGCTATCGTTGCGACCTTCCTGACCTCTGTGACCACCGTTATGCTGATCTTTGACCAGAGTACTCTTGATGCCGTGCGCCTCTGGACCGCAGGCTCGGTGACGGGACGAAACATCGAGCAGGTCAAGACCGTTGCGCCCTATATCATTGCCGGGCTGATCGCTGCCCTGCCCTTTGGCCGTCATCTGACGACAATCAGCCTTGGCGCGGATACGTCGCGCGCGCTCGGCCAGAACCCAATCGTCTGGCGGGGCCTATCGGTCACCGTGGTCATTTTTCTTGCCGGGGGTGCCGTCGCACTTGCCGGACCGATTGGCTTCGTCGGGCTTGTCGTGCCCCATGTTGCGAGAATGTGTGTCGGCGTCGACTATCGCTGGATCATTCCTTTTTCAGCACTCGGCGGGGCGTTGCTGGTGATCGTGGCAGATACGACCGGACGATTGGTGTTTGGAAGCCAGAGCTTTCCGGTCGGCGTCACCATTACGTTGATCGGCGCGCCGTTTTTCCTCTATCTCGCCCGCACGCGGCTAAGGGATGGAGCATGATCCGGCTTTTCTTCGTCCTGATACTTCTGCTCACAGGTCTCGTCGCGGCAAGTCTCGCCTTTGGCGACGTGTCCTTGGGTTGGCAAGAACTCTACGATGTGCTGATGGGCACGGGCCGTGCCCAGGTGCAGAGCGAAATGATTGTTTGGGATCTACGCCTTCCGCGCGTTCTTTTGGCGCTCCTCGTTGGCGTCACACTCGCGCTCGCCGGAACGATCAGCATTGCCATCATGCGCAATCCGCTTGCTGATCCGGGCGTTCTGGGCATCAACAGCGGTGCGGCTGCTGCGGCCATGGCTGTCATTGTATTGATCAATGATCCGCCTGTGGCGCTTCTGCAAGTGGCAGGCTTCGTGGGTGCCAGCGCCATGGCCCTTGCCGTTTTTGCGCTCGCCTGGCGCAGCGGCACCTCCTCGCTGCGTATCATCCTGATCGGCATCGGGCTTTCCGCCCTCGCCTCCGCCGGTACCACTTTCCTGTCAGCCTTCGGCAACATTGGCGACGTCCAGCGGGCGCTGGTATGGCTAGCGGGCAGCGTCTACGACGCCAACATGGTCAAGGTTCGGCTGCTTGCGCTCTGGCTCATCGTGCCAATCGCACTCACCCTTCTCGCAGCGCGGGAGCTCGATCTCATCCGCTTCGGCGACAATAGTGCAAGGAGCCTCGGCCAGCCCGTCGATCGCATACGGGGGCTGATGATCCTGCTGGTGACCGTACTCTCTGGTGCCGCCATTGCCGTGTCCGGTCTCATCGGCTTTGTCGGCCTTGTCGCGCCACACATCGCGCGGCGGCTGGCAGGGGTGTCCCACGCTCGTATCCTGCCCGTCGCCGCTCTCGTCGGTGCCTGCCTCGTCGTCGCCGCGGATCTCATCGGTCGTGTCATCCTGGCCCCAGCGCAGCTCCCGGCCGGAATCGTGACCGGACTCGTCGGTGCTCCCTTCTTTGGCTATATTCTCTGGAGACGTCGCCATGACCACTGATCTGCAAGGCGGTCCCAGGATCATCAGCAATGGCGTCGACATTGCCTATGGCGATCGCCGCATCGTCGAAAATCTCGATCTTGCGATCCCGCAACAGCGCTTTACAGCGCTGCTTGGCCCCAATGGCAGCGGCAAATCGACAATCCTGCGCGCCTTCGCAGCGCTGATGAAACCATCGGCCGGCACCATTATCCTTGATGGCTTTAATATATCGCAGCTTTCCACCCGCGAGGTGGCGCGAAAAGTGGGCGTGTTGCTGCAGGGGGCTGTCGCGCCTGAGGGGTTGACCGTTGGCGATCTCGTCCGTCAAGGGCGCTATCCGCATCAGTCACTTTTCAGTCGCTGGTCTCCTGAGGATCAGCAGGCGTGCGACGAGGCCCTCATGCTGACAGGCACAACCGATCTTGCAAACCGCATGCTGGACACCCTTTCCGGCGGTCAGCGGCAGCGGGCCTGGATTGCCATGACGCTGGCCCAACAAGGCCAGACTATCTTTCTCGATGAACCAACAACCTATCTCGATCTCGAACATCAGATTGAACTGATGAAGCTGATTACGATGCTGGTCGCAAAGCGCGGCAAGACAGTCGTGGCCGTGCTGCACGACATCAATCAGGCGGCGCGTTACGCCGAACACATTGCTCTCTTGAAAGGTGGCCGTATCAGGGCTACCGGAACGCCTAGTGAGGTCATTAACGCAGAGATGATCGCCGATGTCTTTAACGTCAAGAGCATGGTGATCCGTGATCCCGTTGCCGGAACGCCTTTGTGCATTCCGCTTTGAGAACCTCTCCCTGAGAGAGTGCGGAATGTCACAAAAATATCACACTCCTTGCTATTTTCGAGGAGGTCCGGCTTGCTTTGCCACCAGCAGGTGAAGTCGATCAGACGGATTCAGGCAAGAAAATCAGACACAAAGATGAGTTTTACAGTCTTGTTTTATTCCACAGCAGCAGACTGAAGTGGCATATTTCTAAGGTATTGCACTTGCACGCCTTTTCGGGATTGTCTAGCCATTCCCCATGACGGTTCAGCCGCGTCTATCCTGACCTACCGTTCGCTGGGAACCATGTGCAGATGTCGAGATCTTCCTCTTCGTCCCTTGTCTGGGACACCGTTGACAGCAGCGAGTTGCTCAATCGAGCCATGGAAGCACACTATGCTGATATTACCAATGCGGTGCGCCGCCGGGGACACCCGAGTTCAACGGCCCGCGACGTGGTGCACGATCTCTACGTGAAGCTCGCCGCCAAACCGGAGGTTCTCCTGAACAAGCGGTCGATCAAGGCCTTTCTCTGCCGTGCCGCCATCAATCTCGGCATTGACCGCCAACGCAGGGAAACGAAGGAAGCCCGGCTGTTCTCAGGATCGGAGCGGGAGGCCCTCTCGGCGGCAAGCACCGGGCACGCGCCGGACCACACTCTGGAAATAGAAGCGCGGCTTGCAGCCCTTCGCGAAGCAATTGCGGAACTGCCGGAGAGGCGACGTGTCGTCTTCATTCTCCATCGCCTTTATCATCTGACACCAGACCAGATCAGCACCAGGCTCAACATATCCAGAAACATGGTCGACCGGCACCTGCGGCGTGCGTTTGCCCATTGCCTTGACCGGATTCTCTAGAGTCAGTCAGGTTCAAATTGAACCAGACAGACTCTCGTTTCTTTCGTTTTCGTTTGTCTTTTCGGGAAAACCGGTGGCCACTTTTCCCTGACAAACTCTTGATCCCCAAAGAATCCCGTATCGTGAACGCAGAAAGGTCACATCCTTGCGATTGGACAGTTGTCAGTGTCCCAATCCGTGGATGTCAAACGTCTACTGTATACTGCCTTAAATCGAAATCGATTTAGAGCGATAATTATGCAGCAGATATAAAGCACTACAGCGAGTTTTTGTGCGCCATATACGGCGTATGACACTGTAGAGGTCGTAGGATGCGTCTGGAGTAAGCCATGCCGGTCAAGGAATCTAGTGACAGTCGGAAAAGACGAAACCGCGAGGCGGCCGACTGGCTTTTGCGCAACGGTGACCCCAACCAATCGCCGGACGACCGGGCTCTCTTTGAGACATGGCTTAAGCGCGATCCGGAAAACTGTCGGACCTACAGCGCAGCCGAGTTTGTGATGGGCGACGCTGGCCGCGCCATTCAGTCCGATCCTGGTCTAGCCGATATCGACATGCGCCCTCGCACTATGGTCAAGCCAATCATCGTAACACTGTTGGTGGCAGCCCTTGCAACCGGCGCCTTCTTTGCATTCGATGGGCCGCTGCGCATGCAAGCGGACATGATCGCCGGTACGGATGAAACCCCCATTCGTACCCTGGAGGATGGTTCCATCGTCCAGCTCAATGCGTCCTCGGCGATTGCCGTCGACTTCACCGGGGGGCACCGCGTTATCCGCCTCCTGCGGGGCCAAGCCTTCTTTCAGGTCGCTCATGCGCCCGACCGACCTTTCACGGTGGTGGCTGGTGAGACAAAGGTGATCGCACTCGGCACAGCGTTCGATGTTCGCTACGGCAAAGACGATACCGAGGTGACGGTCACGGAGAATGCAGTGCAGCTTGAACGCGACGGTCAACAGGCGGCCTCTCTGCGCGTGAACGAAGGCGAGCAGGCAATCTACGACTACGCCAGGAAAACGACAGCCGTGACACCGGTCGACGGCCTCGTCGCTCTCGCATGGAGGCGCGGACAAATCGCCGTTGACAACGCGCCTCTTTCCTATGTCGTTGAGGAGATGAACCGGCATTTCCGAGGCCGGATCATCATTGCGGGTTCAGCGCTGGCGCGTCGCCGTGTCAGCGGTACGATCAAGGTTGCGGATACCAAAGACGCGCTTGCTTTCGTCAAAAAGGCGCTTGGCTTGGAAGTCACACGTCTAGGTCCCTTGATCGTTATCCATCCGTCATAATATCCGCAGAACTCTCTCTGTCACGGCTGTTCATAAACACTCTGGTTGACCTGCTTCCGGTTTGACATGGGGCGGCACGCCTGTTCCCTATCTCCTCTCCGGTCAGATGCTATAGATTACGAGGTCACTCCGAACCTCGCTTTAAGCCAGACCAGAAGATCATCTAAAAATGTGAACACCACCGGGATGACCAGGAGGCTCAAGAAGGTTGAGGTCAACAACCCACCAATCACGACGATCCCCATGGGTTGACGAAAGCTAGAATCGCCCGCGACGAGGCTGAGCGCTGCTGGTGCCATGCCGCCAGCCATTGCGATTGTGGTCATAATGATCGGACGCGCGCGTTTGTGACACGCATCAACAAGCGCGTCATAACGCGACATGCCTCCCCGGCGTGCTTCAATCGCATATTCCACAAGCAGAATGGAGTTTTTGGAGACGATTCCGATCAAAAGGAGCAGACCAATAACCGCAGGCATCGAGAAGCTGGTACCGGTGAGCACAAGCGGCAACAGGGCCCCGCCAAGCGCCAGCGGAATTGCCATCAGGATCGTGACCGGCTGCAGGAAATCATGGAAGAGGAGGACTAGAACAGCGTAGATGCAGAAAATGCCGATCGCTATCGCCGTCGCGAAACTGTTGAACAACTCAGTTTGACGCTTCAATTCACCCTGTTCGACAAATTTTACGCCTTGTGGCAAGTTTTTATAGCTTGGCAATTGGGCGGCCTCAGCGGTGACTGCGGACAAGCTCCTGCCATTCAATTCAATGGTCAGCGTGACATTGCGTGATCTGTCGAGCCGATTGATTTCGCTTGGGCTGGACCCAATTGAAATATCAGCGATTGCCCCAAGGGCAACGTTGCCCGCGCTACCCTCGACAGGGATAAGAGATATTGCGTCAAGGGACTGACGGTTTGTTGTGTCCAGCAAGACCCGGATATTGATCTGACGTTCAGGAAGATTAAGCTTGGACAGCGCGGTATCATACGCTCCTGCCGTCGCCACCCGAATAGCCTGAGCAATCGCCTTGGATGTCACACCCAATGACGCGGCTTTCGCCAAATCCGGTTTGATGATGATCTCTGGCGACTGCATGGCGGCAGAGGATGTCACATTGCCAATGCCTGACAATGTACGCAGACCCGTCTCGAGACTGGCGGCTGCCTTTTCCAAAACTTCGGAGTCATCCCCTGACAAGGTGAGAGTGAGCTGCGTGCCATTCCCGCCAGTGCCTGTTTCAAGGCGGAGACCGGGCACTTTTTCCAAAGCTTTTCGTAAATCGGCTTCGATCTGCGACTGCTTGACATCGCGCTCGCCAATCGGCGTCAGGTTGACAACAATCGTGGCGCTATTGGTGCTGGACGTCGTTGTACTGCTTGCACCGCCTCCAGTGGAGGCCGTACCCGTTGCCTGAAACACCGAGGTAACATGATCAACCTTGGCGATGATCTCGGACGCCTTTCGAGACGCTTCATCCGTTGTCTCAATCGTTGATCCCGTCGGCGTCGTGATGGTGACCTTGGTTTGCGCATCGTCAGATGCCGGAAAAAAGCCGGTCGACAAATGGCTCAGGAGCAGAAGCGTGAATGCTAAAAATCCGACAGTCCCCAGCACCGGTATCCAGCGACGCCGGAGCGCACCTTTCACAAGCCAGAGATAGGACCGCATCAAACGACCGTCTTCTTCTTCTTTTGCAGTGCCAGGCTTCAATATGTAAGCCGCCATCATCGGCGTGACCAACCGTGCAACCAAAAGAGAAGCAAGAACAGCCACAGAGGCCGTGACGCCAAATTGCTTGAAAATGATACCGACCACCCCGCCCATGAAGGCGGTCGGCAAAAACACCGCGACCAACGTGAAGGTTGTGGCGATAACCGCCAAACCAATTTCGTTTGCCGCTTCCATTGCAGCATCGAAGGGGCTTTTACCCATTCTAAGGTGTCGTTCAATATTCTCGATTTCGACGATCGCATCGTCGACAAGAATGCCAACGACCAAGGACAGCGCCAAAAGCGTGATCGTGTTCAGCGTGTAGCCACAAAAATACATGGCGAGGAATGTCGGTATAATCGACAGCGGCAAAGCGACCGCCGCCAGAAGTGTTGCACGCCAATCGCGCAGGAACATCCAGACCACAAGGACCGCGATGACCGCACCCTCGTAGATCATGTCCATCGACGATTCATAATTTTGCTCGGTCGGAACAATCGTGTTGTAGGCTTCCTCGATTGTCACCTGCGGATTGGCAGCGGCAAAGGCTTTCATTGCGGTGCGGACATCGTCGGTGACGGCGATATCTGAATAGCCCTTAGACCGTTTGATCTGGGCGGCAATGACGGGTTTACCATTGAGATAAGCAAGCGAGGTCAAATCGCTTTGGGAATCGGTCACTGTGCCAAGTTCGTCCAGTCTGACCCAACTGCCTTTTGGCAGTGGGACCGGCATTGCGCGCAGTTCATCGGCAGTTTCTGCCGCAACCACGGTACGCACGGACTGGCTTTCACCACCAATTCGTCCTTTGCCGCCAGACAGATAGGTTTGCACGGCTTCAAGCTGGGTATTCACGTCATTGGCGGTTAAGCCCAGGCTGTCGAGCATGTTAGAGTTGAGCTCTACCCTGATCTCTCGATCGATGCCGCCCAATCGGCCAACTTCACCCACGCCTTTGACAGCCATCAGCGCTTTTGACATGTCGTTATCGATGAACCACGACAGTTCTGCATCGTCTAATTTGTCGGAATGCACCACGAAGGTAATCAGCGGAGAAGAGTTCAACGATTGCTTTGAGACCGTTGGATCATCCATATCTTGTGGCAGGTCGCTTTTCGCCTGATCGACTGCGCTTTTCACCTCGTCCAATGCGGCTTGCGTGTCTTTCCCGACCTCAAATGCGACAGAAATGCTGACTGAACCATCAGTGATCGTCGTGGTCACCGAATCCAGCTTGCTCAGGCCGGTCAGTTTGTCTTCGATCTTGCGGGCCACTTCCGTTTCGAGCTGGGCTGCCGCCGCGCCGTCCAGCGTCGCGCTGATATTGATGGTTGGAAGATCCATATCCGGGAAGTTTTGGATGTCGAGACGATTGAACGCCCAAAGGCCACAGGCCGTCAACAATGCAAATAGCAGCAACGGGGGGACAGGGTTGCGAATAGACCAAGAGGAGAAATTCACTTTGATTCCTCCGTCGTTGCCGCATCATTGCTGTCGACAACGTGGACTACAGAGCCATCTGCAAGGAAGACGCCGCCTGACGCAACAACGTCGTCAGTCTTCTCAATTCCTGAAATGATTTCAACACGATCGTCCTGCCGCCGTCCAGGCTTTACTCGCTTGCGTGTCACCGTTTTTTTGTCTGTCGAGTTCAAAATGAACACATATGAGAAGCCGTCCTTGAGGGTGACGGCAGTAGCGGGCACTGTGAGCGCATCCGTGTTGTTGAATTCAAAGTAGCCGCTGGCCAGGATGCCGATCTTTGGGGCATCCATCCCTGGAGTGGGATTCAGCGTCACGTAGACGATCACGCGACCATTGTCGGTTGACATCGAAGGTGCCACCATCCTGACCTCACCGTGCACATCGCCGCGCGGCGTTGGGATGACGGCTTTTGTTCCGACCTTGACGTCAGCCAGCCGATTAAATGGCAATTCCGCTTTCCATTCGATACGATTTTGTCGGATCAGCTTGAACAACTCGCCACCGGCGGTCACCACATCACCAAGAGATGCGGAGCGCTCGGATATGACCCCGTCGTCCACTGCGTAAACCTTGGTCCTGTCCAAGGTGAGCTGAGATGAAGCCAACGCAGCCTTTGCCGAAAAGAGGGAGGCTTTCGCTTTACGCTCGGTAATCAGATATTCCTTTATCTGTTGGCTTGATAATGCGCCAGAACTTGTCAATCCTCGGGCGCGGTCACCATTCGCTATTGCTTGATCAAGATCGGCTTCCGCTTTTTCAACGTTCGCTTGTTGCTGCTCCAGGTCAGCCTGGGCAGATTCCGGCGCAAACTGCACCAGCAAATCGCCCTTTTTTACGTGTGCGCCAACATCTGCTTTAACTTCGGTGACCTTCATACCGCTGGTCTCTGCTGCAATTGTCGCTTCATGCCAGGCGGCAAGTCGACCACTTGCGGGAATAATAACAGGCCAAAGCAACACCTCCGGCTTGACCAAGCTCACGCTCAGTGCGGCCGCTTGATCCGTCTTTTGTTCACCATCCTGGCTTCGGGCGGCGAAGGCGACCATGAAAAACGACCCCAAGGCGAGCACTGTCGCGAGAGACCTGGTAGAAAATTTGCGCATCAATAAATTCCCTTTGCGGAGGTCGGGGCACCCACCGGGGCGGAGAATCCGCCTCCTGAAGACGTGCGGGGTGCGACCCAGTAGCGGACGATGTCGCGCTTGATTTCAATGAGGGTGATCGGTGCAGATCGCGCAGCACACAAAGTTTGTTGGCCGTCAAAGAGACTGATGCCGACAAAGGTCCCATCCTGAATGACCGGACTAAAATGGCGGTGATGGACGTTAGCAGCGGGCTTCGCATGGGTGATCGATGTTTTCACCCTAGGGAACGCCGTCTCACTGCCAATAGCAGCAGCCAAAAGGTCTGACTTATGATGCGTGATCGCAATATCATGATCGACAACGGCGTTGCCGCTTTCTTGCGTATCCGACGGACCTTTTGGTCCCGTCAAACTCAGCAAAGGCTCGGTGACGAAGATTTTTATGGACCTAATAATGGTATTCCGCTTGAATTCGTGGTGCCTCGAGCATTTGGGCGCACTATAAGCATCTTCCTGTTAATGTCATTTAAGAATATGTAAAATTATGTAAATATTGCCGATTAGGTATCTGCAAATCTAGTAATACAGTTGGAAGGGTCCTGCTGCGAAATTTTCGTGCTTAACCGTATTTTGACCAGCGGGACGAATGGGCGCAGGGATCAAATTTCAACATTTTACATCTATGCGGTCAGGATCGAACATAGGTTGATTGACCCAGCATGCCGCACAAACATAACGCCGTCCGCCGACATCACATCGGTGAGATTGCGACCACCGCATAGGCTCCCATCGTGACCACTCCTGCCGCGGCGGCCGTTAAGCCGACGCTACCCTGAATACCCTGTTACCTGTGTTCAGGCGACCCGTTCGGTTTCAGTGAGAAGAATGCGGAGACGGTTCGCCATTTGCAGATCATCGACGGTGTCCATGAAATGTGTCAGATATTTGCCGTCAGGCCCGAGCAGATAGGCGAAGGCCGTGTGTGGCATGGCATAGCCTTCTGCATCTTCCAGATCGAGCCCCTTGCGGGAAAAGACACGGAAGGATGCCTTCGCGCTGTCTATCGCCTCGCGGCTTCCCGTCAGGCCAGTGAAACGCGGAAAGTTTGCTTCAACAACGGCTTTCATTCTCTCCGGTGTATCGCGCTCCGGATCGACGGTGATGTAAAGCGGCACGACCATGCGTCGGGTCTCGCCCAATGTGTCCAGCGCCGCAGTCATGCAGGCAAGTGAGCGCGGGCAGACTTTGCGGCAATGGGTAAAGCCGAAATAGACCAGCATGAAGCTGCCGCGATAACTCGCCTCGGTGACAGCATGTCCATTATGATCGGTGAGCGAGAAGCTTCCCTCAAGCATGTTCAGCGCCTCAATGGAAGGTCAGGACGAAGTTTGTCGGAGCGCGAAGGGCGCATTCCAGTCCGAGTATGTCGCCTTCCCGTTTGGCGCCGACGGCACCTGAATGCTTGCCAAGTTCGCTCGCGTTGCCCGATAGAACATGCTCACCGTCAGCGGCAAGCGACCAATCTCCACGGCCCCAGATATTGCCAAGCTCCAGCAGAACCTTGCCGTCGCGATCCGCTCTCGGAGCAAGCGTCAGAACCAGGCTTTTCGCGTCACGCTCGAAGCGTGCACGCAGCACGTCGGCATTGTCCGATATCTCGACGAGCGCCGGTTCCTCGAAATGGGCCTTGTCCCAGGGCTCGGCGTAAAGCCTCTCAAGCCCGCCCGGTACGTTAAGCCGTGCGTAGCCCAGAAGCGCATTGCCTGTATGGGGGTCCATTGCGCGGAACAGCCCTTGATCGTCGAAGGATGCGTCATGCCGGCGATAGTGCAGGCCACCGTCGGTCCATGAGCGATGCAGGAACCTGTCGGCATAGGCAAGCATCTTCGTAAGCGAGCCTTCATCGCCGACTTCAGACGCGCAAACTGCCGCCCAGCCGAAATCGCGTGCTGAGGTAAAACCGAGGCTGGTTGGAATGCCGGGCGCTTCATTGATCCACAGCGTATCATCCGGCCCCGCCTCACCCCATTTTGCGATCTGTCCGGGATAATGGTGTTTGACCAGTTCCGGGTTCCAGGCGTGCATCAGTGAGCCGAGCCAAAAGTCGATCCAAGGGGCTTCTGTGGGGATGAGGTTCTTTTCGATTTCCTGAACCATCATCCTGAAATGGCCGCGTTCACTGGCGATGCCGAAATCGGACCATGCGCGCTGATAGCCGTCAGTAACTTCCTTCGCGAGCGATCCGCCATACACGAGATCATGAAACCGGAAACCGAGGATCGGCACCTGGTTGCAGATCTGGAAGACACAATTCGGCTCGCAGGCGATGCCGAGATATCCCTTCTCCACCATCATCCAGTAGAGATGATCGTTGAGTGAGCGCTCGTCATAGACAAACTTCTTGCCCCCAGCTGCCCAGTAAAGGGTCTTGATTTCCATCGTCAGCGCGCCGGGCTGCGCATAGCGGTCATCATTGAAAATATAGTGATAGAGAAGCGACATCGATTGCACATAGGCACTGTACATGATGTTGTCTTTGATGACCGGGTTCCACTCGGCGGGCAATTCGCCCTGCGCGGCATTGATCACACCATTGCCGGTGCTGATATAATGCCAATAGGTCCAGACATCAGGCGAAAGAATCTTCTCAATCAGTCGCTCAAAAGCCTTGCGGAAGACCCCGGGTGCCGCTGGCAGACGATGCCGATGCGTCAAGGCGAGCGCATAGGACATATAGGCGAGCTGAAAGCGAAGCCCGCCAAAATCTTCCTGTAGGGTCGATTTCGCCTGCATGCCCGACCAATCATCGGGAAGCAGCAAAGAGAGGTTTTCGATGCGGCGCAAATGGCCGATCTGATCGGCGTCAAGCATCGGCATGCGCGCGACATCGAAAGGCTCACTCTTTCGAAGTTCACCGGATATGGCCATCGATTTCCTCCCCGAAATCGTTGAAATGCATGGTTCATGCACGATATGAAGTTGGACATATTTTGTCAATATGAACTATTCGAGTACACTCTTTTGAGTGGACCACTCACAGCGGGCCGATATAAACTGGAGAGACCATGGCTGGCGGAACCGCGCTCAGGCGTGCCGAAATCGGGCAAGAGCGTCGTGAAAAGACGAGACAGAAGCTCATCGCTGCGGCGGCGCGCGTCATCGCCGCCAATGGTGACAAGACCGCGACGATCGACGATTTCATCAGGGCGGCGGGTGTTGCGCGGGGAACGTTCTACAACTACTTTCCCACCCGCGAGAATTTGCTGGATGCATTGTGGACGCAAGTTGGCAAGGATCCATTTCTTGAAATCGGCAAGGCTTGCGCCTCAATCAGCGATCCGGTCGAGCGGTTGATTGCACAGGCTTGGCGCATATTGATCCGGTCAGGCGAAGACCAGGCGTGGGGGTGGCTGATCTTCGCGTTGTCCGGCAATGCCGAAACAGTCAACTCTGACCTGCGGGCCTATCCTGCACCTGATCTTAAAGCCGGTTTGAGCGCGGGACGGCTGCATTACGACCATCTGGACAGTGCTCGAGACTTCGTTGTCGGCGCGGTCCGGGCTGGTATGAAAACCCAATTGAGCGGGCGTGGCTCGAGCGAATATGCGCACGACATATGCAAAATGATCCTGCTTGCTCTCGCAGTCCCTACGGAGGAAGCCAATAGGATCATGGGATCTGCCACAAGAACAGGCGTTGGAGTAGCGTCGGCTTAATCCATATGGCGACCGACAACCGAATACCTCTGCGCCGTCCCTATTCTTCGTCGCTCTCTGGCTCACCTGCAATCGGTCCCTCGCGCACAGCATTTCTACTCAACAGCCCGGCATCCTCAAGCGCTTCGATGTCGGGCAGATCACGCAGGGTCTCCATATCGAAGGCGGACAGGAAGTGTTTGGTGGTGACGTAGGTATAGGGCGCACCTGGCGTCGGACTGCGCGGCCCCGAGGCTATGAACCCTGCGCCCCGAAGCGAAGCAATTGTATCGCGGCTGACCTCCTTGCCGAAGATTTTTGACAACTCGCCACGGGTAACCGGCTGGAAATATCCCACCGCCATCAGTACCATTGCCTCGAACTCCGAAAGCGCCGCCGCCCCTCCCCGCGTCGGAGCGGCTGAGGCCCGTATCGCGCCCGCGTAAGCCGAACGGCTTCGGTGTTGCCAACCGCCGGCGACCGACACCAGTTCGTAGGGGCGGGACTGAAGCTCCTCGATGAGGTCGTCGATCAGCAGATCGATGCTGCACTCTTTTCCCACCACCCGCGCCAAAGTCTCCCGGCTGACCGGCTCGGCTGAGGCAAAGATCACCGCTTCGACCCTCAGCATCCATTCCCGCCAGCGCAGTTCCGGCGGCAGATCCTCCAGCTCCCGATCAAACGGCCGTTCGGCTGCGGCACTCGCCCTTTCCTTACGGGATTGCTTGGCTACAGGGGCTCCGGCCATCGTCACACTCCAAACACCCGGAAAGAGGAGCGGCCGGACAGTTCGCGCACTGCCTCAAAGCTTTCCAGCCGCTCGAACAGTCGGTTGGCCGCCCAGCGGGAGAGACCACTGCCAGGCGCCGAGGCCAGCACGGCATCTTCGTTCATCAATCTGCGGATCACCGGCTCGGCACCTTTGGTGCGAACCTTCGGCGCGACAGCCAGCAGCCGCGCTGCGCGTCGATTGATATCAACGGCGGAACGGAGTGCTGCGTCAACCCCATCAACCAGTGCCAGGCAGATCGCCTTTGGATAAACCGGCTCGCCCGGACGAACGCGACCCCGACCACCGATTGTTCGGAAGGACGAACCAAAACGTTCGGGTAAAAGCAAAGGAACAGGTCTCGGCCATTTCAGCTTTTGAGCCAGCACAACATCCGCCAGTCCCAGGGCCAGCACCTCGATGTCCGGGCGGATCGCGCACATTGCTGCTATCAGGTCCACTGCTACGAAGGGCGCCGCCCGCTCAGATTGGATCGCAGAATCCACAAGATCCGGAATGGAGGCAAGCCCCTCGTCCCAGCAAAGGTCCAACAGCGCGGCAAGCTCCTGAATAAATGGTGTGGCGATTGCCCCGGACCGGCGCGACAGCATTCGTGTGGCCAAAAACAATTTTCCCGCAGGCCCTGGATCATCACCAGGCGCCGTCAGCAAAAGCGCGTCGCGCAACGCATGCTCGTCCTCGCTACGGCCATCCATTCTGGCGGCGATGGCAGCCGACTTCAGGGCAAGGCGATCGCGCCAACAGCCGAGCCAAGGCGGATCGGCCTGTATCAGATCGTCAAGCGATTTCAGAGCGATACCGGCAGAGAATGCAGCGTCGGATTCGGGAATGTCGCGACCGCGCAACGAAGCCCAGCCTGGAAGACGAGGTGACCAGCTCAAGGGCGGCTCTGAGGTGGGGGCGCGCGAATCCATGCGAAAGACGATAGATCAGGGGCGCGGTTTAATCCAGAGAGATCGGCCATAACCGCACATTCTTTCGTGCTGGTTCCAACTCGAAAATCAACATTCGGAACTTCTTGCCCGGCTAAAGGGTTGTGGGGGTGTAACAATCTCACTTCAATCTGCAGAACATCCAGGTAATGGAGTTCCCCTGTCTGAAAGACACGATCATGAACAAGGTTCTTGCAAGCGCGATTACCGTGGCGATGACATGGATGATGACGGCGGCCGGTGCGCACGCCGACGAGTCCGCTTTCTTGAAAACACTGGCGGGAAGCTGGAGCGGCAAAGGAACGGTCAAGGTGCGAACGAATGCACCCACGATCAATGTCACCTGCAGATTCAGATCGAACACGACGACGCAATCGCTGGCATTGAATGGACGCTGTACGAGCCTCGTTGTGTTTTCTCGTGCCATCAGCGCCGATTTGAAGATCAACGGTGGGACCTATAGCGGCTCTTACGTGGGGGCCGGTACAGGCGTCGCGGGCCTGAACGGCAAACGCGGTGGAGATACCATCAACCTTGGAATCAATTGGGCGAAAGAGGTCAATGGTGATCGACGTGCGCAGATGACAATCGAAAAAGTTGGAGCTTCCGGCATGCGCCTGACGACTGTTGATACCGACCCGGCCACAGGGAAGTCGATCGTTACCAGTCGGATTGACCTGCGTCGGGGCTGAGTTCATCCATCGACATTGGTCTAAACCTTTAATGCATACTATCGTGTGATCACAGCAAGCTGAAACGGGTCTGTGAGAGTTGATCAGTTCAACGCGGGAACCGGGCCTTTGTGGAACGATAAACCTCGTTAATTCGCCGCGAAAATCAACAACGGTCGTTACAGCGCGCCAAACGTATCGTCGCAATATGGGGTTTAAAAACTCCCCGCCAGATTGACCTGCGCTGCGCTGGACCGCAGGCCTTTGCCAAACTCGCCGGAATAGCTAAATGTCAGGCGGGCCGACTTCGAAAGCCTGGCGGAAACTCCGAGTTTTGCCAGCAGAGCGTCCCTTGGCATTTCCACGCCTTCGACGACAAATGGTGTGCCGCCAGAAAACGCGACGCTAGAATACGGCGACACGTCACCCTCGATATGCCGCCAGCCCAGCATGCCGGAGACGGCAACGGGTAAATTGTCTTCCGGCCACCTCCAAGACCAGCGCAGACCGATCGTGGAGGTTGCGATCTCGTCACTGCTTTTTGCTGCCAACAGGCTCGCATCGCCGCCATTTTCGCGGAAGGCGTCAGTCTTGAGATTGACATAAGCGAGGTTGGCGAAGGGCTGGAGCTTGATCGCATCCAGTTCATGCGTCCAAGAGAGATCTGCAAAAACCTGGCTGGTGACACTGGCATAGTCAGCGGTGAGCTGGCTGGTAATCGTTCCAAAGGAGATATCGCGCAGGGTTGATGCATCGTTATGGGAGAAGATGGCACCGCCAATGACGTTCAAGGGGCCAATATAACCCGTAGCATAGAGACCGGCGTGATAAGACTCTGTCTTCGCCTGCTCCAACGAGTCATGGCTGTAACCCAACAGGCCGCCTAGACGCCACGGGTCGGAGACCGACGCATCCACTCCCATTATAACGCCTGCGGTGCGGGTATCGATTCCGGCTGCATTTCCATTCCCTGACCAACGGTTGGACGACAGAAAACTGTTGGTCCAGACCGCTACATCATCCTTCCGCTGATCAAGATCCAAGGCCATTTGGTCAAGCACCGCGTCGCGTGCAAAACGGCTCTCCCACAGCAGAGCGCTTTTGAGCGAGGCATGAACCTCTCCGCTCAGTTGCGAGAAGGCACTGTTCGCAGTGGAGGAGTTCAGTGACAAGACCGCATCGTAAATCGAGTTTCCTGTTCCCAATGCTTCAACAGCAACCGCGGTTGCGCGACCGTTTGCCGTATCCGCGACATCTGAGAATTCTACGCTATTGCGGTCGAACTGCATGTCTATCATTGCAGCACCATAGGTCAACGTTGGCGTCAGGAAAGCAAAATCGCTTGAAACGCTGTCGAAGGCGCCCGTGATGCGGCTTGCGCTCAGGATGGTATAAGTGGTTGTCAGCCCGTAATTGCCACCCGCCGCTCTAATTTCAAGTGTTCCCCCCTGGATGGAGACTGTACCCGTCGCATCCACCCGGTCGGAGGCACCGTTGGCATCGATGTTGACCTGGTAGATTGACCCTGTGCGAAAGGTCACATCTCCGTCGACGGTGAGCGTTCCTATGTCTCGCCCAGGTGAAAGTACACCGCCTGCGTTGACGAAAAGCCCGCCAATGATGCCGCTGCCTGACAGAAGCCCGCCGTCATCGATGATGACGGCTCCAACGACGGTTCCATCATTGATCAGCGAACCGCCTGAAATCGTGGCCGTTCCATCAATTGTGCCGGTATTGGAAAAGGTGCCGCCAGTGTTTACGAGCGTGGCGATTGTTCCGTCGTTCGAGGCACTGCCAGAATTGGTAACCGTGCCTGCCACAGCGCCATTGTTGTTGATGAATTCGCCCGCCGCCTCATTATCGACGTCTGCCAATGTGGCATTGTTGACAACACGACCTCCGTTGATCGTTGTTGTACCCGTAACGGTACCGCCAGAATTGTTCGTGAAAGTACCGGCATCGTTTTGAAGCGCCGCGACGGTCCCCGCATTGGTAACCGTGCCTGAGTTTTTTATAGTGCCAGCGGTGGCTCCCGAGTTGTTGACGAATATTGCGGCGGCAGCAACGTCCGCATCGGTGATGACGAAGTTATTGGTGACGGTTCCGCCTGTGATTGTTGATTTGCCGGTAATCGTACCGCCTGCATTGTTGGTAAAATTTCCAGCCGTATTGGTCAGGCTATCAATAGTCCCGGCATTCGACGAATTGCCTGCATTGACGACGACACCGGCGGTGGCGCCGTTGGCATTGGTGAATGTTGCATCTGCTCCGACATCGACGTCGTGAAGGGTGGCGTTGTTCGTCACGCTGCCACCGGAAATATTGCTATCCCCCGTAACCACCCCGCCGGCATCATTGGTGAATGTACCGGCATCGTTCTGTAGGGAGGCAATGGTTCCCGCATTGACGACGGTGCCTGAATTTCTGATTGCGCCGGCTGTTGCACCGGTGTTGTTGATGAATGCCGCCGCGACATCGGCGTCGGTAACGACGAAATTGTTGGTGACGGTTCCACCCGAAACCGTCGTCTTTCCCGAAATCGTCCCGCCAGCATTATTGGTAAAATTTCCGGCGGTATTGGTCAGGCTCTCGACCTCTCCGGCGTTGGATGCCGTCCCGGCATTGGTAACTGCGCCCGTGGTTGCGCCGCTATTATTGACGAAGGTCCCTCCTTTGGAGATATCGACCTCATCTACAGTGCCGTTGTTGGACAATGCGGTCCCTGTCTCTACCATGGCACCACTGAGCGTACCGTTCACGGTGACGTTGCCGTTGTTGAGTGTCAACTGGCCGTTGAGGTCACCATCGATGGAAAGGCTACCGCCATCAAGGCTGACGTTGGAGTTCATCACTCCGCCCGCATTGACGCTAACGCTGCCTGCTGTGATCGTGGTGCCGTTCGTGGCGGTCAATGCACCTGTGTCGGTGATGGTGACGTTTCCTCCACCAACCTCCAGACGATTGACTGTCACGTCGTTGGTAACTTGTGGAGAGCCTGTATCGACATGCGCATCATCGCCTGCCCCGGGCGCCGAAGGGGACCAGTTCGATGCATTGCTGAATTCGTTGTCAGCATTTCCAGACCATGCTGATTGCGCGAAGCAATGCGCGGGCAACACGGTGGAGGCCAGTGCCGTGAACACACATAATCGGCGACGGAATGCTGGCAGCAATGGTTTCATCTCGATCGGCCAACGTTAGCGGACGCCCGTATACATCTACGGGACGGTTAACGATTGTTATCCGAGCTTGGTTAATGAAATCCTCCATCTTCCATCGGGAGATCATCTTCGATGATTTGGAGTGATCGGTCACGATGCACAACCGATCTGACGTAAGCAGCGTTAGGCTAGCCCTTGGATACTGTTTGTTTCTTCAGCCATTTTAGCACTTGGATTTCGCCTTCATCCATCCATTGAAGAAGGCGTTCACTCGTGGTTTTCAACTTAAGCACATCCCGAAGCGTACCCGCTTGGAAGTCTTCGAACACGGATGGATGTATATAGGAAGACCGACAGACCGATCGGGTATTGACCAGTTTCGCAGCGACTGCGTCGATCGCTGCATTGAGTTGGCGGGCCAACTCGCGCTTCGTCTTGGCGGCTTCGGCAGCAGCCAATGCATCAACTGCCATGCACGTTGCGCCCCATGTTCTGAACTGGCGTGAACTGAAATCGTCACCTGTCATCTCTCGGATATAAGCATTCACATCATGTGAGGAGATAGGTCTGCATCCACCTTGATCGCAAACGTATTGAAAGAGGTGTTGTCCTGGAAGTTCCTGTAGTTTTCGCACGACATTGGCGATCCGCCGGTCACTATGGGCAAGATTCCATTCCTTGCCGGATTTACCTTTGAACCGAAATTTGAGACTGCCGCCTTCGACGCTCACGTGACGACTGCGCAACGTGGTAAGGCCGAACGACTTGTTCGCCTCTGCATAGGCAGCGTTTCCTATCCTGATATAGAGGTTATCGAGCATCCACACGACCGTTGCCAGTGCCTTGTCGACATTGAGGCCACGCGAACGAAGGTCGATGTCGACCCGTTCGCGCAGGTCAGGAAGTCGGGACGCGAAATCGGCCAGCCGTTCGAACTTGGCCTTGCCTCGCTCGGCGTGCCAGTCTTTATGATAGCGGTATTGCCGACGACCCTTGGCATCCGTGCCGATTGCCTGCAGGTGTGAGAAGGGATTCGTCGAGATGACGACGTCTGTGTAGGCGGGCGGTATTGCCAGAGAGTTCAGGCGAGCAATCTCATCAGCCTGGGTAATCCGCCGCCCGTCTGGCCGGTAATAGAGGAAGCCTCTGGCACCCATCTTCCGGGTGATCCCGCTCTCCAAACCAGGACCGTAGACTAGCCCGGAGGTGAGTTTGGCCTCGGTGGCGTTTCCATCGATTTCGGTGACGATCTGGTTCATTCCCAAATAACTATAGAACGGCCTGCGTGTTCCATGATCAGGCTAATGCAGGTGAAGATCGGTGTTTCGCTTGCCGATGCAATGCCAACTGACCAACGACGGGCCCTTCTCAACGCATGCGACACGTCATGCCTTGGCCTTCGAGGGCGGCCTATATTTGAGCACGGATTTCCCGGCACGCCCGAAATTTGGACAAAATCAACAAAAACCACATTGGTTTTCTCGTGCATCGGTGCTGAATCAAAGCTTCAGCAGGATGGCATGCGAATTGCTTTGACTGATTTGACCGTTTTGTCGGTTCTGTGAATTTCTATAAGAAAAGGGGAACCTATGAGTTCAGAGATCAATCGCCGTCGCTTCCTGCAAGGAACCGTCGGGGCGGCCGCTGCCGCAGGCTTTATGCAGATGAACCCCGACTTCTTCATTTCCTCCGCCTTTGCCCAGTCGGGCAAGACCATGACGTTTCTCTCTGCCGAAAACATCACCGGCAACTGGGACCCGACGGCCCACACGACGCTCTCGCAGAAAAATATCGAGGGTTTCGTCATGGGTTTCCTGACGCGCTCACCGATGAAGCTCGATAATCCCGGCGAGGTAGTCTACGAGCTGGCAACCGACATCAAGCTGCTGGATGCACATCGGTTGCAGATCAAGCTGCGGCAGGGCATCACTTTTCATGATGGCAAGCCGTTCAAGGCCGAAGATGTCAAGGCAACTTTGGAATATGGCTCGAGGGCCGATCGTCCGGCCCAATGGTATCCAGGACCGACCGAAACCCTGACCATCGAAACACCGGACGACTACACTGTCATTATCGACACGTCCAAGGGTGGTTATCCGGCCCATCTCTTCATCTTCCTCGCCTCTTTCCTTCCAATGATGTCGGCAAAGGACGTGGCAGGTGGCCCGGGTGGGGTTCTCTCTCAACGCTTGAATGGCACAGGACCGTTCAAATTCGTTGAGCAGCGCGGCAATGACACGGTAATGGCTGCTTTCGATGGCTATTTCAAAGGCAAGCCAGGCATTCCCGGCATCAACTTTACTTTCACTGGCGATTCCACCACGCGTATGCTGTCGCTGATGAATGGTCAGGCTTCGATTGTCGAGCGTCTGGAGCCGGAACAGGTGGCAACCTTGAAAGGCAATCCGCAAATCGCCATCAACGAGGTGGTTTCGGTTGAAAACAAATATCTTTGGTTCCGGTGCTCCAAGCCACCTTTCAACGATCCGCGCGTCCGGCTGGCAGCTTGCCACGCCATCGACCGTGACATGATCCTCGAAGTACTCGGATCAGCAGGCCATGCGTCGTCCAACTTCGTATCGCCGGTCAAGTTCGGCTATATCGATCTGGAGAATTATCCGAAATACGATCCAGAAAAGTGCCAGGCACTGCTGGCGGAAGCTGGCTTTCCAAACGGTAAGGGCTTGCCGCCCTTGGAATATATTACCTCGGTTGGGTTCTATCCCAAGACCAAGGAATATGGCGAGGTGCTGACAGGCATGCTGAACGAACAGGGCTTCCCCGTCAGCCTGACCGTGCTGGAGCCTGCCGCATGGAAAGAGCAATTGTACGATCGCCCAGGTGGCGGCCCCGGTCATATGGTCGATTGCGGCTGGTCAACGGCATCACCGGAGCCCGATCTTGTTCTGCGAACGCACTTCCATTCAAGCTCCAAGCGCATTTGCGGCATTGTCGACAAGGACATTGATGCAAGCCTCGATAAGGAGCGCAATGCGGCAAACCTGGAAGAACGCAAAAAAGTTCTGCAATCCGAAACGATGCCTTTGATCGCTTCGAAAATGCCGGCCCTTTCGCTGTTCACCTCTGTCATGATCCACGCCATGCAAAAGGAGTTCAAGGAAGGCCTCTACATCTATCCTGACGGGTCCATGGACGCTTCAAAGCCCGCTGCATGATGCTGCACCGGACGTAAGACCGGCCGCACGCCGGAGATTTCAGCGTGCGGCGACCATCAGGACCGAAGCGGAGTGCATGTCGATGTTCGCATTGAATTTCCTCGTCAGACGGCTGTTTCAGGGTGCGATTATTATTTTTCTGGTGTCGTTGCTGATCTTCACCCTGCTGCGGGTGGTGCCGGGCGATCCCGTGCGCATGATGGCGGGCGGCATGGCTCCTGAAGCCCTGATCGAGAAAATCGCCAAGGATATGGGATTGCGTGATCCGATTCTCGTTCAGTTCGGGCGCTATATGTCTGGCGTGGTGCAGGGTGATCTTGGCGAATCCTTTGTGCGGCCCGCCAATGGCGCGGCAACAGGCGGCTCTAGCTTCAACGATACAACGCGGGGCGAGCGCGCCAAGGTTTTCACCCTGATTTTTGATGCGCTGCCCATGACCTTGCAACTGGCGGCGGTTACGCTTGTGATAGCCCTGGTCTTTTCCAGCATTGTCGGTGTAGCGGGAGGATTGGCACCGGGGCGATGGCCGGACAAGCTTGCCTTCTATATCTCCTCGATCTTCATATCCCTGCCGAATTTCTGGCTCGGAATCGTGCTGGCCTTGCTATTTTCGGTCAAGCTCGGCTGGCTTCCGGCCATCGGCTATCAGGGCTTTGCCTATACCATCCTGCCCGCCATCGTTCTCGCCGTTGAGCTTGCGCCGGTGTTGATCCGCACGCTGGTCAGCTCCGTCTCTGCCCAGATGATGGAGCCTTACGTGTCTGTCGGACGGGTTCGTGGCCTGAGCAATACCCGTATCATTGCCAATCATGCACTGCGCAATGCGTCCGTGCCGCTGCTCAATCTGCTGGGCGTGCAATTTTCCAGTCTGCTCGGCGGCGTGATCATCGTTGAATATATCTTCGACTATCCCGGCCTTGGTCTGCTGACCATCAACGCCGTGCTGCAACGAGATTTTCCGCTGATCCAGGGCATTGCCATCGTCACCAGCGCCATCTTCGTGCTGATCAACATCCTCGTTGATCTTGTTGCCACCACCATTGATCCGAGGCTCGAATACTGATGACCTTCACCAGCCCAGCCCCTTCGGCCATCATGGCACCGGTCCTGTCGCGATCGATCCCCCGACGGATCTATGACAAGGCTTCTTCCACACCGGGTTTTCGCATTGGCGTTGCCATCTTTCTGCTGCTGGCTCTCGCGGCGGCACTCTATCCTGAACTGAGCGGTCTCGACCCGACAAAAATGAACGTGCGTGCCCGACTGCTACCGCCCCTGTTCATTGGTGAGACCTGGAGTTTTGCCCACCCGCTTGGCACCGATCAGATCGGCCGTGACATGCTGGTGCGCTCGCTGGTTGGCTTGCGCTATTCTTTCCTGATTGGTGTATCCTCTGTCGTGGTGATGCTGATTATCGGTTGCGTACTTGGCACGCTTGCCGGCTATTTTGGCGGACGCACCGATGCGGTCATCATGCGCCTGACCGATGCGCAGCTATCGATTCCGATGATCATTCTGGCCATCTCGGTTCTGGGCGTATCGCGTCCCACCATTCCCGCCATCATTCTTGTGCTTGGGTTGTCCAATTGGCCGGTCTATGCCCGCATCATGCGCAGCATTGTGATGACGGAGCGTCAGAGGGAATATGTCCGTGCCTCAAAGCTCGGTGGCTCCACAGACCTGCGCATTATTCTAACACTGCTCGTGCCGCTACTGCTGCCGCCCGTGCTGTTCATCTCGGTGCTGGATGTGGCGCGGATGATGATTTTCGAATCCATTCTGGGCTTTCTTGGCCTTGGTGTTCAGCCACCGACGCCGACCTTTGGCAATATCATCGCTGATGGACGCAAATATCTGCTCAACGCCTGGTGGATTGCCACCATGCCCGGAATTTTCCTCGGCCTGACGCTTACCAGTATCAATCTGGTTGGCGCATCGCTGGAACGGGCAAGAAACACCATTCACGGAGGCGCAGAATAATGACAACCCCGCTTCTTGAACTCAAAGATCTTGTCGTAACTGCTGGCCACACCGAACAGTCGCGCCGGATTCTTGACGGCATATCGTTTACCTTGCAGCCCCGCGAGATCGTTGGCGTGGTGGGTGCCAGCGGTGCGGGCAAAACGGTGCTGTCAAAGGCGGTGGTCAATTGGCTGGAACCACCTTTATCCATGCAGTCGGGACAGGTGCTGTTTGAGGGCACAGATATTTTCGCTATTGGTGCGGCAGAAATGCGTAAATTGCGCCGCCGTGTGGCCTATGTCGGGTCCAACCCAATGGGGGCGCTTGATCCCACCCTGTCGGTCGGTGCTCAGATTGTTGAAAAGCTGCGGGCCGTTGTTCCCGGCACCTCGTATGGCGATGCGGAAAAGCGGGTGATTTCCTTGCTGGAGGCCGTGCGCATTCCCTCAGCACGCAGCCGCTTTCATGATTATCCCTCCCAATTCAGCGGCGGGATGATGCAGCGAGCCCTGATTGTCGATGCGCTGATTACCAATCCGGCGTTGCTGATTGCCGATAACGTTACCCAACCGCTGGATGTGACGGTGGCGGCGCAGGTGATCCGTTTGATGAAAGAGCTGACTGCTGATTTCGATACGGCCGTTTTGTTTGTTTCCTCCTCTCTTCCGGTAGCGCGTGAAGCCTGTTCGCGCATTCTCGTCATGGAGGATGGCCGGATCGTCGAGGGACAGTCGGCAGAAAACCTGATTGCCACACCAACCTATCCCTACACACGGGAACTGGTGGCCCAGACACCGAAAATCTGGCTTGAAAAAAACGCTGTTGCACGCCTCGGCGATGACAGGCCGGTGGTGATCAGCCTACGTGACGCCTCACAGATCTATAAGGTTCGCAAGAAGACGGGCCTTGGCGGGGTCAACACCGTGCGGGCGGTGCGCAATGTGACGTTTGATATTCGCAGAGGCGACAGTTTTGCCATCGTTGGCGAATCCGGCTGCGGTAAATCCACACTGATGCGGCTGTTGAGCCGTCTCGAGCGTCCAAGCTCCGGTCAGGTTTTGTGCAAAGACAAAGACATTGCCCAGCTCAGTGGCAAAGACCTTTTGGCGTTTCGCAGCACGCTGCAAATGGTGTTGCAGGACCCCTTCGGCTCTCTGCCGCCACGCACCACGGTTGGCCGCATGCTGGAAGAGCCGCTGCGCACCCATGGATGGCGTGACAAGGCAACAATCCGCACGCGCGTGCTGAAGGTGATGGGAGAAGTGGGCCTGCCGGCTGCGCTCTATGAGGAATTGCCACTGGGGCTCAGCGCCGGCCAGCGTCAACGCATCAATGTGGCACGCGCTTTGGTGCTGGAACCTGAAATTCTGATCATGGATGAAACACTGTCGGCGCTTGATCAGGCAGAGCAGTTCAAACTGCTTGATCTGTTCCAGACATTGCAGAAGGAATACAACCTGACCTATATTTTCATCTCCCATGATCTGGCCATGGTGCGGAAGGTCTGCAACCGCGTGGCGGTGATGTATCTGGGTGAGGTGTTTGAACTGGCCGAAAACGAGAGGTTGTTTTTCGATCCGGGCCACCCCTATACAAAGGCGCTGCTCAGCGCCATGCCAACGCTGGAAGAGCGGCGCTACCAGCCCCAGGACTGCCTGTTGGAAGGCGAGCCGCCAAGCCCCATCCACATTCCGGATGGGTGCAGCTTTAAGTCGCGCTGTCCTCAGGCCATGGAAAAATGCCGGACAATCAGTCCAAGCCTAACGGACAGGGGAGAGCAGGATTTCGCCGCCTGCCACCTCGTCAATCCGATTTTTGGAACAGCGCCGGACAAAGGATCGCTTGTAGAGGCTGGCCCCTGACGAAAGACAGACTCCATATTGAAACAGGCAGAGAACAGCAGGAACAAACAAGCCCATGAGTTTTACGGAAAACCGCATCAAACACATTCTGGAGATGCTGAAACTGCATCAAAGAGTGACTGTTGTTGCACTGTCCGAGCAGTTGCAGGTCAGCCACGAATCCATCCGTCGCGATTTAAAGGAGCTGGAGATCCGTGGCTATGCGCGTCGGGTCTATGGTGGCGCCGTAATCGACGGACATGACAGCGACCAACCGTTCGGTGAGCGTATCCGTGTCAGCGCCCGGGAAAAAGCCCGCATCGGCGAGGCGGCGGCCTCCATGGTCGAAAACGGCATGAAGATTTTTATCGATACCGGCACCACGACACTCGCCTGCCTGAAACATCTGGAGTCCCGCAAGGATGTGACAATTGTCAGCAACTCCATTGCGGTTGCGGCCCATTTTTTCCCCTACCCCGATGCCAGCGTGCGGGTTCTGGGCGGGCGCATGCGACCGGAGTATCAGGCAACCTACGGCCATGAGACGGTTGCGGCCCTCAAGGAGCATTTTTTCGATCTAGCGATCATCGCCATCAGTGCCATCCATCTGGAGCGGGGCTTTATGGACTTTGGTGAGGATGAAGCCGTCCTGCGCCGCATTGCCCGTGGGCAGGCCAGCCGCTCCATCATCGTGGCGGACAGCTCAAAATTCGGGCGGCTTGGCTCTATCCATACCTTTGGCCTAAGCGAGATTGACGCCGTGGTGACCAGCGGTGTGCTGCCGAAAGACTTTTCCGATTATTTTTCGCAATCAAACGTGGACATCATCAATGCCTGAAGCGTCTTCAAAATCATCCAAAGCGCCTATTAATATCAAGAGGTTTCAGGCGATGGTCGATACATTGTCTTCCTTCGGCGGCGGTCCGGACGGTTCCATGAACCGGCTTACATTGTCGCAGGAAGATGGCAGGGCGCGCGACTGGCTTGCGTCCTGGTTTGCTGAAAATGGGTTTGTCCAATCCGTGGACGCCATTGGCAATCAGTTTGGTTCAGCACCGCTGGCCGGGGCAAATGCCCCTGTCGTCATGGTTGGTTCTCACATTGACAGTCAGCCGAATGGTGGGCGTTTTGATGGAGCACTGGGCGTCGTTGCGGCCTGCGAGGCCGTTTTGGCGGTGCGCGAACGATTGGCGGCTGAAAATCGTCTTGCGGCCTGCAATTTCCAGGTCGTGAACTGGACAAATGAGGAAGGGGCGCGGTTTCAACCGAGCCTGTTGGGAAGTAGCGTTTTTACCGGTGCGGCCGAACTGGACTGGGCGCTTGACAGGGCCGATGGCAACGGCGTCACGGTTCGCCAGTCGCTTCAGGAGATTGGCTATGCGGGCAAGGACAAGGTACCCGTGCCCGACGCCTTGATCGAGCTGCACATTGAAGGTGCAAGCACTCTGTTCGACGCTGAGGAGAAATTCGGGGCCTTCACCCGTTTCTGGGGGGCCACAAAATACCGCCTCGCTTTTCTCGGCTGCCAGGCTCACACCGGTCCGACACCCATGGCGGAGCGCAAGGATGCACTGTTGGGCGCCGCCTATCTGATGGCCGATCTGCGGGCCATGGTGGACGCTTACGGACTTGAACTTCACACCTCTGTTGGCCGTCTGGAGGTTTTTCCCAATTCGCCCAATATCGTTCCGGCGGAAGCCGTGTTGTTCATCGAGTTGCGATCTGCCTCGCCGGAGATTTTGGAGGAGGCAGAACAGAAGCTGAAGGTTGCGGCTGAAACTGCTGCTACAAAAGCTAAAATCGATTATGAAATACGCTCCATTGACCGTCGCAAGGCAGGCAATTTTGCGCCCGGTCTGATTGCCCTGGCAGAACAGACGGCCAAAAGCTATGGCGAGCCGATGCGCCACCTCGATACGGTGGGAGGTCACGACGCCGTGGCGCTGTCGGCTGTTTGTCCAGCCGTGGTGCTTGCCGTGCGCAGCCAGAACGGCGTCATTCATCACCCCACCGAATATACGACACCGGAAGATCAGGCATTTGGCACGCAGGTTCTGGCCGACATGCTCTATCGCCTTGCCTGCGACGGGCTGGAGGCTGCGCAGCAAAATGAGGCGGCGCAATGAAACCACTCGGCACACCAGACAATGAAGATGAAGCCCGCGCTGAGCGCGCCTTATCGCGGTTCACCACCCTCCCCTTGCGCACCCTGACCTACCGCGTCGCGCTGCCCGCCGTGGCTTCGCCGTCCTATCATGCGGTGGAATCCGCCACATTCGACATCGCGCCTGAT
Organism: Agrobacterium vitis; assembly: GCF_014926405.1. Taxonomy (NCBI): domain Bacteria; kingdom Pseudomonadati; phylum Pseudomonadota; class Alphaproteobacteria; order Hyphomicrobiales; family Rhizobiaceae; genus Gillisella; species Gillisella vitis. The sequence goes on from NZ_JACXXJ020000004.1 coordinate 509,716, forward strand.
GGCACTGAGCCGACATTGTTTCTGAAGATGGCCGGAGATGAAACAAAAGCACTGGTGGATGATGCCATCTCGTTTGCGGCCGCAACGCGCCTGTATGATCTTGGGCTTTCACCAAGGCCAATCGCCCGCGCACCCCTTGAGCGGGCGGTGCTCTGGGAGCGTCTGGGGCAAGGCTGGCGGGTGGCGAAAATCGATGATCTCGTGCACGAGGCTCCCGTATCGCAATTGATCAAGATGCAGAAGACAATCGCCGCAGGCCCATTATTTGGCAGGCCGTGGTCGATCTTCGAGGGGATCGATGGGCTTTGGGACATATTGCAAACTCTGCAAGCCCCGCTGCCGGGGGATGCATCCTGGATGTATGCCTGGACCAGGACACTCTACTCCGCCATTTCGGCGGCTGGCGTTGATTTTTGTGCGGCCCACGGCGATCCGCATTCGTCCAATGTGATGATCGGTCCATCCGGCCAGTTGCAATGGGTGGACTTCGATATGGCAGGCGACATGGACCCCTATTATCAGCTTGGGGTGCAGATGAACGAGCTTTACCAGTTCGAGAGCCAGATGCAGCCGCTTTTGGAAATGCATGATGGGGCTTTTTCCACCAAGGCTTTTGCGCGCTGCCGCCTGTATGCGGCAGCCGATGATTTCTATTGGGCCTTGCGCAGCATGCTTCTGGAAATGTGCTCTCCCCGGCGAAGCGTCGAGTTTCTGAAATATGCCGAATGGCGTTTCTTGCGGTGCAGAATGCTGTTGGGTCGTCCCGGATTTGAGGAACTGGTCAGATCGATTTGAAGCAGGAGTGACATTATGAACGAAATTGGTATGGCAACCACCGAAGTTGAGCACGCCCTGGAGGTTGCGCTCACTCAGGTCACAGGCTGGCAAGGCCGTAAACTGCGCTATAAGGCCGTTCTCGGCGGTATCAGCAACACCAATTTCCGCATCGAGGTGGAAGGAGATCCCCTCTCCTATTTCCTGAAAATTCCCGGTCGTGGCACGGAGATGTTTATTGACCGCAAGGCGGCGGCGGCGGCCAGCAAGCAGGCCGAAACCATTGGCGTTGGGCCACGGACATTCGATTATCTCGCCCATCTGGACATTGAAATTGCGGAATTCATCGATGGTCGCAGACCATCCACCCATCGCGACTTTGCCGATCCCCAGATCCGCCACAAAGCTGTTTCCCTCTATTGTGATTTTCATGCGGCGCCAGAACTGCCTCTGACCAAAACCGTCTTTGACATGATCGACGAGCACTATGCGCAGGTGGAAGAGCTGGGCGGTTACTGGCCCAGTGATCATGCATGGCTTCGTGATCAATATCGACAAGCGCGCATGGCGCTGGAGGCATCCGGCCTCGATCTCGTTCCCTGTTTCAATGATCCCATGCCGGGCAATTTCCTGATTGGCGAGAACAAGTCGATCAAGCTCATCGATTTCGAATATGCCTCCAACAATGAACGTCTTTATGATCTGGCGATTTGGAGTGGGGAAATGTTTTTTTCGGAATCCATCGATCGGGAAATCATCGAGGATTACTTCGGCCACTATGATACCGGCTATCATGCCCGCTTCATCGTGCTGAAGGCCTTGGCTGACATAAAGTGGAGCACCTGGGCCATGGTGCAGAACCGGATTTCAACGCTCGATTTCGATTTCTACAAATATGGAATCTGGAAACATATGCGCGCGCGCTCCATCATAAACGACCCTCGCTGGCCGCTGTTTCTAAAATCGCTATAAGGGTCGATTGTCGATTTCCAATTTGGATTAACCAGGATTTCGAGTTGGCATTAATCCTGCCCGGCTTCAGGTGCGGTCTGAAAGCGTGATCAATTTTAGCCATGGTCAGGCAGTGCTAACACTAGGTCATTGCCAAGAAAGCGATTGGCCGTTTTGGCAGTGCGGGTCGGCGACAGATAGAAATCGACCGTGTTTCCGAACTTGTCGACGGCCCGGTAAAAATATGCCCGGTTGCCGCGAACCTTCACATAGGTTTTGTCAACGCGACAGCTTTTTGATTGCGGTGGGCGCTAGGCTGTAGTGACAAATTAATCATTTAATCCATAGCATTATGCTGGCGAGCTTAATGAACCCGAGAAAGTTGGCGGCGAGTTTGTCATATCGCGTGGCGATGCGCCGCCACTGTTTGAGCTTGGCAAAGAAGCTCTCGATCCCCCATCTCTGCCTGTAAGCGATGCGATCATAGGTATGCTGATATTTGCGATGCCGTCGCGGCGGAATGACCGGTTCACCGCCTTGTTCGAGAATGACATCGTGCAGATGATCGGCATCATAGGCACGGTCTGCAAGTACCTTTTGAGCTGGCAGTCCCCGAATGAGGTCGCAGGCTGGAGCCATGTCATTTTGCTGTCCGGGCCCGAGCTGAAAACGAACCGGCAACCCTAGCGCATCGACGACTGCATGGATTTTGCAGCCAAATCCACCTCTGGAGCGACCGAGAGCCTGGGCTTGCGGTCCCCCCTTTTTCGGCGTCCGCCAGCGGCTTGCGCCTGAGCCCGGATCACAGTGGCGTCGATGGACAGCCACTCCATATCCGGGTCCGCAGTGACGGCCTCGAAAATCTCGTCGAAAATGCCCTGCTCGATCCAACGATAGTAACGCCGTTTGACTGCCTGATAAGAGCCGAAGCGGTCTTCCGGCAGATCTCGCCAGCGGGCTCCAGACCGGGCAAGCCATAAAATCGCATCAAAGAACCGCCGACCGTCGCTGCGTGGGCCGCGTTTACCTTTACGACCGCCGGGAACAAACGGTTTCAAACGATCCCACTGGTCATCTCGAAGAACCTCACCATCCATCGCCAACCTCCAAAAGGTAGCGTTGAATCTGATTAGCCCCTCAAAGGGAATCCAAAAACATTAATTTGTCACTACAGCCTAGCGTGTTTGTGAGAACAGACCTTGTTCCAGCCCCCTATGGCGCGGCAAAGCGCGACATCATGCCCGGCGTCGAGCATCGCTTGCACAAAGGACTGAACAATCGGGCGGAGAATTCCCATCAACCGACCCGGCGACGAGAACGGATCATGAAGGGCTTCAAATCAGCGCGACATCTCCAGCGTTTCGTTTCAATTCATGACCCTGTCGCCAACCTTTTTCACATTCCACGCCACGAGATCTCATCAGACAATCATCGCGAACTGAGAACCCGGGCCATGCAGATGTGGAACGAAATCGCATGCCTGCAAACCGCATAAGCGAAAGCCGAGCGCAATATTTTTGACCCGTGTCGGTTAACTTTACGGTGCCAATTTAACAGGTAAATCCGCTGTCATGTTATCAGGCACAACATACAATTCCATGTTCTCTCGTGACAATTCCCAATGCTGGAAAACGAGATCAACCACAGCATTTTCATCATGGCTTTTAATGGATGCAATAAAGCCATCATGATGTTGGGTTGCCAACCGAAGACGCTGCTGCATGTCATCATTTCGTGGACGGAAGAAGGTTTGCCCTATACGGGCATGGTCCACGAGAAGACGTCTTAAGCTCGGTTGCAGGTAAACGTTACCGGACATTTCGCCCATGATGGCGTGGAATCTGTTATTCTCCAGAACCATCGCCAGGGTGTCAGCGTTGTGGCTAGCGGCACGAAATCGTTCCTGTGTGTCACTCAACTCGGACAGTTGCTTGGGTTTGAAATTTTGAACCGCCAGCCGACCGATGGCCGCGTATATCATCGGCGCAACGAGGAAGAAGTGTCTGAGTGTCGAATGGTTCAACGGAGCGACCCGAGCGCCTCTGTTTTCTCGAATGTCGATATAGCCTTCACCCGCAAGACGGCGGAAAATGTCACGCACAGGTGTGCGAGACAGTCCATATTTCTCGCTGATGCTGACTTCGTCCAGATCCTCGTCCGGATCGAGTTCCATCGTCAGAATTTGGCGTTTGAGATCGTCGTAGAGACTGCTCTTCCCGACTTTCATTTCACATCCTCGTCACACGGAAGGCCATTGCAATTCAATCGCTTTGCGACCATTCGGGAGATCAATCAGCGTCCGCCTGCCCGTGCCGACACGCCAACGCACGGACAGATCGCGGTGCAGGCAATGGCATAGCCTCCATGGTTCTGATTGGCAATGTTTAGGGTGCGGATACAAAGACATCGTTCGCGCTGAAACGGTTGCTTCGCATGGCTTTCGCATTGATGGCATCTCAGCAAATTATCCCCGTCACTCATGACAGCTTCTGGTTTGTATTCTTTTGTTTGAAACAATTGTGTACTTATAAAATACAATACCGTTGACTTAGCCCGGACGTCATGCAAATTTTGTTGTCATAAACCAACGGCGCCCCTTGGGCGGACAAGTTGATGACGGGGAACTGGAATGAAGGGTGGCAAAGGCGAGCTCTATGATGATCTCAAGCGCCAAATTCTGACGATGGAACTCGATCCGGACGAGGATCTGGACGAAGTATCGCTGAGTGAAAAATACGGCCTCTCGCGGACACCCGTCAGGGAAATTTTCCGGCGTCTGGAAGGGGAAGGCTATGTCGATATCCGTGCCAACAAGGGGGCGCGGGTCATCCCGATGAACCATTCGACGCTGCGTCACTTCTTCCTTGTCGCACCGATGATCTATGCAGCCGTCGGGCGTTTGGCAGTCCAGAACTTCAAGTCCGGACAGCTTTCCGACCTTCAGGTCACTCAGGAGCGTTTTCGTGAGGCGAGCATCGCGCAAGACGCTCTTGCCATGACGCTTTCGAACAACCGGTTTCACGCGATCATTGGTGAGATGTCAGGCAATGAATATCTTCAGCCAAGCCTAGGCAGGCTGCTGATCGATCACGGCCGTATCGGCCATACATTCTTTAGGCCGCGCAACGCAGACATGCATGAGCGGCTACAAAAATCAGTCGGACACCACGACGGCATTATCGCCGCGATCAGCGCGCGTGACGAAGATGCCGTCGTTGATCTCGTGTTTGAACACTGGGAATTGTCACGCGAGAACATGGAAATGTTCATCGCTCCCCAAGCGCTTAAGGCGGACGCATTGGTCGATACGCCAATGCAATCGATGGAGAAATCATCATGAAATTCGAAGGTATCTATACCCCGGCGGTGACACCGCTTGGGCCAGATGGGCAGATTGATCGTGAAGGCTTTGCCGCCGTCCTTGAATCGCTCATCGAAGCGAAGGTTCATGGTATAATTGTCGGCGGTTCAACGGGTGAATATTACGCCCAAAGCGCCCAAGAACGCCTTGATCTTGCGGCCCATGCAAAAGACGTGATCGGAACCAGAATTCCACTTATCATCGGCACTGGCGCAACCAGAACGGAAGATTCCGTGGCCTACGCCATAGCTGCCAAAGACATTGGTGCTGACGCCATCCTGGTGTCGTCTCCGCCCTATGCGCTGCCAACGGAGCGCGAGAACGCTGTTCATGCGCTGACGGTAGATCGCGCCGCCAACCTGCCGATCATGCTCTACAACTATCCAGCCCGTATGGGTGTGGTGATGGGAGATGAATATTTTTCCCGGGTTGGCAAATCCAAAAATGTCGTGGCGATCAAGGAAAGCTCTGGCGACATGGCCAACCTTCATCTTCTGGCCCGGAAGTTTCCGCATATCGGCCTGTCCTGCGGCTGGGACGACCAGGCGCTCGAATTCTTCGCCTGGGGAGCAAAAAGCTGGGTCTGCGCTGGCTCGAACTTCCTGCCGCGTGAACATGTTGCGCTTTATGAAGCCTGCGTTCTCGAGAAGAATTTCGACAAGGGCCGCGCGATCATGACCGCGATGCTGCCGCTGATGGATTTTCTCGAATGCGGCAAATTCGTTCAGTCGATCAAATATGGCTGTGAACTGATCGGCCTGAAGACCGGCTCGGTACGCGCACCGCTACGGCCGCTGAACGCCGAAGAAAAAAGAACCCTTGAGACCGTCGTCACGACTGTGAAGCGCACGGTTGCCCAGATCACCTCGGGAGCCAACAATGCATGAACCTTTGACCGTGGCCGAATACAAGGCCATCGCTGCCAGTCTTCAATTGCCGACCAACGCTTTCATTGACGGTGCGTTTCGTCCGGCAAAGTCCGGCAAGACCTTCACTTCGATCAATCCCGCAACTGGCGAGACCTTGGCGGAGATTGCCGCCTGTGATGTGAGCGACGTCGATGATGCGGTTGCCAAGGCAAGGCAGGCGTTTGACGATGGCCGCTGGCGGCATCAGGCTCCCGGCGACCGGAAGGCCGCCCTGTTGAAACTAGCCAAGCTGATCGAGGAAAACCGCCACGAGCTGGCTGTCATGGAAAGTCTCGACAGCGGAAAACCGGTGCGCGAATGCCAGACAGTCGATGTGGCCGATACGATCCACACCATCCGCTTCCATGCCGAAGTCATCGACAAGCTATACGACAATACCAATCCGGTCGGGCCAAACGCGCTGGCAATGGTGGTACGCGAACCGATCGGCGTGGTCGGCTGCGTTCTCCCCTGGAATTTTCCTCTGCTGATGCTGGCCTGGAAGATCGGTCCGGCGCTGGCTTCGGGGTGCTCCGTCATTGTCAAGCCAGCACAGGAAACCTCGCTCACCGCGCTGCGGGTTGCCGAACTCGCGATTGAAGCAGGGATTTCGGCTGGCGTCTTCAACGTCGTCACCGGCGGCGGCAAGGAAGCGGGCGAGCCGATCGGTCTGCACATGGATGTCGACATGGTGGCCTTCACCGGATCGACGGCGACCGGGCGTCGCTTCCTGCGCTATGCGGCAGATTCCAACCTGAAGAAGGTGGTTCTCGAATGCGGCGGCAAGAACCCAGCCGTCGTTCTCGCCGATGCCGAAGACCTCGATCTGGTGGCCGAGCAGGTCGTCAACGGTGCGTTCTGGAACATGGGTGAGAATTGCTCTGCGACCTCGCGCCTGATTGTCGACAGAACGATCAAGGACGAATTGCTGGAGCGGATCGGTGCCTATCTGCGCGAATGGAAGACCGGCAATCCGCTCGATCCGGAAAACCGCATCGGGGCGCTCGTCAGCAAAACCCACTTTGAAAAAGTGAAATCGTTTCTCGATGATGCCAAAAAAGAGAAGCTCTCTGTTGTCTATGGCGGGGCGACGCATGGTGGCATCTATATCGAGCCGACTGTTGTCGATGGAGTCACTCCCTCAAGCCGCCTGTTCAAGGAGGAGATTTTCGGACCAATCCTGTCCGTGACCGCCTTTGACACAGTGGCCGAAGCCGTCGCGCTGGCCAATGACACCAATTACGGCCTTACCGCATCGGTCTATACCGGCAGCCTGCGCCAGGCGATCCGGTTGTCCCGTGACATTCGTGCCGGGCTCGTCACCGTCAATTGCTTTGGCGAAGGCGACGCTTCCACACCGTTTGGTGGCTACAAGGAATCGGGCTTCGGTGGTCGCGACAAGTCGATCTTCGCGCATGACAATTATTGCGAACTGAAGACAATCTGGATCGATATTTCCGAGCGTTCCGTGGATGAGACAATCCGATGAACAAAATATCAGTCAAACGTTTGCCCGTTGAAAATGGTGTCTCCGGCTGGGAGGCGATCAGCACGCGTTCGTTTCCCCTCCGTAGCCTCGAAGGCAACGTGACTGCGGATTGGCTGATTGTCGGTGCGGGCTTTGCGGGTCTTTCCGCTGCCCGTCGTCTGCTGCAGCTTCGACCAGACGACAAGATTGTCATTCTCGACGCAAGCGAAGTGGGAAAAGGCGGCTCGGGACGAAATTCCGGTTTCATGATCGATGTTCCGCACGACCTGTCGTCTGGCGAATATTCAAGCGGCAGTACCGACGATACCCGCATCGAAATGGCGCAGAACCGCACGGCGATTGCCTTCGCAACGCAAGCTGCGGCGGAATACGGAATGTCACGCGAGACGTTCGATCCGTCCGGCAAGATCAACGCGGCGGCAACCGAGCGCGGCATAAAGCTAAATGAGGATTTTGGCAAATCCCTGCTGAATGCGGGCGAGAAGCACAGTTTCCTCGATGCGGCACAAATGCGGGAGATCACCGGAACCGATTTCTACCTCGGTGGCATCTACACGCCGGGGGCCGTGCTCATTCAGCCCGCCGACTATATCAGAAACTTCGCAGCCGGGCTTTGGCAGCAGGTCGATATCTTCGAGCGCTCGCCTGTCACGTCCCTGATGCGGGAAAACGGCCAATGGACGGCGTCCTCACCACGGGGCCGTGTCTCTGCACCCAGGGTCATTCTGGGCGTCAACGGCCATATCAATGATTTCGGTCATTTCAACGGTCGCCTCATGCACTTCTTCGGATATGCCTCAATGACGGCTCCGTTCCCGGCAGAGGATTTCGGGCGCAAGGCAAGCGGGCATGATCGATGGGCTCTGCTGCCTGCCGATCCGATGGGAGCAACGGTTCGGAAAATCACATCGAACGGCCAGTCGCGCATCGCTTTGCGGACCAAGTGGACCTACGATTTCAGCCTGAAGCTGACGGATCAGCGTCTGCGAAAAATGGCTCTAGAACATCGGGTATCGCTGGACAGGCGTTTCCCGGCATTGAAGGACCTGCCGTTCGAACACTGCTGGGCAGGCCGCATCTGCCTCACCCGCAACCATGTGCCGGCCTTCGGCGAGATCGAAGAAGGGCTGTATTCGGCTTGCTGCGAAAACGGTCTTGGCACGGTGAAAAGCACGCTGGCTGGCATGCTGACAGCGGAACTCGCCACCGGAAACACCTCGACACATCTTGAAGAATTCAACGATCACGCACAGCCGAGCAGGCTTCCACCGGAGCCTTTCACATGGCTCGGCGCCAACACCGTGATCAAATGGCAGGAATTGCGTGCAGGCCGCGAGGGATAAAACGTCGCCGCGCAATGGGGAGACCGCGCTTAAGCGCGAGGCTTCAACGATAATGGGAACGTAAAACTAGGAGCGAAAAATGAAGACTCTGTGGAAGGCACTTTGCGCAGCGGCGATGGTCGGAATGACCGCCCTGTCGGCACATGCGGAAGAAAAAACCGTCACCATTGGCACGATGTCTTGGGAAGACCTCACCCCGATCACCGGCATCACCAAGAAGGTGCTCGAAGATTCCGGCTACACCGTGAAAGTCGTACCCTTCTCCGAATGGGGCATTGCTTATGCCGCATTGAGCAAGGGCGATGTCCAGATTTTGGCCTCGCAGACCGATTATGTCGCGCAGGATTACTGGAACAAGAACAAGAAGCGCCTGGAAAAAATCTCGCCGGTCTCGCACGGCCTGTATCAGGCGATCGCTGTTCCGAAATACGTCCCCATCGACTCCGTCGATCAGCTGAACGAAAATGCCGACAAGTTCGGCGGCAAGATCATCGGCATCGAGCCTGGCTCGGGCCTGATGAAGGATGCGGCCAACGCCGTCAAGGACTACGGTCTCAAGCTTCAGCTCGTTGAAGGCAGTACCGCCGCGATGACGGCCGCTCTCAAGTCTGCATCCGACCGCAAGGAATGGATTGCCGTGACGATCTGGGAACCATCATGGATGGCACAGAAATACGACGTCAAGTTCCTCAAGGACCCCAAGGGTGTGTTCCCTCCGGCCCAGAGCTACTACTGGATCGGGCAGAAGGGCTTCTCGGCTCAGAACCCACATGCGCGTGAAGTGATTGCCAGCGTGTATGTGCCGCTTGCCGACATCGCCGCAATCAACAGCGCAGTTAGCGACGGCAAGACCATGGATGAGGCCATCAAGAGCTGGACGGACAGCCATGCCGATCTCCTGAAGCGCTGGGAAAACATCAAGTCTGAATAAAATGAGAAGGCCGGGCTGCGCAATGGCGGCGGCCCGGTCCTGACGTCCACAAGAGAGAATGCCGGTCAATACCGGCGCGCGGGGAACGCGATGACCACGTCAATGCATGATGCCAGTGAAGTCCTCATCGACTGCCAATCCGTCTGGAAGATATTCGGAGCTCGGGCGAACGCGGCCGTCGAGGCAGTCAAGACAAGGGGCTTCTCCAAGAAACAGATCCTGACGGAGTACGACTGCGTCGTTGGCGTCTCGGATGCCAGCCTTCAGGTTCGACGCGGAGAGATTTTCTGTATCATGGGGTTGTCGGGCAGCGGCAAATCGACGCTGATCCGTCTTCTGAACAGATTGATCGAACCGAGCCTTGGCACGATTCTGGTCAAAGGCAAGGATATCTCTGCCTTGAACGCCGCCCAGTTGCGCGACATCCGCGCGCGCCATATCGGGATGGTCTTCCAGAGCGTGGCCCTGTTGCCGAACAGGACCGTGTTGGAGAATGCCGCCTTTGGTCTGGAGGTCAGGGGTGTTGGCAAGGAAGAGCGATACAAGACTGCCCGCGCGGCGCTGGAAAAGGTCGGCCTGTCGGACTGGACGGCACGATATCCTTCCGAGCTGTCGGGCGGCATGCAGCAACGCGTCGGTCTTGCCCGCGCTATTGCCGCCGACCCCGAGATCATTCTGATGGACGAGCCGTTCAGCGCGCTCGACCCGTTGATCCGCCGCCAGCTTCAGGACGAATTCCGGCAACTCACCAAGTCGCTTGGAAAATCCGCCGTGTTCATCACCCATGATCTGGAAGAAGCAATCCGCATCGGCGACCGCATCGCCATCATGAAGGACGGTGTCATCGTTCAGGTCGGCAATGCGGAAGAGATCGTTACGCAACCGGCAGACGACTATGTCGCCGAGTTCGTCGCCGGTATTTCCAGAGTTCATCTGGTCAAGGCGCATTCTGTCATGATCCCGATTGAGGATTATAAGTGTGATCATCCCGGCTCAGACATCGACACGCTTTTGTGCGCCACGCCGGAGGCGGATATCGGTGCGCTGATCGCCTTGACGATGCAGTCTGAACGCGATGCCGTAGCGATTGTCGAAGACGGCAACGTCATCGGCATTGTCACCACGCGCGGCCTCCTCTGCGGTGTTGCCGGAAGTCCGGCCCAGCCGACCGCAGCGGCATAGGGGGGAATGTCATGGACACCTCCGTTATTACAGATAGCTTCGATGAACACATTGACGACACGCTCAACTGGATCAGCGATCATGCCTCATGGCTGTTTGATTCCATCAGAGCGGTGCTGGAAGGCACCTATGGCGGCGTTCTCTGGCTGTTTCAGCTCCCGCCATTCTATGTGGTTGCCTTGATTGCAGCCCTTCTCGGATGGCGGTTGATCAACAGCAAGGCCGGTCTTTTGATCGGTGTCGCCATGCTGGGCTGCGCGGTCATGGGCCTTTGGGCCGAAACCATGAGCACCTTGGCGCTCGTGATCACCGCCACATTCATGGCTCTGGTGATCGGCGTTCCTCTTGGCATTGTGGCGGGTTTCGTCAAAGCCTTTGACACGATTGTCGAACCGGTGCTTGATCTCATCCAGACCCTGCCGCCCTATATCTACCTCCTGCCAACCATCGCGCTGATGGGATATGGACCGGCCACGGCCCTTCTTGCCACGGTCATTGTCGCCATGCCACCGGCGATCCGCTTGACATCTCTCGGCATTCGCAGAACGCCCAATGATTTTATTGAATTGGGACAGGCCAGCGGTCTGACGCCCTGGCAGATGTTCGTCAAGATCAGGTTGCCATTCGCGATACCGAGCGTCATGGCCGGGATCAACCAGAGCCTGATGATGGCCTTCGGCATGGTGGTGATCGCCGGTATCGTGGGCTCCGGCGGACTTGGCGAAACCATCTATAGCGCCGTCAGAACGCTGAATATCGCAACGTCGATCAACGCCGCGATTGCCATTGTCATTCTCACCATGGTGCTTGATCGACTGACACAAAGTGCGGCGAGCCGTAACACGGGAGCAAAATCATGACTCCAGCAACAGTTTGGTTTTCTCCGGGTGCCTATCTCGCTCCCGTCGTCGATTGGTTGAACGCGAATTTCCATCCCTTCTTCGACACTGTGACAAAGGTCATCGAAGCCGTTCTTGGAAGTATCGAAACCGTTCTTCTCTTTCTACCTTTCTATACCGTCATTCTGATCACCGTTGCTCTGGCTGCCGTCTTCGTCACTCTTCGTGTTGCGGTGACAAGTGCGTTTGCCCTGTCATTCTGCTTCCTGTCGGGTCTATGGGAAGCGTCGATGCAGACTCTGGCTCTGGTGACGGTGTCGGTTTGTATCTCCGTGCTGATTGCCTTTCCGCTTGGCATTCTGGCGTCCCGGCATCGACGGGTCGAGGCGGTCATCCGCCCGTTGCTCGATATCATGCAGACCGTGCCGCCATGGGTCTACCTGATCCCCGCCGTAATGATTTTCAGCCTCGGTCGAGTCCCGGCAATCATTGCGACGATCGTCTATGGCATACCGCCGATGCTGCGGCTGACAACGCTGGCGTTCAACCAGGTGCCCAAGGACCTGCTGGAGCTTGGACAGGCGACCGGTGCCTCGCCGCGTGCCATCCTGTTCAAGATTGAAATTCCTGCGGCAACGCCCACGCTGCTCGTAGGGTTAAACCAGTGCATTCTTCTGTCGCTGGCCATCGTTGTTCTGGCCGGTCTTGTCGGGGCTGGCGGCTTGGGAGCCGAGGTCACACGCGGACTGACCCGCATGGAAATGGGTCTCGGCCTGCGGGCAGGATTGGCGATCGTCGCGGTGGCGATTTTCCTTGATCGACTGTCACGCGGCGCATTGCAGCGAGGCCGGACACCAGGCGCAGCCAGCACCTGACACTTGATAAGGAACGATCATGCGGCATAGCTTCTTTTGTATCGACAGCCATACATGTGGCAATCCGGTTCGCCTCGTTGCCGGAGGCGGTCCACTTCTACCGCATTTGCCAATCGCTGAGCGTCGGGAACTGTTTGTCCGGGACCATGACTGGGTGCGAAAAGCCCTGATGTTCGAACCACGTGGCCATGACATCATGTCCGGCGCGATCATTTATCCGGCCTACCGCGACGACTGCGATTTCGCAGTCATTTTCATCGAGGTCAGCGGATGCCTGCCGATGTGCGGAGCTGGTACGATTGGCTTGGTGACAGCCGGTATCGAAGAAGGCCTCATCACGCCTAGAGTCGAGGGACAGCTTTCCATCGAAACTCCGGCTGGTCGGGTGGATATACACTATGAAAAGCCCGGCACATTCGTGGAATCCGTTCGTATGTTCAACGTGCCGAGCTATCTCCACGCAACAGATGTCGAGGTTGATATTCCCGGCATCGGGCGTCTTATTGTCGATATTTCCTATGGCGGCAATTATTATGCCGTGGTGGAGCCGCAGGCATCGTGGTCGGGGCTCGACGGCATGTCCGGCAGTGACATCGTAGACCTCAGCGTGAAGCTGCGAGACGCGCTGGCGGATATCTGCGATCCCCAGCATCCGGACGATGAGCGGATTCGAGGTGTTCATCACGCTCTCTGGTGCGATAAACCGACAAGCGATGCGGCAGACGGTCGTGGAGCCGTATTCTACGGCGACAAGGCCATTGATCGCTCCCCGGGCGGGACCGGCACTTCGGCAAGAATGGCACAGCTTTACGGCAAGGGTCGATTGAAGGTGGGTGAGGCGTTTCGTCAGGAAAGTATCATCGGCACTGTTTTCGAAGGTCGGGTCGAGGAAGAGGTCATGGTCGGCACCTTCAAAGCGATCAGGCCGAGCGTTGGCGGATGGGCCCGGATCATTGGTCACAACACCATCTTCGTGGACGATCGAGATCCTCTGGCTCACGGCTTCCAGATCAAATAAAGTAGGGCTTACAGGCACCTCGCGATACATGCCTGCCCCGATTGGAGTTTAGAATGACGCCCTCCGATACCAACGCCCCGGTCGACCGCCTGAAAATCGGCTTCGTGCTCGCGAGATCATTCACACTTTCGGCTTTCGCATTGTTCGTGGACACGCTGCGTCTCGCCAGCGATGAATTCGATCGTTCGGGTCGGGTTCTGGCCGACTGGGATGTGCTCGGCAGCACGCGGCACCTCATCACCTCCAGCTGTGGCGTTCAGGTCGCTCCGACCTCAGACTTGGTAGAAGATCCGAGCCAGTTTCAATTTATTGTCGTCGTCGGCGGGTTGCTGAACAACGAACAGCCAATCGACCGGGAAACGGCTGCATTTTTGAAAAAGGCCGCCACAAAAAACGTCAAACTGATTGGGGTCTGCACCGGGTCTTTTATCATGGCCGAACTTGGCTTGATGAAAAGCCATCGCACATGCGTAAGCTGGCTGCATTATAACGCATTTCGGGAGCGTTTCCCCGATCTTCAGGTTCGCTCCGACCGTATTTTCAATCTCGACAGAACACGGGGCTCGTGTGTGGGCGGGAGTAGCGCCGCTGACATGGCGGCGTTGATCGTTCGCCGTCACATCAGCAAGGATGCCGAGAGAAATGCTCTCGAGGTTCTTCACATCGAGAAAGCCCGATCAGCCCTTGCCATTCAAACACGCAAACCGCTGTCCATCGAGTGCAACGATCCCAGGATCAGAGCGACGCTTATTATGATGGAACAGCACATCGAGGGTAATCTGCCGATCCAGGATCTGGCAGCAGCGGTTGGCCTGTCCAGAAGACAACTTGAACGTCTCTTTATGAACGAAACCAAGAATTCTCCGGCAATGATCTACAGAAGAGTGCGATTGGAGCGCGCAAAACATCTTCTTGTCCAGTCCAAAGCACCTTTGGTCGAAATTGCGCTTGAGGTCGGGTTCGGAAATGCGTCGCACTTCGCCAAGGTCTTTGCTCAGACGTTCGGCCAATCGCCAACTGGCTTAAGAACAGCAATCCGAGCTACTCTCTGATCGGCATCCTCAACTTAACGAAAGACAGGAATCCAATGTGCGATGACGGGTGACGACAGACCGTGATCCCGTATCGCCACCATCGCTTTCCCGCTGAAATCACAGCTCACACCGTTTGGCTCTATTTCCGGTTTCCTCTCAGCCTTCGAATGGTTGAGGACTTGCTGGCGGCTCGTGGGATCATTGTCTCCCATAAAACAGTCCGGCTGTGAGCGGAGAAATTTGGGCGAACTTTCGCCAATGTTTTGATCCGTGACAAGACGCATTGACTGTGGCGCGCTGTGGATCAGGACGGTTTCGTCTTGGAGGTTCTTGTGCAAAGCCGCCGAAATGCCAAGGCGGCCAGGCATCTGATGCGCAAACTGTTGAAGGGCCAGGGTCGCGCGCCGCGGGTGATGATCACCGATAAGCTGCGATCTCACGACGCGGCAAAGCGGGAGATCATGCCCGGTGTTGAGCATCGTTCCCACAAAAGGTTGAACAATCGAGCGAAGAATTCTCACCAACCAGTCCGCCGGCGAGACCGGATCATGAAGCGCTTCAAATCACCGCGACGTCTGAAACGTTTCGTCTCCATCCATGACCACATTGCCAACCTATTCCACATCCCGAGCCCCGATATCCCGTCTAGCCATCGCCGCGTACTGCGCACAGCGGCAATAAACCTATGGACGACAATCGCCCGAGCGTGATCGACGAAATAGGCCGGCGCCATGGTCCTCAGTCAGTGCCGTTAAGTTTACGATGCCCGTCACGACGTTAAATACCGCTAAAAATGTCAGGGCGATGCCACCCCGTGGGAAGCTGCAGAACAGTTTTCCTGGAGAAGGAACCGAATACATATGTTCCATATCAATAGCTTACCTGACAAAATCGGGCGCCAGTGCATCAGTCGTCAATTATCGCTTTATCACGCGACTGTTACACTATAAAATTCATCGTGTATTCGGTTCGGGACACAGAAGCTTTCGCATTTTCCTTATATCCGGCCGATTAGAAGGAACTGGCTTAATCCACGAGAGGAGACAGACATGACGAATGCCTTGCCGCCACTTTACAACGGACATGCGCCGATCACCCTTCAGCAACTGTTCCGCGAAGCGCTTTACGCCTTTGAAGAATGGGACACAGGACTGACAGAACCGCTCGTCACTTTTGAGGGTCGGATCACCCCTATCAGCCTCGTCTTTGAAGCAATGCGCGAATGCAATGACATAGTGCCAATGAACATTTCAATTGCGATCACCCAACGACTAACCAAGCCGTGGGAAGGCGAAGGGCCGCTTGATCAGATGAGTTTCTCTACCGCCGCTCGCATCATGCGGGTCCTAGTACGTAAACGCCTTCTCGCCGATGGCGCTGCTGAGATTGTCACCGTTTCGAAGCTGACGGCCGAACGTATACCGTCTGAATGATATCTGCGGGATCGCGTATAAACGGCGCGATCCCGCGCTCTAAGCTAAACGCCGTGACACCAATTTTATTGGGCTTTGTCGCAAAATTTTTAGATGGTTTGCCGCTTTGATGATCATGAGGTAGATGCCGTCTGGAGAAAGCAGACAGGGCGAACCCTCGCTCTGGCGCAACCGCAATCCGAATACCATGCCCAGCATGAGCGTGGTTTCGATCGCTACGAATGTTCTGGCCATTATGCTTCTTGGCTTTGGCTCCAACGGCGCCGACTTTGCACCGCTTGCCAATTCCTGGAAGGCTACATCGCTAGGTGCCATTTTTGTTTCTCCCAATGTACCCCGCCTTCCAGCTTCGGCTCGGGTTATCAATGGTTCAGCGTCGCTGGTGTCACCGAAGATAATCGCAGCGCGCGAATTGCGGATGCGAGGCGATCTTTCGATCAGGTGATTTCCTCGATCGTCGAAGGGAACGGATTTACCGACAAGCTCGACCGCGTTGCTTTGGTCGGTTTCTCGGGCCGCCTTGCCTCGCCGCTTCCGCTTCAACCGGCTCTGGAAGCGCACATCCTGTTGATACACGGGATGTGCTGACCCGGTGATCCCGGCAACGGAAAGCAGCAAGACTGCAGCCATTCTTCAGTCCCTCGGTCTCAAGGTCGAAACGCTCACACTCCCTGGCGTGCCTCACACGATTTCCGCCAACGGTGCTGCTCAGGCCGGCCGCTTCCTGGCTGATGTCCTTGTGACATAGGAAGGCAGCCAAGGGCGGTGTTACACTGTTTTACCTGTTCCGGTCAGAGACTGTGATCTTCAATAGCCGAGAGCAATTCCGTCCTTGCGGGATTCGGAGGCACCTGTCAGCGTACCATTTTCCCAATCAATCCTGATAATCTGAGCGCCACCGATCGGATCTTCCGCTGGCACGATCTCGAAGCCGCGACGTCTCAACAGGGCAATGGTCTCTCTAGGTACTGTATGCTCGGCCTCGACACGCGGCACCTTGCCACCGACGGGAATGAGGCGCGGCAAATCGATGGCGTCCTGAAGGTCCATGCCATAGTCGATAACCTTGGAAATCAGATGGGCATGGCCCATGGCCTGATAATAGCCGCCCATGACCCCAAAGGATATTTCCGTACGGCCTGCCCGTGTCACCATGCCCGGAATGATCGTGTGCAGCGGACGCTTTCCCGGTGCGATCATGTTCGGATGGTCACGCTTCAGGGAGAAGCTCTGACCGCGATTGTGCAGGACGACACCAGATTGCGGGGCAACAATGCCTGAGCCGAAGCAGTCAAAGATAGAGTTGATGAAACTGACAGCGTTGCGCTCAGAGTCGATCACCGAAATATAGACCGTGTCGCGATGGAGAGGCATCTCGAAGTCCGGCAGATTTGTCAGCGCGCGGGTGAGATCGATCATGCTGGCGAGGTGTGTGGCGAATTCCTCGGAGAGCAGGTCTTCAACGGGAACGCTGGCCTTCTCCGGATCAGCGAGCCAAGCGTCGCGGGCGGCATAGGCAAGGCGCGTGGCCTCGATCTCCAGATGCAGGCGGTCTGCTGAACTTGGATCGTCCTGGGTGTCGAACCGCGAGAGAATATTGAGAATGAGAAGAGCGATAATGCCCTGCCCGTTTGGGGGGCATTCATGGATTGTATGGTCGCGGAATGTCGTGGTGACCGGCACCACATACTCTCCCTTGGCCTCAGCAAAATCCTCAAGGGTATGAAGGCCGCCGAGGGCGCGAAGCCGATCAACCATGTCTTCCGCAACCGCCCCCTTGTAAAAGCCATCTCGGCCTTCAGCGGCGATCCGGCGCAGGGTTGCCGCCAATCGAGGTTGATGGTGGACTTCGCCGATTTGCGGCGCACGGCCGTTGGGAAGAAAGATCTCCGAAGCAGCCGGGTCATCGTTGAGCAGCTTCTCTTCCCGTGCCCAATCCCGATACACCCTTGGTGTGATGGCGTAACCGTTCTCGGCATAGCGGATCGCAGGCTGGAGAATCTGCTCAAACGGAAGGCGGCCATGGTCGGCGTGCAGCCGTGTCCATGCGTCGATAGCGCCGGGTATGGTAACGGCAGACGGCGATTGGCGAGGCACTTCGGCGAGCCCTCGCTCTTCAAACCAGTCCACCGTCAGGGCAGCGGGCGTGCGGCCCGAACCGTTATAGGCAATGACCTGATCACCACCCTTTGGCGCGTAGAGCGCGAAACAATCGCCACCGATGCCGGTGGAACCCGGCTCCACAACGCATTGCACAGCGCAAGCAGCAATGGCAGCGTCCATGGCATTACCGCCTGCTTGCAGGATATTGATAGCGGTGAGCGTTGCATAAGGGTGAGAGGTAGCCGCCATGGCTTCCGTCGATACCGCCACTGAGCGCGTTGGCTTTTCGAAATTGCGCATGTCTTTTAAGTCTCCTCGTCTGAAAATTCGAATAAAGCGCGTCAGCTGCGGGTTCGATACAGTGTCAGTCTGACTTCGAGCGTGGTGAGCGCCTGCACGATGATGAAATTGAGCAGCAGATAGATCGCCCCTGCGGCCATGAAGACCTCAATGGCGCGATAGCTCTGGGAAATCAGCCCCTGCGCTATGCCCGTCACCTCCATCAAGGTGATAATTGATGCCAGCGAAGTGCCCTTGACCATCAGAATGATCTCGTTGCCATAGGCCGGGATGGCCTGGCGCAGAGCCAGCGGCAGGATGATGAAGCGCAGGTTGGCAAGCCGCGACATCCCGAGCGCGGAGGCGGCCTCAATCAGCCCTCGGGGCACATTGCGGATCGCACCGCGCAGAATTTCGCTGCCATAGGCTGCGGTGTTAAGGGTGAGCGCCAATATCGCGCACCAATAGGGCTCACGGAACAGCCACCAAAGGCCGGCCGCCTGCAACGAAGGGCGGAACTGTCCAAGGCCATAGTAAATCAAAAAGATCTGGACGAGCAGAGGCGTGCCCCGAAAAACCGCAACGAAGGTACGAACTGGCCAGACAACCCAGCGCCGTTCACCCTGTTGCACAAGGGCCAGCACGAGGGCAAGAACAAAGCCGCAGACGATCGAGGTGCCTGAGAGCTTCAAAGTCAGAGGTAGACCCGACAGCAGTTTTGGAATGATCTCAAAGAAAAACCCAAAATCGATCATGAGTGCAGGATCCCCCGCGAGGTTCTCACTTCAGCACTGCGGAAGAAACGGCCCGTTACGCCCGCCATCACAAAATAGAGGCATGCGGCGGCCAGATAAAAAAGGAAGGGCTCGCGGGTTGAGCCAGCACCGATCTGCGACTGGCGCATCAATTCCACAAGACCAACCACCGAAATCAGAGCGGAATCCTTCAAGACGAGCTGCCAGACATTGCTAAGACCAGGAATTGCGTGCCGCAGCAACTGCGGTACAATAACCAACAAAAGCATCTGGCTGCGGGAGAGGTCGAGCGCCTTGGCTGCATCAAATTGCCCCCGCTCGACGGCAAGATAAGCGCCACGGTAGACCTCAGCCTGATAGGCACCCGAAATCATGCCGATTGCCACAACGCCCGTTGCCAGCACGGGCAGCCCCACAAATGTGTCGGCTCCGAAAAAACGCGCAACTGTCGTCAGGGCAACGCTACCACCATAATAAAACAGATAGATGGTCAGCAGGTCGGGCACGCCGCGAAAGACGGTGGCGTAGGCAGAGGCAATCACGCGAGGGATACGGGCCGATGATAAGCGACCGGCTGCCGCCAGACTGCCAAAACAAGCGCCGAGCATAAAGCCCAGAACGGACAGCAACAAAGTCAGAGCGGCAGCACCAATCAGTGCCGGACCCCAGCCACCTTCCGCGAACCCGAGCAGATGCAGTTTTTCAAGCATATGGGCGAAACCCTCTCGCAGTTCACGCGGCCAGTGCAACCAAGGCCCTGGCCGCATGCGGTCCGCACCTCTGTTACTTGACCGGTGTCACGTCGGTTTTCACCCATTTTTCGGAGAGACGTTTGATGGTCCCGTCGGCAATAGCCGAGGAGATTGCGGTGTTCAGCATCTCCTTGAGCTTGGTGTCCTGCTTGCGCAATCCCGCACCGGTTCCAAGGCCGAAGACGCCGCCCACGAAGCCCGGGCCTGCAATGGTATAGTCTGCGAATTCTGGCTTTGCGAGTGTCGCGGCCAGTGCCGTCTGCTGGGCGAAGATCGCATCAATGCGACCAGCTGCCAAGTCGAGGTCATGCTGCTCTGTGGTTTTGTACTCGCGGATTTCTACGGTATCGGCAAAATACTTACGCAGAAAATCGAGATTTGTCGTTGCGGCCTGAACGCCAACAACTTTGCCCTTCAGGAGGGATTTCAACTTGTCGATCGCCGCTTTCGAGGGTGCCTCATCCTCAAGTTTGAATTTTTCTGTCGAGATGCCGAGCTTGCCAAGCGCGCTATCCTTGGCAACAGCAAAACCCGAAGGATCCACCGCATAAGGCTGGGTAAAATCGATCGTCTCAAGACGCTTTGGCGTGATGAACATGCTCGCCATGATGACATCGAACTTGCCAACCGTCAGCGACGGAATAAGACCGTCCCAATCCTGAGCAACGATGGTGCATTTGACCTTCATGCGTGCGCAGAGGTCATTGGCGAGTTCGATTTCAAGGCCATCGAGCTTGCCGTCGGAGGTCGTAAAGTTCCAAGGAGCATAGGCTCCTTCGGTTGCAATCTTGATCTCGGTCGGCGCGTCTTGCGCCATGGTGACTGAGCCAGATATCAGTGTCGTGAAGGCGACCGCCAACGCGGCCATGCGACGAAACGTCATGACTTTTCCTCTTTTTGAGCCGTTTTTACGGCGGTTCCCCATCCTTGCCGGATGTTGCCTCCGGCTTCGGACATAGTGACCGATCAGCGTTCAGCGCCGAGCGGGACTTGCGTAGTCGGCCAGCAATGATGCTGTTTCGACGATATGTTCCTGCATTACGGCCTCTGCTCGGCGGGCATCACCTGATCTCAGGGCCTCAATCAGCGTATCGTGTTCCTGACGGGCCGATAGTGGCTTATCAACATAGTCGAACCAGATCCGCATATAGGGTTCTATCACCACATGCAGCGCCGTGATCTGCCGGATGAGCTTCGGGCGGCCACTTAGCCCATAGATAAAAGCGTGGAACTCCTGATGCCGCAAAACCCAGTCGCTGCTTCCGCTTCCGCCTGCGCGCTCCATCCGGGTCAACAAGCGCTCAAGCTCTTCGAAGGTCTCGACATTCATGCGCGGCATTGCGATGCGCACGGCAAGACCTTCCAAAACAGAGCGAATTTCGAATGCCTCTTGAAGTTCAGCGAGTGTCAGACCCGCCACCACACAGCCGCGATTGGGGCGAAGTGTCACCAGCCCATCGGAGGCAAGTCGCCGAAATGCTTCCCGCACCGGCATGCGGCTCATACCGATTTCCGCAGCAATCTCCTCGGCGATCAGGCGGTCACCCGGCTTATAGCGACCAAGGCGCAACGCCTGTTGCATATGCAGATAGGCCTCTTCCTCAGCTGTTGAGGCCTGCATTGCGATGGAGGATTGAACGACGGGCATTTTGGCTCACTGGATTTTTGTATCCAATTATCCAATCATTGCCGTTTCCTCCCGTCAAGGGCTTTTGATTGCTGCCCTGGAAACAGGAGCTCGGCACGGTGTTGATTTCCGAACTAAATTAATAGTTTTGATTGAGTTGAGGATGTCGGCGGTCGCGTACCGATGAGCTCTCTTTGGATTGAGGACTGGCAATGGCACCGTAAACTTATTAGCCTGTGGTCAAAGGATGGCAGGGAGGCACGGCATCAGGCTACCTTGAGATGAGCGACCTCGCTCCACATCTGCATGGCCATTGCTTGTAGGTCACGATGGTGGACAGATGGAATGTCGTGCCGGGGAACGTTAAAGAGGTTGGCGATCGGATCGACGATGAGATCGACCAGTTCACTGCTGATGGAGCTTATGATGGCTATCCAACCTACGACGCAGTTTTCCGTCACAGCCCAGGCGCAAGGGGCGTTATTCCACCGTGCTCGAAGGCAGTTAAACGGCCCAACATCCAAGCATCCTGCCAGAGAGACGACCACGTAGCATCATGCAGGTACATGGCCGGCTGAAATGGCAGGCATCGACCGGCTATGGTAAACGAATGTCAATCGGCGCGGAAAGTTGCCCCATATCGGCGTCTAATATTGGCTCTGACGCAATTTTGGTGGTCAAGGACAGCAAAGCGCGCCAAGTCCCTGGTGCCAAAGTCCGCGCCGCGAGCATTCAGGTTTCGCGTTTTAAACTGCTGTAAAACCTGATTCCGAGGAGACGTACCCTGATCGCTGTAGGATCAAGAGACGTTAGGAGGCACAGCTTTCCAGGTCGCATTGCCCAACCGCATCGGGTTTAGATGAAACTCGATATATCGAGGATTGGTTGAGCTGAAGCGTGCTTCGACTGGGTCTATATGGGCTTCCAGCCAGTGGGTTTGGCGCTCGAAGATGCTAAATCAGGCAAAAACAAAGAAGTCCGAGCTTGGATCATGCGAGTGATCCGACGCGTCGAGATATAAGAGATGCAGCGAAATCCCGTGAAACGAAAAAGCGGACCGCATGCAGACCGCTAGAATTCGGTAAGCCGAGTGAAACAATCGTTCAACGCACCGACGGATCAGCGCTCTCGACTATGACCAACAAATATCTTCTGTGTGCTGGCTTTTCAAGGGGCGGCCCCGTATGCGAGAGAGCCTGACAAAGGACTAGGATTTATGGTCCAGACCGCCGTCATTCTAAGGCGTCAAAAAAATAGGGCCATCGGAAAACCGAGGCCCTTGAAGTGTGAAGGTTAAAACCTCCAGAGGGGAACAACTGATGCGATAGCACTGGTAGAAGGCCATCGCGTGCATCAGCTATGGGATTTATGCCTAGAATATAGGCGGTACGCAAACAAAAATTGTACAATGCACCTATACGTGAAACGGCAGGATCATCGAACGCCCGGAATTCGCGGTTCACGTCGCATGTGAGCCCGATGGTTAAGGATGAAGTCCGACTTGTGAATCATTTGTCAATCGCGAAGACTGTTCGATGGAACACACCATCTGTTTATATAATAATACTCTCGCTTTGAGCCGACGTTACTGCGCCTGCAAGCGACGGACGATGAGGTCTCCAGTAAACTGGACAAGGCAGACCGTGGCAATTAAAACGATGATCACTGCAATCATCACTGTGGTATCAAACCGTTGATATCCATAGCGGATGGCCATATCGCCAAGCCCGCCTGCACCCACGGCTCCTGCCATGGCTGAAGCCCCGATCATCGTTACAATAGTGATGGTAAAACCGCCTACCAGACCGGGCAAGGATTCGGGCAACAGCACATGACGAATAATATGCCAGCGGCGACACCCGATGGCCTGCGCGGCTTCAATCAATCCATGATCCACCTCGCGCAAACTGACTTCGGCAATGCGGGCAAAAAAGGGAGTGGCACTGATCGACAGTGGCACGATGGCGGCCCATACGCCGATGGTGGTGCCCGTGACCAGCCGAGTAAAAGGCAATAATGCCACCATCAGGACGATGAAAGGTGTGGCGCGAAAGCCGTTGATGAGCGCACCCAGTATCCGGTTGGCGCGGGGTGCCTCAATCAACCCACCGGGCGAGGACAGCACAAGGAAAACCGCAAGCGGAATGCCAACGACAAGTGCAAACAGCGCCGAGATCCCCACCATGGTGATGGTGTCCAAAAAGGCGCGGCCCAAGCGTTCATACATCATTTGTGACATAGCCCAATATCCTTGCAGAATGCGCCAGAGCCTGAATCAATGGGGACGAAACATCCGGTGGATTGGCGGCGATGATCAACACCTGACCCTGTACATGGCCCTGAATGCGATCCAGATTGCTTTGAACAAGACGGCTGCCCGGACCAAATGCGGCACTGATGGCACTGAGATCAGGCTCCAGGCCGCCCTCACCGGTATAGGATAATTCAACCACGGCCCGACCATCACCACCAACCTCAAGACGCGATGCGAGATCGGCTGGCAGACCGCGTTGAAGCGGCTCCAGCAAGGCCTTGGTGGCTTCGTGGCTGGGCTTGCCAAAAATCTGCCAGACGGGACCCTGTTCGGCTGTCCCACCCTGTTCCAGCACCAGCACCTGATCGCAGATTTCGCGGATCACGCTCATTTCATGGGTGATCAAGACGATGGTAAGCTTGAGGCGCTGGTTGATGTCTTGCAAAAGCCTGAGGATCGAAAGGGTGGTTTCCGGGTCGAGCGCCGATGTTGCTTCATCGCACAGCAGAATCTCCGGCCTGCTGACAAGGGCGCGGGCGATGCCAACACGCTGCTTTTGTCCACCGGATAGTCGGGACGGATAGGTGGCTCCCTTGCCTTCAAGACCCACCAGTTTCAGCACATCCGCCACACGCTGGTTGATATCATGACGCTCCACCCCCGCCACCAGAAGCGGGAGTGCGACATTGCCCCACACCGTCTTGGCGGACAGCAGATTGAAATGCTGAAAGATCATACCAACGCGGCGGCGAAGGCCCACCAACTGATCATCATTGAAACCGGCAATATCGTCACCATCCACCAGCACGCGACCGCCCGTTGGCCGCTCCAACCGATTGATGGTGCGCAACAAGCTGGATTTGCCGGCACCGCTGCGGCCGATAATGCCAAAAATACTGCCCGCAGGCACGTTAACAGAAATATCTTTCAAGGCATGAACAGGCCCGGCCGATGAGGTGTAAATCTTGGAAAGGTTCTCGAACACGACCGAGCCAGTGCCCTGCAGCGCTAGACTTTTCTGAGGTGCAGCGGAAGCCCGGGTTGCGGCGGTGGCGGAGCCATTCAACCCCGCCTTGCTCGCATCAAGCTGATCAAGCAGCACGGTGGTCACTACTGCCATGCCAGCGTGTAAAGCTTGCGATCATTGCCGAACGCCTTATCGATTGCAGCTTTCACGGCATCGGAGTGCTGATAGATGTCCACCAATTTCTTCAAGGCTGGACTATCGGCCTTGTCCTTTCGTGCGGCAAAGACGATGGCGAACTGCTTGTCATCCACGCCGGAATAGATCAGACCGGAGCTGGGATCAAACGCCTTGGCGGCGACAATAAAGTGAGGATAGCCAAGGGCCAGATCGACATCGCGAGTAATGCGGGCCAGTTGAGGACCTTCCACTTCCGTGAACGTGACGTGTTTTGGGTTGTCGACGATATCGTCGAGCGAACCCTTGAACCCGACACCATCTTTCAGCTTGATCAGCCCGCCTTTTTGCAACAGCAACAGACCACGGCCCTGATTGACCGGGTCATTGGCAATGGCAACGGTTGCGCCATCCGGCACGCTGGCAAAATCCTTGTATTTCAGAGAGTAGATGCCGATATTGGCAAGGGTACCAATGCCCGCAGGCACAATATCATAGCCGCGCTGCGCCACCGCATTGTCCAGAAATGGCTTGTGTTGGAAATAATTGACATCAATATCGCCCGCCTGAAGGGCAATGTTCGGGGTGGTCCAATCACTGAACTCCACCACCTGCACATCCAGCCCGGCGGTTTTTGCTTCTGGCACCAGCGCCTCGATGGAATCGGCATAGACGCCGGGAACAACCCCCACCTTGATGGTTTCGGCATACGCATTGGCAGACAGTGCAATCAGTGCGGCTGCAAGCAGCGTTTTAACTTTGAATGTCATGACACCCCCTAATTTCTATTAGGACATAAATCTAATAGATTTAGTTGTTTTTAGGAGGCGTCTCGTACTCATCTGCGGGAACAAAGGAGAAAATCTTTCTGCCGCAAGCGGAAAGCAACCGGCACGCCGTGTGCAAACCCTCTTGCGGCATCGTGATTTTTATCGTCTGTCCAGTTGTACAACCAATCGATCACCCAGCCATTGGATACCGCAGACAAGGATGATCAGCACAATAACCACGGCAATCATCACCGTTGTTTCGAACCGCTGATAGCCATACCGAATGGCCAGATCGCCAAGCCCACCGGCACCAATCGCGCCCGCCATGGCGGATGCGCCGATGAGGGTGACAAGTGTGACGGTAAAGCCGGAAATAATACCGGGAAGCGCTTCAGGGACCAGAACTTCGCGGATGATGGTCCAGCGATTGCCACCCATGGCGCGCACCGCTTCGATCAACCCGCGATCCACCTCCCGCAACGACACTTCGGCAATGCGCGCATAATAGGGCGTGGCCGCAATGGCCAGCGGTACAATCGCCGCCCAGGTACCAAGCGCTGTGCCAACTATCAACCGGGTCAACGGGATGAGCGCCACCAGCAGAATAATAAACGGAATGGAGCGAAAGGCATTGACCACGGCTCCAAGCACGCGGTTGATCCATAGATGTTCGGCAATGCCACCCTTTGCCGTCACCACCAGCGCCAGACCAAGCGGCAGGCCAGCCACCAGCGAAATCAGGCCAGAAGCAACGGTCATCAGCACCGTTTCCCAGAGAGCACTGAGGAGAAGGTCAATCATCACATCAGACATAGCCAAGGACCTCCACACGGGCATGATGGGATTTCAACTGGGCCTGAAGCTTTTGCAGCAGGGCCAGATCGCTGGCGGGAACTGTCAGAAACAACCGAGCAACCACCTGGGTTTGAATATGCTCAACACCCCCTTGCACCAGCCGGACACCATTCTCAAAACTGTCGGCGAGATCGGCAAACAGCCTGCCTTGGGCATAATCTCCAGCGAGATCGATGCTTAAAACAACAGTTTCCCCCGGTTCCGAGCGGAGCCTTACGGCCAGATGGCCGGGCAGTTGCGGCCGATTGCCCGAAAGCAAGCTCTTGGTGATCTCGGCTTGCGGATTGGCAAAAACCGACCAGACATCGCCTTGCTCGACAATCCTTCCGGCATCGATCACGGCAACCCGGTCGGCAATCGAGCGCACCACATCCATCTCATGGGTGATCAGCACAATCGTCAGGCCAAGCTTTTTGTTGATATCCTTCAACAAGGCCAGAATCGAGCGGGTTGTTTCCGGATCAAGCGCCGAGGTCGCCTCGTCCGACAGCAGCAGGGCAGGCCGTGCGGCAAGGGCGCGGGCAATGCCAACCCGCTGTTTTTGCCCACCGGAGAGGGAAGCGGGATAGGCCTTGGCCTTATCGCTCAAGCCCACCAGTTCCAGCAGATCGCGCGCGCGGGCCAGGCGTTCCGCCTTTGCCACGCCTTCGATTTTCAGTGGCAGTGCCACATTGACTTCTACGGTTTTGGCGGAAAGCAGATTAAAATGCTGAAACACCATGCCAATACGTTGGCGCAAGGGCTGCAATGCCTGCTCCGCAAGGCCAACAATGTTACGGCCCTCAATGCGGATTTCGCCGCGATCAGCCTGTTCCAACCCATTCAGGCAGCGGATCAAGGTGGATTTACCGGCACCGCTTCGCCCGATAATGCCGAGAATTTCGCCTTTGCGGACATCGAGCGAAATGCCGTCCAACGCAATGGTGCCGCCAAAGCGACGATGGACATCGGTGAGTTCAACAACTCTGTCGGGATCAGGAACGGGTGTTGCTTGCGCAAACAATGGCTGACTGTTCATACACTATCACTCCAAACGGGCGAAGGCGGCGGAGCCAAAAGCCTCGCCGCCTCACCACTAAAACGCCTTTCAATGATCAATAGGCAACGATGCCGGTGCCTTTGTAGACCTTGTCAAACACGGCCTTGACCGTATCGTTCTGGTAAGAGGCCACCAGCGTCTTGACCCACGCCTCATTTTCCTTGCCCTGTTTGACGGCAATGAAGTTGCGGTACGGGTTGTCAGCCGTTGGCTCCTGCGCAATGCGGTCGGCGGGTGAAAGACCTGCCTTCAGCGCCCAGTCGGTATTGACGACGGCGGCATCAAGGTCATCAATGGCGCGGCCAACAATGCCAGCATCCAATTCCTTGATCTTGATGGATTTCGGATTTTCAGTGATATCGGCAATGGTTGCCAAAATGCCTGTGCCATCCTTCAACTTGATCAAGCCTTCATTTTGCAGCACGCGCAGCGCACGGCCTTCGTTGGAGGGGTCGTTGGGGACGCCGATCTGCGCGCCCTTGGGAAGGTCCGCAACCGCCTTGTATTTCTTGGTGTAGAGACCGATGGGCCAGACGCCCGTATAGCCAACCGGCGTGATGTGGTAGCCGTGCTGTTTGATCTGGTTGTCCAGATAAGGCTTGTGCTGGAAAGCATTGGCATCGATTTCACCGCGCTCGAGGGCCTCATTCGGCTGGGTGTAATCGTTAAACACCACGGTCTTGATTGTCAGGCCCTTCTTGGCGGCTTCCTGCGCCACTGCGCGCCAGACATCTTCATCTTCGCCGCTGACGATGCCGACCTTGATCACCTTATCCTCGGCGTGAGCCTGCAATGCACCGGTGCCAGCGGCCACTGCCAGCGCCATCAAAGCTGCCAGACCCGCTCTGCGCGACAGAGATGGTGTGTTTCCGAATATTTTTGTCATTGTTGTCGTCCCTTGATGGAAGAAGTCATCGCTCCGATACAACCAACAATGACAGAGTGATCTTCAGGACGCTAAGGCGATAAAACCATTTTTTGCACTGCAAAAGAAATAGGCTTTTGCACAATTTCATTCCTCAAGAACAATAATCTATTGTTTTTGTGGATTAATTGAATTCGGCAATGAAAGGGAGGCAATTCGCATACACCTCAACGTCTTGAGCGCGTCAACCGTAGACCGAGCCTCATAAATCAACAGGCGCCCCTGAAATACGGAAAGCATCGGACAGAAAATACGAATCGGCACGATGCTCTAGATGTCGTAGCTATGTGCGGCATTGATCGTGGAGATGAAACGCTTTGTGCGGTCCTGTTGCGGGACCGTGAAGATATTTTTCGCACTGCCGGTTTCAACGACGCGACCTGCTTCAAGGAAAACAACATCGTTGGCGATCTTTGAGGCAAGCCGGAGATCATGCGTGGCAATGACCATGGTGGTCCCCTCCCCGGCCAATCGGCTCAACACATCCACAACCTCTGCCGCAAGTTCCGGATCCAGTGCCGATGTTGGCTCGTCACACAATAAAACACGCGGCGACGGTGCTAAGGCTCTGGCAATGGCAATGCGTTGCTGCTGGCCACCAGACAAAGTGGATGGCCAGACATCCGCTTTGTGGGCCATGCCCACCTTGTTCAGCAGCTCAATGGCGCGCTGACGCGCTTTTTCCTTTGGCCATTTCAGCACGGTGACCAAGCCTTCCATCACATTTTCGATGGCTGTTTGATGCGGAAACAATTGAAAATTTTGAAAAACCATTCCGGTCTGGCGGCGAATTTTCTGAATGGATTGCCAACCGTTTTTTTGTCCGGGTGCAAATGTCAGACTTGCTTCGCCGATTTTAACGGTGCCGATTGTCGGGATTTCCAGCAAATTGATGCAGCGCAGCAACGTGCTTTTGCCACCTCCGGACGGTCCGACTAGCGCCGTAACATTTCCTTCCGGGATGCGCAGGTTGATATCATTCAGGATAACAGCCTCACCGAAACGCTTTTCGATATTGGAGAGCTCGATCATGCGTTGGACTCCATCATACCGCCATAGCGGGCAAAGCGACGCTCCAACCGCACCTGCACTGTCGAGAGCACAGAGCACAGGGCAAGATAGATCAATGCTGCTTCGATATAGAGGATCAGTGGTTCATAGGTGGTGGCGACAATGCGTTGAGCCGCCTGAAACAGTTCTGGCACGGTAATGGCGGCAGCGAGCGACGTATCTTTCACCAGAGAGATGAACGTGTTGGACAGCGGCGGCACGGCGACACGAGCCGCTTGCGGCAGGATCGTGCGCAGCATGGCTTGATGCCAGCTCATACCAATCGAATAGGCCGCTTCCCATTGTCCCTTCGGCACGGAGGAGATGACAGCGCGAATGATTTCAGAACTATAGGCCCCTATGTTCAGCGTGAAGCCGATCAGCGCCGCTGGAAAGGCATCCAGCAAAATACCAATGCTTGGCAAGCCGTAGAAAATTACAAAAAGCTGGACAAGTAGAGGGGTGCCACGAATGACCCAAACATAAAAGCGGGCAATCGCCGCCACCGGTTTCGCTCCGAACAGCCGGCCGATGGCCGTAACAAGCCCAAGTGTCAAGCCGAACGTGAAGGAAAGTATCGTTAGCGGAATGGTAAACACCAACCCTGCCCACAGAAGAGGGACAAGCGAATCCACCATCAATTGAAGCCAGTGCGGCAAAGACATCTTCCTCAAAAGAGATGCGCCCGGCAGACAATCCCGCCGGGCGCTCTTCACGTGAATATAGGGCGGTTTAAACGATATCCAGCTTTCTACAAAACGCTATTTGGAGACGTCTTGACCGAAATACTTCTCAGAAATCTTCTGATAAGTGCCATCGGCTTTGATGTCAGCCAGCGCCTTGTTGATAGCGGTCCGCAATTCGGGCTCCTGCTTGCGAATGATCACGCCGGAATAATCGGCATCGCTCTGCTGGGCGACGACCTTCACCGGCGCATCTGGCTTGTGCTTCTTGAAGTCGAGGAAAGACAGGCTATCATTGATCGTGGCATCGGCACGACGCGTCAGCACGAGTTGAATGGACTGATCAAACCCATCGGTACCAACCAGTTCCGCACCCGACTTTTCAGCCAGCTTTCCAAAATTGCTGCTGAGAGATTGCGCCGATTTTTTGCCCTTCAGATCAGCAAAGTCCTTGATACTATTGTCATCACTGCGGACGATCAGAACGGCTTTTGAGGCGATATAGGGATCCGAAAAATCATATTTCTGTTTGCGCGTCTCGGTAATGCCCACTTGATTGATCACGGTATCATAGCGCTTCGCATCGAGACCGGCGATCAATCCATCCCATTTTCCTTCCACGAACTCGGCTTTAACACCAAGTTTGGCGGCAATGGCTTCTCCAATTTCCACGTCAAAACCAACCAGCTTGCCACTCTCATTGTGATAGGTGAATGGCGCATAAGTGCCCTCGGTACCGATCTTGAACACGCCAGCCGATTTGATGGTTGCGAGATTTTCACCTGCATGGGCAGGCAAGAGTAAAGCAGCCTGCAGCAATGCTACGGTGGCAAGAGATTTAAGCAGTTTCATATCGGTGATGCGTCCTTATTGGCGATAACCGATAATCGCAGAAATCACATCGAAAATACGCGCATAAAACTGCGCGAGAAATAAGCAATTGCAAATATTTTTCTCATTTTCACGCAAATGCCATGGAATGGTTCAAAGCACTCTTCAATCTCTGTTGGTAAGGAACAAGATAGTCCATGCCGTGCTCCCGGCGCATTGGTAAATCGATGTGGATTTCCTCGGAAATTCGCCCAGGCCGGGGCTTCATGACAATGACCCGGTGGGCAAGCGCGATGGCCTCGTCAATGTCATGGGTCACAATCACCATGGTTGCCTGGGTCGCCTGCCAAATGTCGAGGAGGTGCTGTTGAAGTCGGCCCCTTGTCATGGCATCGAGAGCCGAAAACGGCTCGTCCAACAACAACACTTCAGGACGTGTGACGAGCGCGCGGGCAAGAGCGACGCGCTGGGCCTGACCGCCAGACAACTCCTTTGGCCAACGGTTGCCATAGCCATTGAGGTGAACCGTCTCAAGCACCTCTGCGATGCGGCCCTTGCGCTCTTGGCTATCCAGATGCCGGATTCCGAAGCCGATATTATCGGTAACACGCAACCAGGGCAGCAATCGTGGTTCCTGAAAAATCAAATTGATCAGCGGATGCGGCCTTGTGATGAGGTCATCGCGCAAGTGCACGCCACCCGAGGTCGGTTGATCCAGTCCGCTGATCAACCGCAGCAATGTACTCTTGCCACAGCCAGAACCGCCCACTATCGCCAGAATCTCGCCCGCATTGACATCAAAACTGACGTTGTCCAGCGCTTGAGCACCATTCGCATAGGTCTTGCCAAGATGGGTGACAGACAACATCACAGCCGATCCCCACCATAGGCATCCTGCCAGCGCAGCAAAGGTGCCGTGAGGGCCACCAGCAGCGCATCAGAAAGTTTGCCAATCACAGCAAAGGCAAGAATTGCCGCGATGATCTGTTCGGGCTTACCCAATTGCTGCCCATCAACCAACAGATAGCCCAGCCCTTCCGAAGCGCCCATGAATTCGGCTGCCACCACAAACATCCAGCCAAGACCAAGCCCGGCCCTGAGCGAAACGACAAAGCTTGGCAGCACCGCAGGAAACAGGATGCGCCAGACAAGCTCCAGATTGGACAGCCGAAAGATCTTTCCAACCTCAACAATCTTGCGATCAACCTCACGCAAAGCCGTTGAAATACCAAGGTAGACCGGGAAAAACACGCCGGTGGCAATCAGTACAATTTTGGATGTTTCAAAAATCCCGAACCAGAGAATGAAAAGCGGAACCCAGGCGATGGATGGAATAGCCCTGATCGCCTGAAGGCTAGGGTCCAGCAGCCGTCGTAGAGTGGTGAAATATCCCGTTAGAGCGCCGATGAGCGTACCCGCAGCCGCGCCTGAAACAAAGCCAACCAGAACACGCAATGAGCTTGCCACCAGATGGTGCGCAAGCTCGCCCGTGATTGTAAGCTGCCAAAGCGTTTGCAAGATGCGCGAAGGTGCCGGAATGAGCCGACCAGAGGCCCAACCGAAACGAACAGCGAGTTCCCACAGCACAAATCCCGCCAGTGGCAATATCACGCTTGCAGCAGCACGGTAGAGACCTAGCCTGTAGCCACTGAAGGAGGCTTTCGGCACGGCTTTGCTTTCATCCTGCCGGATCGTTTCAAAAATCGCTACCATAAGGCCTCGTTCACATCGCCCGTTTCTATTGTCCAAGACCGGAGCTGAATTGCGGATCAATCAGCCCGTCAACAGCCTTTGCCACATCCACCTCGGCACCGATGACGCCAGCCTTTTGCAAAGCGACACCCGCTTGGAAAATGGTGTCGCGCTGGGCTGGACCAATCTGCGATGACGACAGATCTGTGCGTTCAAGCTGTTTGGCAATCACAGGTCCCGGCAGCTTGGCAGCTTCTTCCAATGCCACTTTCAAGGCATCAGGATGGGCAATCGCCTCCCGGCGTGCCTGATCGTAGACAGCCAGAACCCGCTTGACCAACGCGGGATGCTCCTTGGCAAACTCTTCCCGTGTGTTTAACACGCCCCATGTATTGTCTTGCGGCTTGCGGTAGAAAAGAACCGCGCCGTTCTCGACCTCAGCCGAGGCCATCAATGGATCGAGGCCTGCCCAGGCATCGACATCGCCGCGCAGCAGCGCAAGCTTTCCATCGGCGTGTTGCAAGAGAACAAGCTTTACGTCTTTTTCGGTCAAACCGGCATCGGCCAGCGCGCGCACCAGAAAGATATGTGGATCGGTGCCACGCGTGACCGCAATTGATTTCCCCTTGAGGTCAGCAGGCTTTGTGATGCCCGTTTCCGCCCGGGTCACCAGAGCGGTCCATTCCGGCTTCGAGTAGACATAGACCGATTTGATGGGATTGCCGTTGATCTTGCCGATCAGGGCAGCAGCCCCCGCTGTGGAGCCAAAATCGATCGACCCGGCATTGAGAAACTCGAGCGCTTTGTTGGAGCCAGCCGACTGCACCCAACGAATGGAAATGCCGTCCTTGGCAAATTCCTTTTCCAGCAAACCTTGCTTTTTCAAGATCAGACTGACCGGATTATAGGTTGCCCAATCCAGCGTAATCTCCTTGGGATCTGCCGCAAAAGAAGACACCGTTCCAAAAGCCAGTAAACAAGCCGTTGCGATTAGCCGCTTCAATATCCGCCCCATATTATCCCCCCTGTTGCGCCGCTTGGCATTTTTCTTTTCCAAAACATAAGGATAGGTGGCAATTGGACGGAACAGAAGAAAAAACCATCTTATTCTATGGAAAATATAGAAAAAAGTTGCCGCACGTGGCGCTCAAGTTAATTGATCGTTGTCAAGCGCTGTCGCCGCGCTGCTTTATCCTCGGGTAATAGCTGATAAATTTACCGGCTTGGCGGCTTCATGGTGTCTTCAATCCTGAATGATCAACCAGGCTCCGTCATGATACGGATTTGATACGCCTCGCCATAATTTTGATCGTTCGTTTCCAATCACGCCACGGTCATGTGCGGCATAATTCAGTGGCCCAAACATGAATCCCAGCGGCGCAGCAAGCGCACGTGCCGAGCCCTTCAAGACAGATCGCGGAAAAAATTGATCGCCCCATGGCTCCCAATTGGGAGTTATATTTCTCAATGAGCTGCATTTAGTACATAAATTCTATATATTATATCATTTTTTAAATACCCTTTTCGCTTGAGATTAAAGCCGGGACATACAGCCTTGAGTATTTTGTCAGCAAGCCAAGACGCCCAACCGCAAGCTGTTTCATACATCCAATACCAGGCTCCACCACCACTTTCTGGTGCGGCCAAGCTCGGCTGGGTCAAAACAGGTTTGCCCGCCAGCGCGCCATCTGCAGCCCCCCTTCCCATGGCGAGGAATTTGCCACCCTGCCTAGTTGGCCGAAAGAAACAGGAGAAACCAAATGGCACTAACCGCTGAAAGCGCAAAAGAACCCGATTTGAAAGGTCCGCTGGATTTTGAAAACAGCCCCCTCAGCCGGGCAGCGCGCCAGCCGCTGATGCTGGGCCTGTTTCTCAATTTGCAGGATATCAATTTTTCCAGCCTGCCCACCAGCAACAGCTGGACTTTTGATTACAATGCCGAAGTGGTCAAAAAGGCCGATGCGCTGGGCTTTGAAATTGCCTTCAGCCGCACCCAATGGCTGCCCAAGGGCGGCTATGACGGTGAGGCATCGCTGGATAGTTTTATTGCGCTTGGGGCCATGGCTGCCATCACCACCAATATCCTGCTGATCTCCACCATCCATGTGCTCTATGGGCCGCTGCACCCGCTGCATCTGGCCAAATATGGCGCAACGCTGGACCACATTGCGAAGGGGCGCTGGGGCATCAATATCGTCACCGGCCACCGCGCCATTGAGCATGAAATGTTCGGCTGGCAGCGCATCGAGCATGACAAGCGTTATGATATGGCATCTGAGCTGTTCCATGTGCTCAACCGGCTGTGGAGCGAGACCGAAAACTTCTCCTATGAAGGCAAGCTCAACCCATGGGCCATCAACAATGGCTGGATCACCCCGAAGCCTGAATTTGGCAGACCACCGCTGGTCACCGCCACCGGCTCGCCCGCCGGGATCGATTTTGCCGCGCGCCATTCCGATCTTGTCTTCGTGACCTCGCCGGGAGGTGCGCATATTGAGAGTGCGCTGGAAACCCTGCCCGACCATATCGCCGCCATCAAAACCCGCGCCGCCTCCTATGGTCGCCGTGTCAAAACCATCATCAACCCGATTGTGGTGAGCCGCGACACCGAGGCGGAAGCCTTCGCCTATGCCGATGCCATTGAGGCGGGCAAGCCACAGCAGGGCACCCGCGCCTTTGCCACCAACAATTACGAGAGCGATGCTCATGCCTGGCGTGGCCGTGGTGATCCACGTCACAAGCAAGGCCGCAATCTGGGTGGCAATATTGAAATCATTGGCACACCGGAACAGGTGGTGGATCAATTGCTGGCCCTGCACAAGGCCGGAATCGATGGCGTTCAGCTGAATTTCTACGATTTCCGCGACGATCTCGATTATTTCGCCGAGCGCATTTTGCCACTGTTGAAGCAAGCGGGCCTTCGGCTCTGAACGGCACGCGCATCTAAACCAAGGGCGCAAACGTCCTTGGTCCTCCCCGATTTATTGAGCGCTTTAATCCAAGGATGCATTTGTGACCTCCTCTACAGACACACTACCGTCCCCGCAAGTTATTGATCGCATTGCCAGCTACGTGCCAGAGCTGACAGCCATTCGGCACGACATTCACCAGCACCCGGAAATCGGGTTCGAAGAGGTCCGAACGTCAGGCATTGTCGCCGAAAAGCTCACCTCATGGGGCATTGAGGTGCATCGCGGCTATGGCAAAACCGGGGTTGTCGGACGCCTGCGCGGCAAACACGCTGGCAATCGTTCCATCGGGCTTCGGGCTGATATGGATGCCCTGCCGATGCCGGAGGAAACCGGCCTGCCGTTTGCCTCTGTCTATCCCGGCAAATTCCATGGCTGCGGCCATGATGTGCACACCACCATCTTGCTGGGCGCTGCCCGCTATCTGGCAGAAACCCGCGATTTTGCAGGCACTGTCACCTTTATTTTCCAGCCAGCCGAGGAAGGACTTGGCGGCGCAAGGGCGATGATTGCTGATGGCTTGTTCAAGGATTTTCCGGTTGATGAAATCTATGGGCTGCACAATTCATCCTATTCTCCGCCCAACCATTTGAAGGTGTCGCCGGGCACCATTCTGGCCGGGGCCGATTTCTTCGACATCACCTTGCGCGGCAAGGGTGCACACGCCGCCCATCCCGATGTGGGGCGCGACCCCATCCCGGCGATTGGTGAGTTGATTCAGGCCCTGCAGACCATTGTTAGCCGCAATGTTCCTCCCACTGATCCTGCCGTGTTGTCTATCACCCGGATTGAAGGCGGATCGGCCTATAATGTTATTCCCGAAACCGCCTCAATTGCCGGAACGGTGCGGGCCTTTTCCGATCAGGTGCGCGAAACCATTCGCACCCGCATCACCGAGATTTCCAACCACATCGCGGCAGCCCACGGGCTGACGGCCACAGTTGATATTCGCGACATTTTCTCCGTGCTGACCAATGACGATGCAGCCGTTGAGGCTGTGGCCTCGGTTGCCCGCGAGGTGCTGGGGGATACGCGGGTCTCCACCCAACCCTATCGCGCGATGGGCAGTGAGGATTTCGCCGACTTGCTCAAACACGCCCCCGGCGCATTTTTTACCCTCGGCCACAGCGGCACAGTGCCCGCGCATAATCCCGGTTTCATCGTCGATGATGCCATTCTTCCTGTCGGCGCAACCCTGTTTTCCCGCTTGGTGGAAAGCAGGCTGAAGGCCGCCTGATCAAAACAATCCATTTCAAAAAGAGAATAAGTGAGGACACCCATGACCATCTCCCTGACACGACGCAAGGCCCTGCTGCTCGGGGCCGCCCTTGGCGGCTCAACCCTGTTGCCATCCTTTGGCTTTGCAGCTGACACCCCGAAAAAAGGCGGCATTGCCACCTTTGTAGCGGCAGGAGAGCCAACAACGCTGGTGCCGCTGTCTGACACCAACACCAGAACCCGCGCCATTTCCACCAAGATCCTCGAAGGTTTGGTGCGGTTTGATAGCACGTTCAAGCCCCACCCGGTTCTGGCTGAATCCTGGGAGCTGTCAGCTGATGGGTTGCGCTTCACCTTCCGCCTGCGCAAGGGCGTGAAATGGCATGATGGCAAGGATTTCACCTCAGCCGACGTGCGGTTTTCGCTGCTGGCCTTCAAGAAAGTTGGTCCGCGTGGCCGAGTGACCTTCGCCAATGTATCGGATGTCGAAACGCCGGACCCGTTGACCGCCGTTGTGGTGCTGGCCAAACCAGCGCCGTATCTGCTGCGCGCCTTGACCGGCGGTGAAACACCTATTCTGCCCGCCCACGCCTACCCGACTGACAATTATGCAGAGAGCCCGAACGGCAATGCGCCAGTTGGCACCGGCCCGTTCGTGTTTGAAGAATGGAAGCGCGGCAGCTATGTAAAACTCAAGCGCAACCCGAATTACTGGCAAGCGGGCCTGCCGCATCTGGATGGTTTCGTGGCCCGTTTTGTTGGCGATGGCGCTGCCGCCTCGATTGCGCTTGAGACTGGCGAGGCCGATTACAGCACCGACGTGTCCTTCAGCGATATTGAGCGGCTGAAGCAGAGCCCAACGCTGACTGTGGATACCTATACCGACGCCTATCTCAACAATGCGCAGGTGTTCGAGTTCAATCTCGAAAACCCAATCCTTGCCAAAGCCGAGGTTCGCCACGCGCTGGCCCATGCCATTGATCGCAACTTCATCAATGA
Source organism: Agrobacterium vitis (assembly GCF_014926405.1). Taxonomy (NCBI): domain Bacteria; kingdom Pseudomonadati; phylum Pseudomonadota; class Alphaproteobacteria; order Hyphomicrobiales; family Rhizobiaceae; genus Gillisella; species Gillisella vitis. Next base: position 547,796 of record NZ_JACXXJ020000004.1, read on the forward strand.
TGCGATTTTCTACGGCACGGCGAAACCGGCCTTTTCCAACATTCCGGCGGTGTTCAAAGACTATAACGACGAAGCGCCATTCCAATACGAGTTCGACCTCAAGAAAGCCAATGCGCTACTGGACAAGGCCGGACATCCGAAGGATGCCAATGGCACCCGTTTCTCTTTGCGGCTCACCTATAGTCCCGGCGATAGCTTCAAGAAAACCGCTGAATATTTCCGCTCCACCTTTGGCAAGCTGGGCGTGAAAATTGAGATTGTTGATGGCGATCTCGCCACCTTTATCAAGCGCGTTTACACCGAGCGCGGTTTTGACATCAACCTCAACGGTATCAGCCGATTGTTTGACCCCACGGCGGGCGTGCAGCGCCTCTACTGGTCGGATGGCATCAAAAATATAGCACCCTATGTCAATGCCGCCCATTATAACAATCCGAAGGTGGATGACCTGTTCCGCGCCGCTGCCATTGAAGTGGATGAGAAAAAGCGCGCCGAGGAGTTCAAGGAAATCCAGAAAATCACCGGTGCGGACCTACCGAATTTCTCGGTCATTGCCCTTCCCACGGTGATTGCCCGCAACAAGCGCATCCAAAATCTGGTGACCACCATCGACGTGGCCTACAGCGACCTCGCAGAAGCCTGGAAGGACAGTTGAGTGACCGCCCGCGAAAAAACGGATCAATCCCCCTCTCACCAATGATGGACATCATGGCTCAAGATACACTTTTCCTGCTCTCCCCCGGCTTTGAAGATGCCAAATACCCCGGCACCCGCTTTGTCTGCCCATCTTGCAACCAGATTGAGGGATTGCTGCGCAGCTTCCCCGATCTGGCGGCGAAACTGACCATTCACCGGGTGGATTTTCCACGTCCACGCCAAGAGGTCATCGCAGAGGTCGGCGAGGACCATCAGGGCCTGCCGCTGCTGGTGTTTGGTGAAAACCCGCCGGAGGATGCGGCCAGCCGTGGCGATACCCGTTTCATTCAGGATACAAAGCGCATTCTGGCGCTGTTGGCCGAGCGCCATGGCTTTCCACAGTTGCACTGATCGGAGGAGGCGAAGACATGAAGCTCACCAGACGCGACTTTCACCGCATTGCCCTTGCCGCCGGTGCCTTCACGGCGCTGCCCGGCGGGGCCTTTGCCGCCGCAGAAGAGCCAATTTCCGACGGAACACTGAAGATTGTCTATTTTCCCGAGCCAACCCAGTTGGTAGCCATCAACACCAGCTCGGGCGGCGCGCAATTCATCGGAGCCAAAATCTTCGATGGCTTGCTGACCTATGATTATGACCTGACGCCCAAACCGGCGCTGGCCAAGGAATGGAGCATTTCACCTGACGGTAAGACCTATATCTTCCATCTGCGCCCCAATGTGACCTTCCATGATGGCAAGCCGCTAACCTCGGCGGATGTCGCCTTTTCGATTTTCCGCCTCAAGGAAGCCCATCCGCGGGGACGGGCTATTTTTGCAACGGTGGAAAGCATTGATACCAGCGATCCGCTGGTGGCAAAGCTCTCCCTGTCCAAGCCGACGCCAGCGCTGATCACGGCCCTGTCCGGCTCTGAATCGCCCATTGTGCCAAAGCATATTTTTGAGACCTTCAAGCCCACAGAAAATCCAAAGCCGCAGCAGATTATTGGCAGCGGCCCCTTTGCGCTGAAGGAATGGGTGCCGGGCAGCCATATTCTGCTGGAACGCAATGCCGCCTATTGGGATGCGCCCCGGCCCTATCTCGACCGCGTTATTCTGCGGTTGATCAATGATGCCAGCGCCCGCTCGGCCGCCCTTGAAACCGGCGAGGCCGATATTGGCCCCAATCCAGTGCCCCTCTCCGATCTTGATCGGCTGAAAGGTGTTGCGACACTCAAGGTCGATGATCAGATCTATGCCTATGCGGGCCAGCAGAACCAATTGGTGATCAATCTGGAAAACAGCTACCTCAAGGAGCTGAAAGTCCGCCAAGCCATTGCCCATGCCATCGATGTTAAGGCGCTGATCAATATCGTGCTCTATGGCTATGGCATCCCCTCACCCACGCCGATCAGCCCCGGCCTGGCAAAATTCCACAATCCCGATATTGGATTTGCCAAATATGACGTGGCCTTGGCCGAAAAACTGCTGGATGAAGCGGGCTTTCGCCGTCAAGCCAATGGCAAGCGCTTCAAGCTCCGGGTCACGACCAATCCGTTTAATCCCGCGAGTTATTCCGACTTTATCGCGCAGGCGCTGATCAAGATCGGCATTGAGGCGGATATTCAAAAATTCGATTTCGGCACCTATGTGAAAGTGGTCTATACGGACCGCGCCTGGGATCTTTCGGTGGAATCGCTCTCCAACACGTTCGATCCAACAGCCGGTGTGCAGCGGGTCTATTGGAGTAAGAATTTCAAGCTCGGCCTGCCCTTTTCCAATGCCAGCCACTACGAAAACCCTGAGGTCGATCGCCTGCTGGAAGCGGCTGCCGTGGAGCCGGATATCGAAAAACGCGCCCAATTGTTTAGGGATTTTCAGGTGATCATCGCCCGCGATCTTCCTGTGATCAATCTCGTTTCCCCCATCCAACCCGTGGTGGGCAACAAGCGCGTGCGCAATTACGCTTATGGCGCGGAAGGTCTGATTGGCAACCTTGCCTATGCCAGCCTTGCAAAAAACAGCTAAACATTGAGCAAGCCCCGACAAAGGGGCCTGTTTTTTTGCCCATTATCATGGTTTCGCACTGTCTTCTCAAATAGCATTACAGCGCCAGAACCATTCAAGGTTCGTGGCGCTGTCCTCGTTTATCCGGAAATCATTCTGACAATGGCTCTGGTGTAGCGGGTAAAATCAGGCTGCCAGAGCTTGGGACGCGTTCACATGCATGCGGATGGCCGCCTGCAAATCGCTGACCGATGGATAGACCCGATCATCCAGATCAATCACATGGAATTTAACGGCAATAAACCGCAGAAGATTGCTGCTGTGCGGAACTGCGATTCCCACTGGGATGCCCTGATATTCAATAACTTGTTTCGTCATGACGTGCCTCACATGCCCCTCGGGCCAAGGTTTGCTCTATGCTGAATTTTGCTTCCGATTGAATGAGCGCGAGCAACAACAAGGAGAATAAAAGACCGGTGCCAGCGATGGGGCGCAACGTCGTGCTGTCATTTGAACGGTCATGGCAATCTCCTTTTTCTACTTAATTTATAGACTATTTTTTCAAATTCATCAATCCTAATAAGCATGGAGACGCAAAATAAGTGCATATTTTCCACATTATAGCTATCATTAGAGCATATTATTCCAGATCGAGCCCCTGACATATAAATTCTACTGAAAATTGCATTGAACGGCGAATGACATCCCATCCCTGCTTTCCGGAGCTTTCGACTGTGACAAATGCGCTGGCGTGAAATATCTAAAAAAGAATACCGAGAGCCATTTTCGAATATCTCAAACCCTTGATGCATTTGAGATATTCGAAACTCTTGTCTGGCGGAGATGCGTTAGTATCTTCGAGCCTTGATATAATAGAATGCTCAGTCTTCAGGCCCGCAATGCCGCGATGGTCTCTCGTGTCGTGCCAACCGTGTTTGAAGCAGCATTCTCACTCAAAGGCAGGTTAAGGCGCGCACGCAGGCTATCTTCCGCATAATCAGTGCGGAACACGCCTTTCTCCTGCAAAATCGGAATCACTTTTTCCACGAACGTGTCAAAGCCGCCCGGCGTGATGTGCGGAGCGAAGACAAACCCGTCTGCGGCATCCGATTGAACATAGAGGTCAATGTCATCCGCAATAGTTTGTGGCGTGCCGATAAAATGCTGACGCGCCGTGACGCGAATGATCAACTCACGAATGCTGAGATGATCGCGCTCGGCAATTTCGCGCCATTGCTGTGCGGTTTCAAGGCGGCCCTTTGCGTCCAGATTGTTGGCGCGGCCCTGTGCCAGTTTTTCCTCCGCCGTATCAGGCTCAATGCTGGGCAACGGACCATCGGGATCATAGCTGGAAAGGTCGCGGTTCCAGACCTGTTCCAGAAACACAATCGCCGTCTTTGGGCTGAGCTGTTGCAGGCGAATGGCTCTCAGCTTGTCCTGTGCATCTTCCAAGCTGTCACCAATGATGAAATTCGCACCGGGCAATATCTTCAAGGCATCGGGCTTGCGGCCATATTTTGCCAGCCGCGATTTTACATCCTTATAAAAGGCTTGGCCCGCCTCCAGCGTGCCATGGCGAGAATAGATGACGTCGGCATGACTTGCGGCCAGCTCGCGTCCCTCTTCTGAATCGCCCGCCTGCGCGATAACAGGCGCACCTTGCGGCAGCGGCGCAAGGCTGGAGCGTCCCGCAATGTCGAAATGTTTCGTGTGATGTGTGAAGTCTTCGCCTGCCCAGACGGCGCGGGAGATCTCGATAAACGCACGCGCCCGTTCATAGCGTTCCTTAAAGGGCAGATGATCGCCGCGACGGAAGTTTGCCCCGGTAAAGGCACCGGGCGAGGTCACCACATTCCATCCGGACCGCCCACCGGAGAGACTATCCAGCGTCGCCAGCTGTCTTGCCAGTGCATAGGGTTCATTGAAGGTGGTGGTCAGGGTGCCAATCAGACCAACATGCTGGGTTATGGATGCCAAAGCAGTCAGAATTGCCAGCGTATTGGGGCGGCCCGCCACATCCAGCTCGTGAAAACGACCCTTCTGCTCGCGCAATCGCAAGCCCTCGGCCAGAAAGATAAAGTCGAATTTCCCGCGCTCCACCGATTGGGCAAAATGCTGGAAGGACGAAAACTCAATCTGGCTTCCCGCTGCCGGATCGCTCCAGACGGTGAAATTGTTGACGCCCGGAAATTGCGCCCCGAGGATGATCTGTTTTTTGGCCATAGACTTATCTCTCTCAATTCAGGCAGCGGCGGTGATGCGATTGATGGCTGTGGGCAATCCAAACCGGGCGCGTAGTGTGTTGCCTGAAGGCTCGCGCACAAGACCTGCGCTCCGCAGGGCGGGCAATATCTCATGCAGTACTTGGTCTATCTGCGTTTGGGGATCGGACAACACCAGACGCACAGCGCCAAATCCTGCTGTTGCCGTTTGCGTCAGCCGCTCAACGGCATCTGCACCCACGGCAATATCTGCCACCAAAACAGGCCCGGATGTTTTTGAGCCGCCGTTCATCTGTGCCGCAAGCTCCGAGAGCTGTTGCTGATGGCCAGCCACAAAAACAACATCTGCCGCCTTTGCCAAGGCAATATCCTCCGTGCCTGTCCATGACAACGCCACCACCGGCTGACCCTGTGGTGGGCGGGGCGTAATCGACGGACCAAGCACCCGGAAATTCGGGCTTTCAAAGTTGATATAATGCAGCTTTGCGCCATCCAGAAAGCGCTGGCTCACAGGATCACGGATCACCGTATCGTCTTCCCAACTGTCCCAAAGCCTGCGAATGACCTCACCGGCATCAATCGCGTCGCGATCAAGATCATGCGCGGCAATGGCGGGAAAGCCGTTTAAGCGTCCAAGGGCTCGACCCGCTTGTTCTGCCCTTGCCTGGTCCAGACGCTGGAGCAAAAGCCCGGCCCGACCTTGTGTGACGTAATCCAACGTGGCGATGGCAGTGGAGACATGAAAAGGCTCCAGAAAATTCACCGCAGCGCCGGCAATAATGCCAATGCTGCGACTGCGCGCGCCAAGCCAATTGGCAAGCAGCACAGCATCCAACCCATCGTCGTTGCGGGCAAAGCCATCTTCAAGCGTCAAGAAGCTGGCTGCGCCATCAAGACGTGCAATCAGCGCGCTCCAGAAACCCTGCCAGTCTGCTGGCCTTTTGCTGTCGCGGGCTGCCGCATCAACGCCAATGCCCAAGAGGAAAGGATGTGCCTGTGTCATGGTTTTGATCCAGTGTCCAAATGATGAGGGGGCGTCTTAGCCAGCCGCAAGGCTGAGTTTCGCCTTGCGCTTGCCCTGTGCCGTAATGAGCTGGGCAAAATCCTCAATGATCTGCGTATACTCCTCGGCATGAAAATCGTAAGGCAGTTCCAGCCGGAATTCCGACACCAGTGGCAGAACCGGATCACGCGACAAGATCTCGATAATTTCCGGCGTTGTGCCAACCACATCGGGCAGGATCAGCGTGCGGCGTGGGCCTTGGGGGGCATGGGTACGCTTGTTGCGCTCCTCCACAAACTCCGCGTAGCGGCGGCGGGTTTCCGGGCTGGCGCTATCGGTTGGCAAGATCACGCGGCCAAGGGCCACACGCGGGGTGCGCTCGTGTTGCCAATGCTGGCGAAATGTCTCGATCAAGGCCCGCTGGGCCGTGAGAAAATCATCGGTCTGCTCGCCGGTAATGATATTGCCGCTCAACAGATTAAAGCCAGTCTCACCCGCCCAACGCGCTGATTTCTGCGAGCCGCCGCCGTACCACAAACGATCCGTCAGCCCAGGTGCCAGAGGCCTCACACGCGGAATTTGCGCACCGGCGGCATTGCCTGCCACAGTCTCAGTCGCGAGAGGCTTGGATTGCAGGGCAAGGGCCAGTTTTTCGGCGCGGGCATGGGAGTAATCAGCCTCGGGAGCCGGATCAACAAACGGCGCAATCAGATGAGCAAAGGGTGGCGCGCCGACGGAAACGCCAACATTCAACCGCCCGCGTGAAAGTCCGTCCACAGTGGCGAGGTCTTCCGCCAAACGGAATGGATTTTCATAGCCAAGCTGGATCACCGCTGTGCCGAGCCCGATGGTAGAGGTGCGCTGCGAGGCGGCGGCCAGAAAGGTTGAGGCAGAAGAAATACCGCGCTCCAGATGGCGCTGGCGCACCCAGGCGCTATCATAGCCCAGTTCTTCACCCAGCTCGAACAGGCGCAGCGTTTCTTCCAACCCCTCAGCCGGGTTATCCTCCCGGTAGCTGCCGGGAATGAGAAAGGCAAAATGTTTGATATGGGAGAGAGGCATGATGAGGCTCCAGAGGAAATTCGATTGTCAGCTTGGCGGATGGGGTGAGGCACTCAGGCGGCTGTGGCTTCAAAGCGGGCAAGACGGGCCGTAATCTTGGCTTCCTGCGTGGCCTTCAGCGCCTTCACGCGGTCTGTTGCCTCCTCAAAGGAAGCCGCTGGGGGATAGACAGGACTGGTTGCAGGCTGGCCAGCCTTTGTGCCGATATGCTTTTCAAACGGCAGTGAACGGTAAAGGGTTGGATCGGCTGCCACATCAAATAAAGGGCGATAGCCAAGAGAAATATAGAGCGCCGTGGCTTCCGGCTGGCGAAAGCCGGTGGAGAGATAGGCCCGCGTATAGCCAAGCTGAGCGGCTTTCTCTTCCAGCGCCAGCACGATCTTCCGCGCCAGGCCCTGACGGCGTAACTCAGTGTGGGTCCAGATCCGTTTCAGCTCGGCTGTCTCATCATCGTGGCTCATGAAAGCCCCGCCTGCAATGGTCTTGCCATTGCGCTGGAGCAGCAGAAAATCACCCAGCGGCGGCGTAAAAATCGCTGCCGGATAGCGGAGTATCTCTGCCAAAGCCCCGCCAGCACGGCTATCGGCGCCATATCGTCCATCATATTCGCTCACCAGCCCGTCAATCAGCGGCTGCGCTGCCGGGTCCTGAAGTGAGGACCGGACAAGAATGTCAGTCATAGGGTGTCTCCGGTATCAAGAGTGTGCGCGACCGATCGTTTCGGGATGCCATCTCGGCCGCCGGTATCCCCTCGCCTGTGATGCAAATGTCGGTCGATGTTTACGCCTCAAGGATGCATCTTCAGGAAGCGCTTTGCACGCCACGATGTTTTATGCATGCCTTGAATATTGGAAGATCCTTGCTCGATTTAATAGTTTATAAAAAATATAGATTAACTCTTGTTATTATCTTTCAAACCGGCACGGGAGGATGAATGTCCTACGCCCTCGGCTTTCTCGATAAGTCTCCGCTTGATGGCGCTGAAAGCGCAACATCTGCCCTGCAACGCACCCTCACTTTGGCCGAAAAGGCTGAAGAATCGGGTTTTTCGCGCTTTTGGGTGGCCGAACATCACAATGCGGCCAAGCTCGCCAGTTCATCGCCAGAAGTGTTGATTGGCTTTCTTTTGGCGCACACGCGCAGAATTCGCATCGGTTCCGGCGGCGTGATGCTTCAGCATTACAGTGCCTATAAAGTGGCGGAGAATTTCAATCTTCTGGCGGCACTCGCGCCCGGTCGCGTTGATCTTGGCATTGGCAAGGCCCCCGGCGGCATGCCGCTTTCCACCCGCGCCCTGCAAGGTGCGTTCGATCCGGCCAAAAAGCCCTCGTTTGAGGCGCAGCTGGAAGAGCTGGATGGCTTCTTGCACCATGATGCCAGTATTGAGGCCAACGCAGACCATCTTGCGGCCTTTCCCGCACCGGAAAAACCGGCAGAGCGTTTTCTTCTGGGAGCCAGCCCCGACAGCGCACGGCTGGCAGCGAGGCTTGGCTGGAACTTCGTCTATGCCGGGCACATCAATGGCGAAGAAACCGCGATCCATGATGCCTTGAGCGCCTACCGGGCGGCGGGCGGTCCATCCGCGCTTTTGGCCGTCAGTGTGGTCGTGGCCAAAACTGATGCGCTGGCGGAAAGCCTGACAGGAGACATCCGCCGTTTCCGCGTCGAGATCGAAAGCGGTCAGGGCGTGAATGTCGGCAGCCGGGAACAGGCGCTGGACTATGTCCGCCAGACAGGCGCGCAGCAATATCGGATTGAGGAGCGCACACCGCGGGTTATTCGCGGCACACCAGCGCGGGTTCATGACGAGCTGGAGCGGCTGCATCGCAGCTATGGCATTGGCGAATTTATTGTCGATTGCCCGGTCTCCCAAGGCGCAAACCGGCTGGAGACCATTGAGCTGTTGGCAGGCGGGCGCAAAGCGCTGGCCGCCTAGAGTTTGTCAGGGAAAAGTGGAACACGGTTTTCCCGAAAAGACAAACGAAAACAAAGAAGTTTAGAGTCTGTCTGGTTCAATCTGAACCTGACAGACTCTAAAACCGCACCCCTTTCATGTCAGGATTTGCACCGTGGTTACAAGACGAGATTTTCTCGGTGGAGCGGCGATTGTTGCCCTTTCCATCGTCGCCAATCGGCAGAGTGCCCATGCGGCTGCAAAGGATGCCCCCGTTCACGGTGGCACGCTGACATGGGGGGTGGAAACGGAGCCATCAACGCTCAATCCGCATTTGAACGGTCAGGCCAAGGCCAAGCTGATTTTGCGCAACACCTATGAATCGTTGCTGGCCCGCACGCCGGATGGCGGCTATGTGCCGTGGCTGGCGAAGGATTACGCGATCTCCGAGGATGGCCGAACCTATACCTTCACGCTGCGCGATGATGTAACCTTCAGCAATGGCGAGGCGCTGGATGCAGAGGCGGTTGCGCTCAATATTCTCAAGCTGAAAGAACCGCTTTATTCCGGCAGCATCAGTGCTGGCCATGTGGCACGCATTTCCAGCGTCAAAGCTGTAGAACGACACAAGCTGGTGATTACGCTGGATCGGGTTTATGCACCCTTTCTGGATGGCATCACATGGATTGATATCATTGCCCCGAAATCCTTTGCGTCATCGCAATTGAAATCCGGTGGAGCGGAGGTTGCCGGAACCGGCCCCTTCATTCTCGACAAATATATCAAGGGTCAGGAAATCAGTTTTATCCGCAACCCGGCCTATAACTGGGCACCTGCAACCGCTTCGCATCAGGGGCCAGCCTATCTTGATAAAGTGGTCTATCGCTTCCTCTCGGAATCGGCTGTGCGCAGCGGTGCGCTTTCCTCGGGCCAAGTGGATGTGATTGAGGGCATTCCCGGCAATGACGCCGAATTATTCAAGAACAATCCTGATTTTACCTATCAAAGCGCCATCAACACCGGCACGCCTTATACGCTGTATTTCAACAGCACCAGCGGCCCGACAGCGGATGTGAAGGTGCGCAAAGCCTTGCAGGCCGCCATTGATGTCGATCGCACAATAAAATCGGTCTATCGCGGTGAGCGCCAGCGCGCCTGGGGTGTTCTGACCCCCGCCGATACGGATTTTTACGATAAAAGCATTGAGGGCAGCTATGGTTTTGATCCAAAACTGGCCAACACGCTGCTGGATGACGCGGGCTGGACCAGCCGCGATGCCGACGGCATTCGCACCAAGGACGGCAAGCGGCTGACCATCGACATCATGCAATCGCAGGCCACGCTGCGGGACCAGCGCGACATTCTGCTTCAGGCCGTGCAGGCACAGGCCCGCCAAAATGCAGGCATTGATCTTGCCTTGCAATATGTCGATTCCGGCACCTACGCCAACCGGGACAAGGATGGCCAATACGGCATATTGCCCAATTCCACCACGCTTCAGCAGAATGGCCTGACCATCTATTTCCATTACCTGCCACGCAACAAAGGCGGCTCAATCAATTACAGCCGCACCGAGGCACCGGAAGTTGCCGCGTGGCTGGATGAGGCTGCCTCGACGCTGGATGCCAAAAAGCGCTTCGAGATTTACGCCAAGCTGCAACGCTTCGTGCTGGTAGAGCAGGCCTATGGATTGCCGCTGTATGTCCCAGACGACGAGGTTGCGGCCTCAAGCCGGGTCAAGGGCGTCGGCTTTCGTCCGTTCAGACGCCTTCCCGAAAACGCCTATGACATCTGGCTCCAAGGCTAAAACCCAAAAAAGAAAACCATTTCAAATTCTGGAGAAACACTCTTATGATTATCCGTAGACATGTTCTCAATCTTGGGTTTGGGCTAGGCCTTGCTCTGGCTGCCGCAACGGCCCTCCCCACGATCGTTTGGGCAGCAGATCAAAAGCCAGTCAGCGGTGGCAAGCTGACATGGGGCGTCGAGACCGAGCCTGCAACGCTCAACCCGCATTTGAATGGTCAAGACAAAACCAAACTGTTGCTGCGCAACGCCTATGAATCGCTTCTCGCCCGCAAAGCCGATGGCGGTTATGTGCCATGGCTGGCAACAGAATACAGCATTTCCAGTGATGGCAAGACCTACACATTCAAGCTGCGCGATGATGTGCGCTTTACCGATGGGCAGGTGTTCGATGCCAAAGCGGTGGTCACCAATTTTGAGCAGCTGAAGGATGCCGCCTATTCGGGCAGCACCAGCGCAGGTCCGGTCTCGCGCATCGCAGAAGCAAAGGCCGTGGATGCCCACACCGTGGCGTTCACGTTGAGTGATGTTTATGCACCCTTTCTGGATTATGCAGCCAGCCTCGAAATTCTTTCGCCCGCTGCTTTTAATTCCCAGCAATTGAAATCCGGTGGACCGGAAATTGCCGGAACCGGACCCTTTATCCTGAAGCGCTACGCCAAGGGGCAGGAAATCCAGTTTATCAGAAATCCTGATTATCATTGGGCATCTGCCAATGCAGGCCATCAAGGCCCTGCCTATCTGGATGAGGTGACCTATCGTTTTCTGTCGGAATCCTCGGTGCGCATCGGTGCTCTGACCTCCGGGCAGGTGGATGTGATAGAAGGCGTTTCTGGCAATGATGCCAGCCTGTTCAAGGGCAATGCCGAGTATAGTTATCAGACAGCGCTCAACACCGGCACGCCCTATTCGCTGTTTCTCAATGTCACATGGGGACCAACGCAGGATGTTAAAATCCGCAAGGCGCTGGTGGCCTCCATTGATGTTGATGCGGTGCTAAAGGCCGTCTATCGCGGTGAGCGCACCCGAGCCTGGGGCATTACCTCGCCCATCGATACGCAATTTTATGACAAGAGCATTGAGAAGACTTATGGAGCCGATCCCAAGCTGGCCAATCAGTTGTTGGATGAGGCAGGTTGGACCAACCGCGATGCCCAGGGCTTTCGCACCAAGGACGGCAAACGGCTGACCATTGAGGTGATCCAAGCGCAGGCCACCGTGCGCGACCAGCGCGATGTGTTGCTGCAAGCCTTGCAGGCGCAGGCGCGGCAAAATGCCGGAATTGATCTGGCCATCGTGTTTGTCGATGCCGGAACCTATACGGATCGGCGCAAAACCGGACAGTTTGGCTCTATTGCCAACTCCAACACCCCAACCGATGCCGTGGATATCGAGTTCCACTATCTGCCGCTGGCCAAGGGTGGCTCCATCAACTACAGCCGCGCTGAGGCCCCGGAACTGGAGCAATGGCTGAAAGAAGCCGCAGGCACGCTGGATCACGCCAAGCGGTTTGCGCTGTATTCCAAACTGCAACATTTCGCCATTGTTGATCAGGCCTATGCCCTGCCGCTCTATGAGCCGGAAGACCAGATTGCAGCGGCAAGCCAGATCAAGGGCATTGCGTTTCGTCCGTTCAAGCAATTGCCGGAAAGCGCCTACGACATCTGGCGCAGCCAGTAATTCCAGTGCGTCACCATCCCTCTGAAACCCACAACAGGAGCGACCACCATGGATGCCGAGCAGACAACCACCCTTGGCCAAGCCCCCGCTACTTGGCGTTCAAGCCGGTTCCGGCTCAGGCGCAGCAGTCTGACAGGGCAGATCCTGACACGGATTGGCTCTGGTCTGCTGGTGTTGTGGGCGGCGGTGACGTTGAGTTTCATCAGCCTGCATCTGGCTCCCGGCGATATTGTCAGCCTGCTGATTGGCGAACAGCTGCGTACGCCGGAAGTGGAGGCCGCCATTCGCGCAGAATGGGGGCTGAATGATCCCGTGTATGTGCAATATATCGATTATCTGGGCCGGATTCTGCATGGTGATTTCGGGCGGTCCTATATTTTGCAAACCGATGTTTCCGGGCTTGTGCTGTCGCAGATCCTGCCAACGCTGAAACTGACGGCGGCAGCCCTCACGGTCGCTATTGCGTTCGCCGTCACCATTGCGGTGGTGACAGCGGCCAAACGCGTGCCGCGTATCATTGCTGGTGGGCTGGAATTGCTGCTGATTTCCACGCCATCCTTCTGGCTTGGCATTCTGCTGTTGTTTGTGTTTTCTTTCACGCTGAAACTGTTTCCCGTCTCCGGCGACAGGAGCTTTTCGGCGCTGGTGCTACCAGCCTTCGCGCTTGGCCTGCCGCTGGGGGCGGTGATTGCGCAAGTGTTGCGTGAGGGATTGGAGCGGGCGCTGGAAGAACCCTTTGCCTTGACTGTGCGCAGCTGGGGCACGCACAGCCTTGTGCTGCGGTTGCGCCACGCACTTCGCCATGCGGCCCTGCCTGCCGTGACGCTCACCGGCTGGCTGGTCGGCAATCTCCTCTCCGGTGCGGTAATTACCGAGTCCGTGTTTGGTAGGCCGGGTTTGGGGCGCGTCACGGTCAACGCCGTTCTCGCCCATGACCTGCCCGTGGTGCTGGCGGTGGCCATTCTCTCGGCCTTTACCTATGTGGTGTTGAGCACGGCGGTGGATGTGCTCTATCTGCGGCTTGATCCACGTTTGCGAACTCAGGTGCTGGAGGATGTGCGATGAGCCTTTCCTCCACACTGCCGGATCGCAACCTTGAGCGCACAATTGATGTTTTGCGCAGCATTGTCGCCCGCCCGGGGTTGCTGATTGCCGTTCTGGTCGTGGTTCTCGTTGCTATTTCCACGCTGTGGCCCGCGCTGCTCACATCGGCTGATCCCATCACTGCCGATCCCTTGCAAGCACAATTGCCACCCTCAGCAGACCATTGGTTTGGCACCGATCATCTGGGGCGGGATGTGTTCTCCCGTGTGGTCTATGGCACGCGCTATTCCATTTTGATTGGCGTCAGCGCCATTACCATTGCGGCCCTGTTCGGCTCCCTGCTAGGCCTATTAGCCGGGCTATCGCGCGGGCTGGTGGATGAGTTCATCACCCGTTTTCTCGATGTAGTCTCGTCCTTTCCCGATCTATTGCTGGCGCTGGTGCTGATTTCCTTTACCGGCCCCGGCACGCTCAATCTGATTTTTGCGCTGGGGGTTGCCTCCATTCCTCGCTTTGCCCGGGTGGTGCGCGCCCAAACCTTTGTGATTGCCCAAAGCGGCTATGTGGAACAGGCCAAGACCTTTGGGCTGACCCGCCCGGTTCTGGTGTTTCGCCATGTGCTGCCACATGCCATTGCGCAGGTGCCCATTCTGGCCACCATCGGCCTTGGCACTGCCATCATCAACGCGGCGGGCCTCAGTTTTCTCGGCATGGGTCCGCAGCCGCCAGCACCCGAATGGGGGGCGATGCTGGCCGATGCGCGCAATTATTTGCGCGTGGCGTGGTGGATTGGCGTGTGGCCGGGGCTGGCCATTACCGTCACCGTGATTGCCATCAGCGTGTTGGGACGCCGCTGGCAGGCAGCATTTGAAGGCAGGAGACAGGCATGACCCCGCTGATCCAGATCCGCAACCTCACCATCGGCTTTCCAAAAGATGGGCGCGACCATAATGTTGTGCATGGCCTTGATCTGACAATCCATGCCGGGGAAACCTTGGCCCTTGTTGGCGAATCCGGTTCTGGCAAATCCGTCACGGCACGCGCGCTGCTTGGCCTGTCCGGGCCGGGGGCAAAAATCAGTGCAGACCAGTTCGACATCGAAGGCCAGTCGGTGCTGGGTATCGGCGAGAAACAATGGCGCGCTTTGCGCGGCACAAAGGTGGGCTTTGTGCTTCAAGATGCGCTGGTGTCGCTTGATCCCTTGCGCCGTGTGTCGCAGCAATTGTCCGATGCCTTTGGCCGTCGTGGCTTTTTCAAACACCCGCATTTGCTGCAAGACAGCCGCGCCCTGCTGCAATCTGTCGGCATTCCTGATCCTGACCGGCGCTTGCCGCAATATCCGCACGAGCTATCTGGCGGCTTGCGCCAACGGGCATTGATTGCCACCGCAATCGCCCGCCACCCTGCCCTGCTGATTGCCGATGAGCCAACCACGGCGCTGGATGCCACGGTGCAAAAGCAAATTCTTGATCTGCTGGCAGAACGGCGTAAGGCGGGCCATACGCTGCTGCTGATCAGCCATGATCTGGCCGTTGTCTCACGATTGGCGGACCGGGTGCTGGTGATGAACAATGGATACATTGTTGAGGAAGGCCCAACCGCTAAAATCCTGAAGACCCCGGAGCATCCCTATACACGACAATTGCTGGATGCCGTGCCATCGGCGAGCTCCAAAGGCTTTCGCCTGTCACCCTCGACAGAGATTGAATTGAAACGCCCGGCTGAACCTATCCGCATTGCGCTGCCGCCCAAGCAGATTGATGAGGGCCGCATTGTTTTGAGCGCCAACAATCTGGTGAAACGCTATGGCACCTCGCTTGCGGTCAATGACGTTTCTTTCAATCTCGCGGCTGGCGAAGCGCTGGGCATTGTCGGCGAATCCGGATCAGGCAAGACCACTGTTGCCAAAATCATTCTCGGTCTGGTGGAGCCGGATGGTGGCGCTGTGCTGATTGATGGCAAGCCGTGGAGCAATATCAGCGAGGCCCAGCGCAGACCCAGACGCGCCCATATGCAATTGATTGCGCAGGACGCACTCAGCTCGTTTGATCCCCGCTATACCGTGGAAAAAATCGTTGGCGAAAGCCTTGATTCCGTTGGCGTCTATGGCGATGCCCGCCGCAAGCGGGTGATTGAAGTGCTGGATGCCGTGCGGCTCAACCGCAGTTTTCTCAGCCGCTATCCCCGTGAATTGTCCGGTGGCCAACGCCAGCGCGTGGCCATTGCCCGTGGCTTTGCCCCGCACCCCACACTGCTGGTGGCCGATGAACCGGTGAGCGCGCTGGATGTGTCAGTGCAGGCGCAGGTGCTGGATTTGCTGGCCGAGCTTCAGGCTGCATCGGGCACATCGCTGCTGTTTATCTCCCATGATCTGGGCGTTGTGCATCACCTCACAGACCGCGTGGTGGTGATGAAGGATGGCCAGATTGTCGAGACCGGTCAGGTGGAAAACGTGTTTTCTACCCCACGCCACAGCTACACCCGTGCCCTGCTGGATGCCGTTCCCACGCTGGCCTGAGAAGACAAGACAAACCAAGGAGTTCCCCATGACCCGCCCATCGTCTCGCCGCCTGAAAACTCTGGTAGGAGCAGGCAATCTCACCGCCGCCGCCAATGATGCAAGCCCGCAGGCAGGGGCCAAGCGCGCCGCTGATCTGGCCCGCAAGGCTGAATCTGAGAAAATCACCGGCCTGTTCACCGCCGATTTGTTGCAAACCGACCCGGCAGGGCTGGCAGGCACCACCGGCACCAATGAGCCAATCATTCAGCTGGCAGCGTTAAGCCAAGTGACATCACAGATCGGCTTGATTGCCACCGTGTCCACCACCTTCCACCACCCCTATAATCTGGCCCGCCAGATTGGCACGCTAGACCACGCCAGCGGTGGCCGCGCGGGATGGAATGCTGTGACATCGTCTGTTGGCGAAGAAAATTTTGGCGAAACACTGGCAAGCCCGGAAGAGCGCTATGCCCGGGCGGCTGAATTCATTGAAGTGGTCAACGCCCTCTACGATGCCAATGAGCGTGACGCCGCCACCCGCCGCAATTCCGGTAGCATTTCCATCGACCCCTCAAAATTCCACCCGATCAATTATCGCGGTCAGCATTTTCAAGTCGAAGGGCCACTGAATGTGCCGCCGCTGCCACAGGGCCGCCCAGTGCAGTTTCAGGCGGGGCAATCGGAGGCTGGCGTCAATGTTGGCGCACGTTATGCCGAGGTGGTCTATACCTCTCAGTCGAAGCTGGAGGATGCCATTGCCTTTGCAACCGACCTTCGAAAGCGCGCCAAGGGATTTGGGCGTGGGCATGGCCTGCCCTTCATCATGAACTCCTTCCACTCGGTGATCGGTGAAAGCGATGCCGATGTGGCGCGACGGGTGAAGGAAAAGCACGAGAAAATCAACTATGAGCAAGGTCGCCTGAAACTGGCAGATATGCTCGGCGGCCATCTTGATCTGTCCGATCTGCCGCTGGACAAGCCTCTGCCCGAGGCACTGTTGCCCGAAGTCACCAGCATCAACCGCAGACGCGGACGGGTGGAGATTTTCCGCCGCTATGCCCGTGAAGGGTTGACGTTGCGGCAATTGATCATTCACGCACAGGATACCGGCCATTGGTCAGTTGCTGGCACACCAGAGCAGCTCGCCGATGCCATTGAAGAACGGTTCCGGGCTGGCGTGCTGGATGTGATTTCGCTGCATGGCCTTGGCAACCCCGATCAGGAAGACCTGTTGCTGAACGGGCTTTTGCCAGAGCTTCGCCGTCGCAATTTGCTTGATACGGATTATGTTGGCCATGATTTCCGCTCGAATCTGGAGCTGCCAGAGATTTCAAGGCAACAAACGGTACTTCAGGAAAGTCCGGTGCAAAAAGCTGTTTTCGGCTGACACAGCCAATGTCGGATTTTCGGTAAAAACGAAAATCCGACAACTGTTCGATAATTAGAATATATTACCTATGGATTTTATAGAATATAATTAAACTCCCTCCAAACGAGGGAGATATTCCATCCATGACCGCAGGCGCGCACCTGACAATAAGAGATATCAGCCGGTCGTTCGATATCAATGGCAAGGTGTTGAATGCATTGGATAGCATTAATCTCGACATCACTGAGGGTGAATTTGTCACCATTGTCGGGGCCAGCGGTTGTGGAAAATCCACCCTGCTGAGGATTGCTGCTGGGTTGGATATCGCAAGCTCTGGCACCATCACCCATGCGGGAAAGGTGGTCAATGAGCCAAGCCTCGAGCGGGGTATCGTGTTTCAGGAGCCGCGCCTGTTTCCATGGCTCTCGGTAGAGCGCAACGTGGCTGTCGGCGTGGAAAATAGCGGTCTGCCCAAGGCCACGCGTCAGCAATTGGTGAGGGACCATCTGGAACTGGTTGGGCTGACGGGGTTTGCCAAAGCCTATCCCCACCAACTTTCCGGCGGTATGGCGCAGCGGGCGGGTATTGCCCGTGGTCTCGTCAATCGGCCCAATATCCTGTTTCTGGATGAGCCGTTTGGTGCATTGGATGCCCTGACCAAAACCCGGCTTCAGGATGAATTGCAGGAGATCTGGGCGCGAGAACGCATCACCATGGTGCTTGTGACCCATGATGTGGAAGAAGCGGTTTATCTTGGCGATCGTGTGGTGGTGATGTCGGCACGGCCCGGCCGTATCCGCGACATCATCCCGGTTGAGATTGAGCGCCCGCGCAGACGCACCTCCGCAGAAATTGTCGCCGCCCGCGACCGCGTGCTGCAAAGTTTGCATGGAAGTGATGAGGTGAGGCAGTCAAGCGGTCCAAGACCCCTCCCCGCCCGCGAAAACACTTTGGCGCAACCCGCCTTTTCCCACGGATAATATCAATTGGCTGCCCTTACCGCCGAAATACGCGATGTAGGCAGCCTGACATGAACGGAGTTATTGATGAAATCTGCCTTTCTTTTGCGTATCGCAACCAGCCTTGGTCTGCTGGCGCTTGTATCCGGCCCTTTGCAGGCGGCAGACCCTCTGGTGATCCATGTGGGCTACGCGGCCATCGGTGTCGATAATCGTCCCTTTGCCGAGGGAACATCGGCGGCCACAGCCCGCGCTGGCGAATATCTCGAAAAAGAATTCGCCAATGATCCGAACGTCAAGATCGAATGGACGTTTTTCAAGGGTGCGGGACCAGCTGTGAATGAAGGCTTTGCCAACAACCAGCTGGATTTTGCCTATCAGGGCGATTTGCCTGCCATTATTGGCCGCGCCAATGGTCTGAAAACCAAATTTTTGCTGGCAAGTGGCGCTAGAAAGCCGCTGTACCTGGCTGTTGCCAAAGGATCGGGGATCAAAACGGTTGAAGAGCTGAAAGGCAAAAAAGTCGCTTATCAACGCGGCACCAATGGCCATCTTGCTGCCGTCAAGATTCTGGAAGCCCATGGACTGAAAGAGCGCGATGTGCAGGTGAACAATCTGGATAGCGCAGGCACGGTTGCTGCCCTGACCAGCAAAGATATCGATGCTGCCTTTGGTGATACGGCCTTGATCAATCTGGCCGCCAATGGTTCTGCCGAGATTGTTTACACCACCAAGGGCGATGATCCGCGCTTTGGCCGCAACGCCGGCATTGTGGCACGCGAAGCCTTTATCGATGCCCATCCCGAGATCACCCAGAAGGTGGTGGATGCCTTTGTGAAAGCCGCCAAATGGTCGTCGGATGAGCCAAACCGCACAGCCCTTTTTGAGCTGTGGCACAAATCCGGCACGCCCGTGCCTATCCTTGAAGACTATTTCAGCAATGACACTTTGGCCTATCGCAACGCGCCACTGCTCGATGAACTGCTGATTTCGCAATACAAGGAGCAGGCGGCTAAAAGCAAAGAATTTGGCTTGATCCGCCGCGATGTCGATCTGAATGGCTGGTTTGAGCCGAAATATCTCAACAACTCGTTTGAACGCCTTGGCCTGAAAACCTTCTGGCAAGCCTATGGTGCTGATGGCAAGCCGAACGCTTCCTGACCATTGAACGGAGACGCGAACAATGGCGAAAGTTGCAGAACTTCTGGTTCCCCACACGGGAACAAGACAGATCAGAATTCCAAAGAGTGCCACATCGCTCTTGCTGGCACTGGTGCTGCCACTCGCCCTCCTGTTGCTCTGGTGGCTAACCTCTGTTCAGGGGTGGCTGCCAGAACAAATTTTACCCGCACCCCGCTATGTCTATGAAACAGCCAGCAATCTGATTGGCGATGGCGAATTGCTTTATCACACTGGCGTCAGCCTGCGGCGCGTCGTCATTGGCTTTACCATCGGGGCCAGTCTTGGCCTGTCGCTTGGCGTGCTGATGGGCCTATCCCCCCGTGCCGAGGATTATATCAAGCCGCTGTTTCTGGCGCTTGCGCAAATCCCAACGCTGGGCTGGATTCCCCTGCTGATGCTGCTGGTGGGCATTGAAGAAACGCTGAAAATTATCATCATCGCCAAGGGCGCGTTTGTGCCTGTGACGCTCAATACATTTTCCGGCATCCGCAATGTTTCTGTGAAATATCGTGAGGTTGGCCGCAGTTTTCGCTTCAGCCCCTGGCAGGAACTGCGGCTAATTGTGCTGCCCGCTGCCGCACCAACCATTTTCACCGGCATTCGCTATGGCCTGACCAATGGATGGACCTCTCTGGTGGGGGTTGAACTGCTGGCATCATCCGAAGGGCTTGGCTATTTGCTGGTCTGGGGTCGGCAAATGTTCTGGCTGGATACGGTGATTGTGGCCATGGTGGTGATCGGGTTGGTTGGTTTTATCATGGATCGAGGCCTGAGGCGCACCGAAACCTTGCTGCAACGCTGGAAGCAGGAGGAGGCGTGATCATGGCCCATATTTCCTCCTCCCATTCTGCCGTGAACTGGACCCGTGTTCGGCGTGGTTTAGTTCTGCCTTTGCTTTTGCTGCTGATCTGGGAGGTTTCCAGCCGCGCCCATCTGGTCGATCCGCGTTTTCTGCCCAGTCTAGAAGAGGTGGCGCACACGGCAAAGCGCGAGATTCTGGACAACGGCCTTGTGGGAGAACTCGGTGCCAGCCTGCTGCGCAATCTCTCGGGTTTTGGCATTGGTGCCGTGCTGGGTATCAGCTTTGGCACGCTTGTGGCTCTGACAAAACTTGGCGAACGGCTGGTGATGCCAACCTTCAACGGGCTGAAACAGATTTCTCTGCTGGCGTGGATTCCGCTGATTTCCATCTGGTTCGGCTTTGGCGAACAGGCAAAAATCGTCTTTGTTGCGCTGGCGGCCTTTATCCCCATTGCTCTCAATACATTTGACGGCATCCGTCAGGTGCCGCGTGATTTGATCGAGGTTGGGCGTGCGCTGCGGTTATCGCCACGCCAGCGGATTACCACCATTTACCTGCCCTCCGCCTTGCCGATGATTGCCACTGGCGTTCACCTTGGCCTGATTTATTCCTGGCTGGCCACGGTGGGTGCGGAGTATTTTCTGGCCGTTGGGCCCGGCATTGGCGGATTGGTGATTGCCGGACGCGAACGTTTTGATATGTCGCTGGTGATGGTCGGCGTCATCATTCTGGGGCTGGTTGGCTTTATATTCAATCGTCTCGCCTCTGCCCTTGAAACACATCTGTTGCGTTGGCGGGTCAACTGACACCATCATGCTGCGAATGGCATTTTCCGGAGACGTGCTGATATGACAACACAGAAACAATTGCATCTGGGTGCGTTCATGCGTCCGGTCAGCCTCCACACGGGTGCTTGGCGCTATCCGGGAGCCTTTCCCGATGCCAATTTCAATTTTAGCCATATCGTGTCTTTTGCGCAAAAGCTTGAAGCGGCAAAATTCGATGCGTTTTTCATGGCTGATCATCTGGCTGTGCTCAACATGCCGGTGGAGGCGCTCAAACGCAGCCACACCGTCACCTCGTTTGAGCCTTTCACGCTGTTATCCGCTTTAGCCGCTCTCACCAGTCATATTGGTCTTGTGGCGACAGCCTCCAGCACATTTGAAGAGCCTTACCACCTTGCCCGCCGCTTTGCCTCGCTTGATCATATCAGCGGTGGCCGGGCAGGATGGAACATTGTCACCACCGCCAACCCCGATTCTGCCTTGAATTTTGGTCGCGATGCCCATGTCGAACACGGCGAACGCTATGAACGGGCGCGAGAATTCTATGATGTTGTCACCGGCCTTTGGGACAGTTTTGCAGATGACGCCTTCACCCGTGATGTCGAGAGCGGTCAGTTTTTTGACCCTGATAAAATGCATGTGCTCGACCACAAGGGCGCTGAACTCTCCGTGCGTGGACCACTGAACATTGCCCGCCCCCCGCAGGGATGGCCGGTGATTGTCCAGGCCGGTCAATCGGAGCCTGGGCGTCAGCTTGCCGCAGAAACCGCCGAAGTGGTGTTTTGCGCGCCGCGCGATCTGGCCGCCGGCAAGGCGCTCTACGCCGACATCAAAGGCCGGATGGGCAAGATTGGTCGCAATCCCGATCATCTGAAAATTCTGCCTGCCGCCTTCATCATCATCGGTGACAGCGTGGAAGAAGCCCGTGCAAAACGGCAGAAGCTGGACAGTCTTGTGCATTACGATAGTGCGATCGCCTCGCTGTCGATTTCGCTTGGGCATGATGTTTCCGGGCTCGACCCCGATCAGCCGCTGCCAGAGATTCCAGACACCAATGCCAGCAAATCCAGCCGCGAACAGGTGCTCAAACTGGCCCGCGAAGAAGGTTTGAGCGTGCGCCAACTTGCCCAGCGCTATGGTGGTTACGCCGGTCTTGCCTTTGTCGGCACCGCCGCAAGTGTCGCTGAAGACATGGCCGAGTGGTTGCAGGAACATGGCTCGGATGGCTTCAATGTGGTCTTCCCCTATTTGCCGCAGGGGCTGGATGACGTGGTGGAAAAACTGGTGCCTGAGCTGCAACGTCAGGGGCTTTTCCGCAAGGATTATCAAGGTGTAACCCTGCGTGACAATCTCGGCCTGCCCCGGCCGGAAAACCGGTTTTTCTCAGGCGCATGATCGACTGTTCTGAACAACGGTCGGCAATTGCGTTTTCGAGAATGGAATAACACAACCAAGCCGAGACAGAGCAGGATCAATTCCTAAACCGTGACAGGAAAGCACAAAACAACCTTATAAATACACATAAACTATATATTTTATCATCAATTAACCTCTTGGCTTTCACGGGACATGGCATCCCTGCACTGTCCCTCACCCTGATGGAGTTATTGATGATCAAATCGCATATTGCGGGCCTTGCTGCCGCATTTCTCGGCCTTTCCCTGTTGGCAACAACGGCAGATGCAGCCACCCTTCGCTGGGCGCGCGCGTCGGACGCACTGACACTGGACCCAAATGCGCAAAATGATGGCGTCACGGGTGCATTGCTGGACCAGATCTATGACACGCTGGTGACCCGCGATGCAAAGGGGGCGCTGGAGCCACGGCTTGCGACCGAATGGAAGGTCAAGGATGGCGCACCGGCAACCTGGGTGTTTACCATCCGCAAGAGCGTCAAGTTTCATGACGGTTCCGCCCTGACCGCAGAGGATGTGGTGTTTTCCATCAACCGCGCCCGCTCGGACAAATCCAAGCTGCGGCAATTGCATGCCGATGTGGTGGATGTAAAAGCAGCTGGCGATGACAAGGTTGAGGTGACGCTGCGCGCGCCCAACCTGATCTATCCCAACAACCTGACAGGCACCGATATTCTCAGCAAAAGCTGGGCTGAAAAGAACAATGCGGTGGAGGTGCAGGATGCCGCAGCCTCCAAAGACAACTTTGCTGTACGCAACGCCAACGGCAGCGGACCCTATATTCTGAAATCCCGTGAAGTGGGTGTCCGCACCGTACTAGAAGCCAACCCGGCCTATTGGGGTGAGAAAAATCAGGGTGTTACGGAAATCGTCTACACACCGATTGCTGACAACGCCACCCGCATTGCTGCGTTACTCTCTGGCGAAGTGGATTTTGTGCAGGATGTGCCTGTGCAAGATATTGAGCGCCTGAAGAAAACATCCGGCGTCAAACTGCTGACTGCCCCGGAAAATCGATCGATCTTCTTAGGCTATCGCTTGGACAAGGCCCCTCTTGCATCGTCGAATGCCAAGGACAAGAACCCGTTGAGCGACCTGCGCGTGCGCGAAGCCTTTGATCTGGCGATTGACCGCGAAGCCCTGAAAACCGTGGTGCTGCGCGGCAATTCCGTGCCAACCGGCATTATTGTTCCCCCCTTCGTGCATGGCTGGACCCCGGCGCTGGATACTTATTCCAAGCCCGACATCGCCAAAGCAAAAGCGCTGCTGACAGAAGCTGGCTATCCGGACGGCTTCACCATCACGCTGGACACGCCCAACAACCGCTATGTCAATGACGAGGCGATTTCGCAAGCCGTTGTCGGTTTTCTGGGTCGCATTGGCGTGAAGGTCACGCTGGCGTCGCGGCCCTTCACCCAGCATTCACCACTGCTGGCAGACCGGAAGTCCGATTTCTTCCTCTACGGCTGGGGTGTTCCGACCTATGATAGCGCCTATAATTTCAACGACCTGATCCATTCGCCAATGATCACTATGGGGCGTGGAATGCCACCTATTTCTCGGATGCCGCCATTGATGCGAAAATCGAATCTCTGGGAACAGAAGTAGATGTCGCCAAGCGGGATAAAACCATCTCTGAGCTTTGGACCTATGTGAAGGACCAGAATCTTTATCTGCCGCTGCACAATCAGATCATTGCCTGGGCTGTGCGCGACGGCTTTGGTCTTGAAATTCCAACCAACAACACACCCCGGTTTAACCGCTTCACCACAGGCAGTTAACCCGCGTCACCCCGCCCGATGCGGCGGGATGGCCTTGCGATAGAGTGAATTAACAGCGCCGAGCGGTTTCTCAAACGCGCGGCGCTGTATGATTGGATAGGGATGCATGGCAGGTTTTATTCTCAGACGGTTTTTTCAATCCATAGGCGTCATGCTGGCGGTGGCGCTGATTGCCTTTGCCGTGATCCGCTATGTTGGCGATCCCTTGGAATCGCTGACCAGTCAGGAAACTCGGCTGGATGAAAGGGTTGAACTCAAGGCGCGGCTTGGCTTGGACCAGCCCGTGCCCATCCAATTTCTCACCTTTCTCAAACGCGGCATCAGCGGCGATTTCGGCACGTCCTATAAGCAGCAAGAGCCCGTGACCCGGATGATTTTTGAAAGATTGCCCGCCACACTGGAGCTTGCCACCGCATCCAGCCTGATTGCGCTGCTGTTTGGCGGTCTTTTCGGCGTTTATTGTGCTTTGCGGCCCAAGGGCGTTTTGACCCATGCGATCATGACACTGTCGCTGGTAGGCGTATCGCTGCCCACGTTTTTGATCGGCATTGGCCTGATCGCAGTCTTTTCCGTGCAGCTTGGCTGGCTGCCGTCTTTTGGGCGCGGTGAAACGGTCAAGCTAGGCTGGTGGACTACGGGCCTTTTGACCCTTTCGGGTTGGCGCTCGCTGATCTTGCCTGCCATCACCCTGTCGCTCTTTCAGATGACCATGCTGATGCGGCTGATCCGGGCCGAAATGCTGGAAGTGCTGCGGCAGGATTATATCCGCTTTGCCCGCGCCAGGGGCCTGTCACGCCGCAGCATCCACTTTGGTCATGCTTTGAAAAATACGCTAGTGCCCGTCATCACCGTCGCAGGTCTGCAATTTGGCTCAGTCATCGCCTTTGCCGTGGTGACCGAGACGGTGTTTCAATGGCCGGGTGTTGGCTCACTGTTCATCAATTCGGTGCAGTCGGTGGATGTGCCGGTGATGGCGGCCTATCTGGTGTTTATCTCAGCTCTGTTTGTGCTCATCAATCTGATTGTTGATGGCCTCTATTACGCCGTCGATCCGCGTTTGCGGATTGTGCGCACTGGCACGGAGTGATGCCATGACCACCCAAACCCTTCTCGATTCTTCCAAACGCCGCAGGTGGCGCAGCATTTCCCCGGTCACCATCTTGGCGGGTGGCCTGGCCATTGTGCTGGTGCTGGCTGCTTTGTTTGCCCCGCTTCTTGCCCCCTATGATCCGTTCAATCCAGCAACGCTGGATTTGATGGATGGCATGACACCGCCCATGGCTGCCAATGCCTTCAGCGGCATGGTATTTTGGCTGGGTACCGATAATCAGGGCCGCGATATTCTCTCGTCCATTCTCTATGGCAGCCGCGTCTCCTTGCTGGTTGCCTTTTCCGCCACGCTTTTATCGCTGGCCTTGGGTGTTGGTGCGGGGCTAATCAGCGGTTACGCAGGCAATGCCGTGGATGCCGTGATCATGCGCATTGCCGATGCACAGCTAACCTTTCCCACCATTCTTGTCGCGCTGCTGATCTTCGGCATCGCCCACGGCATCATTCCAGCGTCACAGCAGGAACAAGCCGCCGTGTGGATTTTGATTTTTGCCATCGGCTTTTCCAACTGGCCCCAATTTGCCCGCACCGTGCGCGGGGCGGTGCTGGTGGAAAAACGCAAGGATTATGTTGCAGCGGCAAAATTAATCGGCGTCAGCCGCACCCGTATTTTGCTCACGCATATCCTACCCAATATTGCGGGACCGGTTCTGGTGATTGCCACCATTGGGCTGGCGCTTGCTGTCATTGAAGAGGCAACCCTGTCCTATCTTGGTGTTGGCGTGCCGCCCACGCGGCCATCGCTGGGCACGTTGATCCGCATTGGTCAGCAATTCCTGTTTTCCGGGGAATGGTGGATCATTGGCTTTCCGGCCGCGACGCTGGTTCTGCTGGCCCTCTCCGTCAATCTGTTGGGAGACCGCCTGCGCGACGCGCTCAACCCGCGCCTGAGGAACAATCGCCGATGAGCCTAACTTTGAGCAAGACACCACCCGTTCTGCACATCAACAGCCTGAGCGTGGATTTCCACGGCCCTAGCGGCACCTTCCGTGCCGTCGATGACCTCTCACTAACCATTGCGCCTGGCGAAGTGCTGGGCGTGATTGGTGAATCCGGGGCTGGCAAATCCATGACCGGGGCTGCGATCATCGGCCTGATTGATCCGCCCGGACGCATCTCCTCCGGCGAAATCCACCTGCAAGGTGAGCGGATTGATAACCTCAGCGATAAGGCGCTGGAAAGCTTGCGCGGACGGCGGATCGGCACAGTGTTTCAAGACCCGCTGGTCAGCCTCAATCCGCTTTACACCATTGGTCAGCAGCTGATTGAAACCATCCGTCGCCATCTGCCGCTGGATCAAGCGGGCGCGCGGCACAGGGCGATAGACCTGTTGCGGGAAGTGGGTATTGATGAGCCAGCACGGCGGCTGGATGCCTATCCGCATGAGTTTTCCGGTGGCATGCGCCAACGGGTGGTGATTGCGCTGGCCGTGGCCGCCGACCCCGACCTGTTGATTGCCGACGAGCCGACCTCCGCATTGGATGTTTCCGTGCAGGCGCAGATTATTGCGTTGCTCAAGTCTCTGTGCCAGCGGCGCGGGCTTGCCGTTCTGCTGATCACCCACGATATGGGCGTGGTGGCGGATATCGCCAACCGTGTGGTGGTGATGCACAAGGGCAGAATTGTGGAAAGCGGGCCAGTGGCTGAGGTGATTGGCGATCCGAAGAATGATTACACCCGAGCGTTGATTGCCGCCATTCCCTCGGTTCGGCGCAAGAACACACGGCTCCCGGCAGCATCTGCCAAGGGAGAACTGGTTAAGGTGGAGGGATTGATCCGCGATTTTGCCCTTCCGGGTGGCCGTGGCCTGCCGTTTTTTGGCAAAAATCGAGGGCAGCGCAGTCTTCGTGCCGTCAATGATGTCAGTTTTTCGATTGGCGAGAGCCAGACTTTTGCGTTGGTGGGTGAATCCGGCTCTGGCAAATCCACCATCGCCCGTATTGTCGTGGGCCTTCTCGGCGCGCAATCGGGCAAGGTGACAATCGGCGGCACAGTGTTGGGGGTAGATAAAGCTCCAGCCCTGAAAGGTGCTGTGCAAATGATCTTTCAAGATCCCTATGCCAGCCTCAACAGCCGTTGGCGCGTTAATGATATCATTGCCGAACCGATCAGAACCCTTGGACTTGAAAAAGACAATCGGGTGATTGAGCAGCGCGTTGCTGACCTTCTTGAAAAAGTGCGGCTTGATCCCGATGCGCGGAGCCGCTTTCCCCATGAGTTCTCCGGCGGCCAACGCCAGCGCATCGCCATTGCCCGCGCCCTTGCCAGCCGCCCGCGCTTCATTGTTTGTGATGAGCCAACCTCGGCACTGGACGTGTCTGTGCAAGCGCAAGTGCTGGAGTTGATGGCCAGCCTGCAAGCAGAATTCGGCCTGACCTATCTGCTGATCAGCCATAATCTGGCTGTCGTGCGGCAAATGGCGGATCGGGTTGGGGTTTTGAAAAACGGTGTTCTGGTGGAGGAAGGCGCGGTTGAGGAGGTGTTCGAACGTCCTCAGCATGACTACACCCGAATGTTAATCGCAGCCGTCCCCGATATCGATGATATTGTCGTGCCATCAACGGACACCAAAACACGTTACAACGCCTTATCCGATCATTGAAAGGAAAAACCATGACGGTGCATTCTGGATCACTCACGGCGGCCTCTGATGTGCCGCAGGCTTCTGCCGCAGACCGCATCACAGCCCGCTATGGCGCGCAGCCAAGCGTTTTGCCGCCCAGCTGGAATGAGACGCTGGATGTTCTGCTGAACCATCGCTCCGCACGCGCTTACCTGCCCAAGGCATTGCCGCAAGGCACGGTGGAACTGCTGGTGGCGGCGGCGCAATCGGCTCCCACCTCCTCCAATCTGCAAGCGTGGAGCGTGGTGGCTGTTGAAGACCCGGAGCGCAAGGCGCGTCTGGAAGAATTTGCCGCTCCCAACCCGCAAATCAATGCTGCGCCGCTGTTTCTGGTCTGGCTGGTCGATCTCGCCCGACTTCGAACCATTGCCCGCAGCAACGACAGCGAGGGTGCCGGGCTGGATTATCTGGAAAGCTTTGTGATTGGCGCGATTGATGCCGCCCTTGCCGCCCAGAATGCGGTGGCGGCGATTGACTCGCTCGGCCTTGGCTCGTGTTATATCGGCGGCATCCGCAACCGGCCAGAGGACGTGGCGCGGGAGCTGAACCTGCCGCCTGAAACCATTGCCGTATTTGGCCTCACGGTTGGCTATCCAGACCCAGCGGTTAAAATCGATGTGAAGCCGCGCCTGCCACAATCGGCTGTGCTGTTTCGGGAGCAATATGGCACGGTGAGTGAACAGGATTTAGCCAGCTACGATGAGCGGCTAAAAACCTTCCAGCAAGGCCAGAATATGCCGCAAGCGGGATGGACCAGCGTGATTGCCAAGCGCATTGGAAGTGCGAGCGCTCTCAAAGGTCGGGTTGAATTGACCGCGATTTTACGGCGCTTTGGTTTTGCCTTAAAGTAAAGCCCCAATGAATGCCAGTCTGGTGGCTCTCCACCAGACTGGCATGACATTTTAGAACACCCGGCCTTCTTTCAAATGCGTGGTGGTTCCGTTCAGATAATAATCGCCCACCACCCGCGCCTTGTGCAGGAGCGGATTGTGATTGTAGACAGTGCGAATATTGCGCCAGTGGCGATCAAGATTAAACCCTCGCGAGGTGGCCGAACCGCCACCCAGCTCGAAAATATTGGTGGCTACCGACAGCGCCAGTTGCGAGGTAACGATCTGTGTTTGAGCGGTGATGAGAGATGCTGAAATCAGCGCTGTTTCAATCGCGTCTTCATCGCCCGTTGCAAAGGTGTCTGCCGTACGGTCCAGTGCGCGTGCGGCTTCCCGGATCAAGGTTTGAACTGCAAAAGCACCCGAAGTGATTTCGCCCAGCATTTTTTGCACAAAGGGATCGTCATTTGCGGTTTCTGCCGTGCTGTGCAGGGTGGTGCGGGCGTGGTTGAGCACATAATCAATGCCGTCTTTCACCGCCCCTTGCACAGCCCCCGCAGCCGATGCCGCCAGATGAAGCTGGCGCAGTGCGCCGCAATGGCGACCAAGCTGGGTAGTGAGCTTGCGGCCTGATACTTCATGCGCCAGCACCTCGACATTTTCCAGCAGCACGCCACCGCTGGCTGTCATGCGCTGGCCCATGCCATCCCAGTCATCCAGAATGGTAATGCCCTTGCGATCCAGCGGGATCAGCACGCCAGTGGGATCTCCCTGTTCATCCACCGCGCTGAAGGAGCCAAAATCGGCAAAGGCGGTGCCTGTGGCATACCATTTGCGCCCATTCAGCCGATAATGATCGCCCTCCCGGCTAAGAACCGTGGTGATTTCGCCGGGCCGTTTGGTGCCTTGCTCGGTGCTAGCCCCGGCAAACAGTTTTCCCTCCAGCACATGGTCCAGATGTCGGCGGTCTTCCAGCCCGGTTGGGCCAAGCGCCAGCCCTTCGGTGAAGTTGAAATGGCTGCGCAAGGCGTGGGGTATATTGCTATCCGCTTCGCCCAAAATCATCAGCAACTCGATATAATCGACAATTGAGCCACCCGGTCCACCCTTGGCCTTGGGAATACGCAGCGTGCCAAGCCGTGCCTCTTTGATTAGCCGGAACGCCTCAAACGGCAGTTCCCGTTCCAGCTCGCTGCGGGCTGCATCCTTGGCAAAGGTGTCGGACAAAGTGCGGGCGCGGGCGAGCAAGCCGTCGCGGGTGAAGGCCTCAGGGCTATCTGAAACAAGCGGCTGTGCGGCGCTGTGGGGCATGGTCATCATCCTTCAAAATTGGGCAAGAAGCCGGAGTGCGCATTCCACCCCGGCTATCCCATCCATCATCACGCAACAGCGCGAACCGACTTCACCGACGGCTGATCAGCATGGCGCGGCACGCGGCCTTCAACCGGGTGGCTTGGATCATTAAAGCCAGGTGTGGAAGGATGCCCCTCGGTGACCAGACTGTTGACCAGCGCCTCATCCTCGGCATCCAGCCGCACATCCAGAGCGCGGATATAGCCATCCCAATGTTCCTCGGTGCGGGGTCCGGTAATGGCGGCGGTGATGTAGCGGTTGTTCAGCACCCAAGCGAGGGCGAAATCGGCAGCGGAGATGCCCTTGGCGTGCGCGTGGGCAGCCACCTTGCGGGCGATCTCCACCGATTCAGGCCGCCATTCGGTTTCCAGAATGCGCTTGTCGCCACGGCCTGCGCGGGTATCGGCAGCGGGTGCCTTGCCCGGCTCATATTTGCCCGTCAAAACCCCACGCGCCAACGGCGAATAGGATACAACACCAAGCCCGTAATGATGGGCGGCGGGAAGCTGTTCAGCCTCTGCGGTGCGGTTGACGATGTTGTACAGCGGTTGGCTGGCAATCGGACGATCAATGCCAAGCTGATCGGCCAGATGGGCAATTTCTGCAATCCGCCAGCCACGGAAATTCGACACGCCAAAGTAGCGCAGCTTGCCCGCCCGGATCAGATCGGCAATGGCCCGCACCGGCTCTTCCAAGGGGGCATCAAACACAGCACGGTGAAAATAGAGTATGTCGATGTAATCGGTATTTAGGCGGCGCAGCGAATTTTCAACCGTCTCGATCACCCATTTACGCGATTGGCCGCCGAGATTGGGGCCTTTTTCGCGGGAATTGACAAATTTTGTCGCCAAAACCCAGTGATCACGATTTGCCTTGATGCCGCGCCCGACCACTTCCTCGGATTTGCCATCGTGATAGACATCTGCCGTATCAATGAAATTAATGCCCTGCTCACGCGCCTTGTCGATAATGCGAAAGGCCACTTCATCCGGCGTTGGGCCGCCAAACATCATCGTGCCAAGGCTGAGTGGCGATACTTTCAGCGCACTGCGTCCCAGATAACGATAGTCAACCATAATCCTTACTCCATTTCAGTGTTCGTTGGCGTGATGGCAGGCCACGGCATGGCTCTGACCAAAAAGTTGATAATCCGGTGCCTGTTCACGACAGAGATCTGTCGCCAGCGGGCAACGGGTGTGAAAGCGGCAGCCAGAGGGCGGATTGTGCGGGCTTGGCAAATCGCCGGAAATCGGGGCTGCCTGCTTGCGGCGCGCGGGGTCTGGCACAGCTGCCAGAAGTGCGCGCGTATAGGGATGTCTCGGGTTGGCCCATAGCTCTGCCGTGGGCGCACTCTCAACAATTTTGCCCAGATACATCACCAGCACCCGATCTGAAAAATAGCGAACCACCGATAGATCATGTGAAACAAACAGATAGGAGAGCGACAGACGCTGTTTCAGCTCCACCAGCAGATTGAGAATCTGTGCCTGAATGGACAGGTCCAGCGCCGAGACCGGTTCATCACACACCACCAGTTCTGGCTCCAGAATGATGGCCCGGGCAATGCCGATGCGTTGGCGCTGGCCGCCGGAAAATTCATGCGGGTAGCGGTCCAGTGAATCGGCTGGCAATCCCACCTGTTCAATAATCGCCTCGACAATCTCGCGGCGGCGTTTGCTGTTACCAATGCCATGCACTTTCAGCGGCGTGGTCAAAATGGTGCGGATGGTCTGGCGCGGGTTGAGCGAGGCAAACGGGTCTTGAAAGATCATCTGAATGCGGCGGCGAATGGCTCTTAGATCACCGGCTGACATGGCCGTCACATCGCCGCCCTGAAAGGTGATCTGGCCCGAGGATGGCTCCACCAGCCGCATCAGCGATTTGCCCAGCGAGGATTTGCCACAGCCGGATTCGCCCACCAGCGCCACGGTTTCACCGGCTTCAATCTCCAGCGAAACATCATCCACAGCCCGGACTGTTCCCCGTGCGCCGGCATATTGGGTGGAAAGATTACGCACCGACAAGAGCGTCATGAGACACCTCCGTGAAATTTGCGGATACAACTGGACAGGCAGCAAACCGCCCCGGCGACACTTGCGTCAAAGGCGGCACGGCCTGACCACAGGAAGAGCGCGCGCTGGAACAGCGGGGGCGAAAGGCGCAGCCCTTCTCATTGACTGAAGAGGTGATGGAGCCGGGAATTTCCACCAATGGCCCATCGCGGTAATGCTGCCCTGCGCCGCCGCGCGGAGACGCTGCCAGTAGGCCACGGGTATAGGGATGATAAGGCTGCTCAAACACCGGCTGCGGCAGGCCCTCTTCCACCTTTCGCCCTGCATACATCACCATAACACGATCCGCCCATTGGGCCACAATGCCCAGATCATGGGTGATGAGAATGACCGCCATGTTCAAATCCCGGCGCAAATTATCCAGCAATTGCAGGATTTGCGCCTGAATGGTCACATCCAATGCCGTGGTCGCCTCATCGGCAATCAACAGTTCGGGATTGCAGGCCACGCCAATGGCAATCATCACCCGCTGACGCATGCCGCCGGAGAGTTGATGCGGGTAATCATCCACCCGCTTGCCTGATTCCGGGATGTTGACCAGATCCAGCAATTCTATGGCGCGTTTTCTGGCCTGTTTGTGGTCCAGCTTTTCGTGAATGCGCAGCACTTCGGTGATTTGCTCTCCCACCGTCAGCACCGGATTGAGCGAGGTCATCGGCTCTTGAAAGATCATGCCGATCTCGCCGCCGCGAATGCCGCGCCATTGCCGTTCACTATAGGTCAAAAGCTCGCGGCCCTTGAAGCGGATGGAGCCGCCCTTTTGCCCATGCGATGGCAAAAGCCCGATCAGACCCAGCGCCGTCAAGGATTTGCCGGAGCCGGATTCGCCAACAATCGCCAGCATTTCGCCGCGCTCCACCGAAAAGCTGACGCCCTTGACGGGTTGGGCACTGCCAAAACCAACGGAAAAATCCCGAACATCAATCAAAGCACTCATCGGCGTTCCTCCGAAAACCGGGGATTCAGCGCATCATTCAACCCGTCACTGATCAGGTTGAGGGAAATCACGGTAAACACGATGGCAAGCCCCGGCAGTGCCGTGAGATACCACGCCGTGCGGATCACCTCGCGGCCAGAGCCGATCATTGACCCCCAGGAGACCCGGTTGGGATCGCCCAGACCCATGAAGGACAAAGCCGCTTCCATCAGAATAGCGCCTGCGACCATCACCGAAGAGGTTACAATAATCGGCGGCAGGGCATTGGGCAAAATTTCTGCAAACACGATGCGGGCATGGCCATAGCCGAGACTTCGGGCTGCCAGCACATAATCCTTTTCACGAATGGCACGAAATTCGGCGCGGGTCAGCCGCGCCACCATCGGCCATGTAATCACGCCAATGGCAAAGGTGACGGTGGTGATAGATGGCTGGGCAATGGCGACCAGCACCACCAGCAGCACAAAGCTGGGAAGGGTTTGGAAAATCTCGATGATCTTGACCAGAACATCATCAATCACGCCGCCAAAATAGCCCGCCAAGGCACCAATGGTGACACCGATGGTCAGCCCCATCACGGTGGCGGCAATGCCCACTGTGAGCGAAACCCGCGCCCCATGCACAATGCCTGCCAGCACGTCACGGCCCATGGAATCGGTTCCCAGCGGATAGGCCGGGTTCTGCCCCGGCCAGAGGAAGGGCCGTGAGACCATTTCCAGCGGATCGCCGGGATAAAGCAAGGGAGCCAGAAGCGCTGTGATGATGACAATGGCCAGAAACGCCACGCCAATCAACGCATTGGGGTTGGTGAGAAAGATTTTGACCTCACGGCGCAGCCCCCGTTTTGGTATCAGGCTGGTGCGGGCCGTCAGCGCGTCGGGCGCATGGACATAAGGCCAGCCTTTGGGGGCTTTGGCCTCTTTGGCCTCTTCATTGAGCGCCTTTTCCCCTTCGCGCTGGCGCGTAGCCTCGGCAAGCGGTGTCGTTGCATTGAGAATTGTCATTGGCTTTCTCCAATCCGCGGGTCGAGCCAGGCCTGAAACAGATCCACGACAGCATTGATGATGATCACCAAAAAAGATGACAGCAGCAGAATCCCCAGCAACACGCTGAAATCGCGGGCCATGACCGCTTCAAATGCCAGCCTCCCCAGACCCGGCCAGCTGAACACGGTTTCCACCACCACAGCACCGCCCAGCATGCCGCCGAGATGCAATCCGGCCATGGTGGTAATGGGGATCAAGGCATTGCGCAGAATATGGCGCAACGTCAGCCGAAGCGGTGTGACGCCCTTGGCGCGAGCCGTGCGCACATAGTCCTGAGATTTCACTTCCAGCATGGCAGCGCGGGTGAGCCTCGCATAAATTGCCAGATAATAAAGCGACAGGGACGTTGCTGGCAAAACAATATAGCGGGCGCGATCCAGAAGCGCTGCAAAGCCAGTGAGCGGGCTGCCAATGGTGCTATCGCCACCCGAAGGCAGCCAGCCGAGCTTGACGGAAAACAGCAGGATCAGCATCAAGCCGATCCAGAAACCGGGTATGGAATAAAACAGCAGCGAGCCAAGGGAGAGAACCCGATCTGGCAGGCGGCCCGAAAACACCGCCATGACGGAGCCAAGCACCACCCCAAGCACAAGCGCAATGATAAAGGCCGCCCCCATCAGCACCAATGTGCCGGGCAGGCGTTGTCCAATCAGGTCCGACACCGGCATGCCATAGCGCGGCGAATACCCCAGACTGAAATGAGCAAGATTACTAAGATAATTGCCCAACTGATGCAGCACGGGCAGATCAAGACCAAAGCGCGAGCGAATATCGGCCATTGTCTCAACAGTGGCAGAGCCTGCCTCTGCGGCCAGCACATCGGCGGCATCGCCCGGTGCCAGTTGCAGCAGAAAGAAGTTGAGGATCACAATGCCCACAACGGTGGGTATGGCCTGCAACGTCACACGGCTTGCGCGTTTCAATATTCGGTTTGATGCGGTCATCACTATCGCCTGAAGTGCGGTTTTGAAATTGAGTTCTATGTCAGTAGTTGACTAATTTTATATATTTTGTCAAACATGAGAAAAGAATATTTTTCTGAAAAAATGAGACGTGTCGCGCATAATAGGAATTATATGCCGATAAATCGGACAATTTAACCAACTCCAACTACGAAAGCGTTGCGCGACAGAAGAATTTTCACTTAGCCATCCAGCTATTGGAAAATGTCGCTCTGGTTGCAGCCTGCCCACGCAGCGAGGGAAAACAATGATCGTCAACCGCCCGTCTACCGAACACGCCGCCCATTCCACAACCCGTCGCGGCTTTCTGCTGGCATCGGCAGCAGTCAGCGCATTTGCCATGAGCGGTACGCGTTTGCGCGCCGCAACGCCGGCAAAGGGTGGCACGGCAACGCTGCTTTTGTCGTCTGAGCCACCGGTTTTGACCACCATTGCGCATACGGCGTTCAACTCGGTCTATGTCTCGCCAAAGGTCACCGAAGGGTTGCTCACCTATGATTTCGACCTCACACCAAAACCCTTGCTGGCAACCGATTGGCAGATCAGCCCGGACGGGCTGAAATATACGTTCAAACTGCGAGATGGGGTGAAGTGGCATGATGGCAAGCCCTTCACCTCGGCAGATGTGGCGTTTTCCATCAAAACCATTGCGCAGGTCCATCCGCGCGGGCGCAACACATTCCTCAATTTGACGGAGGTGGAAACCCCGGATGCACGCACGGTGGTGCTCGTGCTGTCCAAGCCCGCCCCCTATCTCATCACCGCCCTTGCCTCTTCCGAGACGCCGATTGTGCCAAGGCATCTTTATGAAGGCACCAAAGTGCAGGAAAACCCGGTCAATCTTGCCCCTGTTGGCACCGGCCCCTATAAATTCAAGCAATGGGTGCGCGGCAGCCATATTGTCTATGTCCGCAATGAGGACTATTGGGACAAGCCCCGCCCCTATCTCGACAGCCTGATTGTGCGCTTCATCTCGGATTCGGCGGCGCGGTCGATAGCGATTGAGGCGGGTGAGATTGATCTGGCGCCAAGCACACCGGTATCCTACGGCGATCTGGATCGGTTGAAAGCCTTGCCGCATATCGGTTTTGAAACGCAGGGCTACCAATATTCCAATGGTGTTACGCGTGTCGAGTTCAATCTGGAAAAAGAGTTTTTCAAGGATGTGCGGGTGCGCCGCGCCTTCGCCCATGTGATTGATCGCAATGTGATTTTCAACACTGTCAACTACGGCTATGGCGCGCCGATTACCGGCCCCATCAATCCCAAACTGTCAAAATGGTATGTTGCAGACCTGAAGACCTATCCCATTGATCTTAAAGCGGCGGAAGCTTTGCTGGATGACGCTGGCTATAAGCGCGGCAAGGATGGCATCCGCGCCCGCCTCAATCTCGATTATGTGCCGGGTGAAGGCTATCCGCGCGGCGCGGATTATATTCGGCAGGCGCTGGCCAAGGTGGGCATTGAGGTCACGGTACGCACACAGGATTTTGCCACCTACACCAAACGCATCTACACCGACCGTGATTTCGATTTTGCCTATGAAGGCATGAGCAATCTGTTTGATCCCACCGTGGGTGTGCAGCGGCTTTATTGGAGCAAGAATTTCCTAAAGGGCGTGCCTTTCTCGAATGGCGCAGCCTATAGCAACCCGAAAGTCGATGCCCTGCTGGAAGCAGCAGCGGTGGAGATTGATCCGAAAAAACGCGTGGCGCAGTGGAAGGAAATCCAGCAGATTCTGGTGGAGGATGTGCCTGCCATCGACATCGCTGCGGCTCCAGAAATCACCATTTATAACAAGCGTATCGCCGATCACACGCTAGGCGCGGAAGGCATCATTAGCAGCCTCGCCTTCGCCTATATCGCGTCATCGTAAGGCTTGGTTTCTGAAGGTTTTCGCCGGGCGTTGAGCCGGTTTCATCTCCTGTTTGTCGAGGATATTATGGTCACTCCCATCTCCAAACTCTGGTATACGCGCTGCCCGGTGCCAACGCCCGTGGGGCTTGCGGCCCAGCTTGGCTATCTTGAACAAAGCTTTGCCGAGATTGGCATCACGCTGGAGTCCATCATTGATTCCCCCGATAAAACCATCCGACAGAGCCATTTCAACCACACGCTGGAATGGTCCTTCCGCCATGGCGGCAATGTGCCACCCATCCGCGCCCGCTCGGAAGGCCGCAACACCCGGCTGGTGGGCATTACCTGGACCGATGAGTTTCAAGCCATCATCACCCTGCCGCACACTGGCATCAAAAGCCTGAAGGACCTGGTTGGCCGCCGGTTTGGCGTGCCAAAGCGGCCGGACGGGATTGTTGATTTCATGCGTGCCACCGCCCTGAAAGGCCTTGTATCGGCCCTGTCGCTGGAGGGGATTTCGATCAATGCGGTTGATCGGACCGACATCACCATCACTGAGTCCGTGCTGGATGGACAAACGGGCGTATCGCTGTTTGGCCTGAAGCGGCGGCAATCCTTTGGCGAGGAGGCCGCAGCCCTGTTGCGTGGCGAGGTCGACGCAATTTTTGTGAAAGGAACTGCGGGTATTGCCGTTGCCAATCTGATTGGCGCGGTGACGGTTTCTGACTTCGGCTTTCATCCCGACCCAACCATCCGCATCAATTCCGGCTCGCCGCGCATTCTCACGGTGGATGCGCGACTGGCCGATGAACGTCCCGATCTGGTGGAGCGGCTGATTGCGGTGATCCGCAAGGCCTCCGGCTGGGCGGAGGCACACCCGGATGAAACCCGCCGCTTCATTGCCCGCGAGGCGGGAGCCAGCGAAGAACAGGTGCTGGCCGCCAATGGCCCGGATGTGCACCGCCATCTCGGCATCGGGCTGGAGTCTGCCCATGTGGCCGCTGTGAAGCATTATAAGGATTTTCTGTATCAATGGGGCTTCTTGCAGGCCGATTTTGACCTCGATGCCTGGGTGGATCAGCGCCCTTATGCCGCGCTGGACCGGAGGGCTGTTGCATGAGTGCCACCGTTTCTGCCATCAAGCCCAATGCGGCACCAAGCCCTGATCCCGTTGAGATCGCACGAGAACTGGCACGCGATTTCGCAACGCGCGCCGCCGAATATGACCGCAGCGGTGATTTCCCCCATGACAACATCGCAGCGCTTCACGAAGCCGGTTTGCTGGCTTTGTTGATTGCCAAAGACCATGGCGGTCTGGGAGCGAACCTTGAAACCGCGCATAAGGTCATCTCCGAAATCGCGATTGGTGATCCTTCAACCGCGCTCATTCTCACCATGCATTACACCATCCATGGTGTGATCAATCTGGGGCGCTGGCCAGAGGCCTTGGCAGCGCGCGTGCTGGCAGCCAGCCGAACCAAGCCGGTGTTGGTCAACAATGCGCAGGCCGAGCCGGGCATGGGCTCCCCCGCCCATGGCGGATTGCCCGAAACCATCGCCCACATTGAGGGAGATCATTGGGTGATCAATGGTCACAAGAGCTTTGTCACTGGGCTTGCCGGGCTGACATGGGCGGTTGTGCTGGCATTGACCACGGAAGAGGTGCCACGCCTCATTCAGGTGCTGGTGCCGCTGGATGCTCCGGGCATTCGCAAAGTGCGCACCTGGGAGGCAGCTGGCATGTATTCCACCGCCAGCGATGATCTCCTGCTGGAAAACGTGCGGGTGCCGCTGTCTGATCTGAT
This sequence comes from Agrobacterium vitis, assembly GCF_014926405.1. Taxonomy (NCBI): domain Bacteria; kingdom Pseudomonadati; phylum Pseudomonadota; class Alphaproteobacteria; order Hyphomicrobiales; family Rhizobiaceae; genus Gillisella; species Gillisella vitis. The sequence goes on from NZ_JACXXJ020000004.1 coordinate 586,534, forward strand.
CTTTGAACAACCGGCCAGCGAGCCACTGCGCCGCGATCCGGATTTCGCCAACACCTTCTTCACGCTGCTGTCTTCGGTCTATCATGGCGTGGCTCTATCGGCCCGAAATGATCTTTTGAAGCACCTCACCAGCCATGCCCCCACCAGCCTTGGCGCACCCTTGGCCTCTATTCCGCGTCTTCAGGAAGGCGTGGGCCAAATTGAAGTGCTGCTGGCCACCAATGCCCGGCTGCTGCGCTCTTTGGCACGCGACGTTGACCAAAAAACAGCAGGCCCCACCGACGCGCTGGCGGTGCGCCACGTGGTGATCGACAACGCCGTGACCGTCACCGATCTGGCCCTCGAATACGGCGGCAACCGTGGCCTGAGGCGCGATTATCATCTGGAGCGGCACCATCGCGACGCGATTACCGCCCGCGCCCATGCCCCACAAAGCCATATGATCCGGTCCATTTTCGGCAAAGCCGCTCTGGAGCGAGCTTCTGTGAAAACCTGAAACCCTATTTTTGCAAGGATATAGCCATGAGTATCTGCACCTATAGCGCAAGACTTCAGCAGCGGCGGGCCGAGCTGAGCACCATGATCGACATGCAGGAAACGTTCAGCGGTTATTCCTGCGATGATAGCGTTGACGATAGACTGATGGATCTGCGGGAGAGGCTGGCTGACGTGGACTATGATCTGCGCCAACACAGGCTTGAACAACAACAAGAGAACCGGGGAGACAGTCACGGATTGTCTTACTATATCAGCGGCAGATGATATTGGCAAAAAACAGCGTGAGAAGGTCAGCGTAGTAAGGATGCTTCAAATATCTTTTCCTTGCGAGGGTCTGTAAGGTTCAGATTGAACCAGACAGACTCTCGCTTTTCTTGTTGTCGTTTGTCTTTTCGGGAAAACCGGTAGCCACTTTTCCATGAAAAACTCTAGGGTTGAGCAACATTTTGCCTGCACGCAATTTGAACACCAGCCAATAAATGCCAAAAATCAATCCGATATCCGCTTTTCAACGCGATTTTTCGATCTTCAAAACCGGTCTTTCCATAAAATTTTTCCAACTCATCAACGGGAAGCATGAATCTTCCAGAGGGGTGTTGAAAATTAGAATAGTAAATCAATAGACAATATTGATTGCAACACGCAAAAGCTTACCCTTGGTCCACGGGTTCATTCACTCACTACCCAGGGACATTGATGATGACGCTTCGCCGCACTTTTCTTGGCCTCAGCCTTGCGCTGGCCGCTTCTGTTAGCCTTTCGACCATCGGCCATGCATCTGATGCGCCGGTCAAGGGCGGAACCTTGGTCTATCTTGAGCAGCAGGCCCATACCAATCTCTACCCACCAGCAGGCGGCTTTTACCCCAACAGCGGCATTCTCAACCAGATCACCGACAAGCTGACCTATCAAAACCCCAAGACGCTGGACATCGAGCCGTGGATTGCCGAAAGCTGGGCAGTCAATGCCGATAACACGGAATATACCTTCAAGATCCGCCCCGGCGTGACGTTCTCCGATGGCTCTCCCGTGGATGCCAATGCGGTGGCCAAAAACTTCGATCGCTTCGGGCTTGGTGATAAGGGCTTGAAACAGCCGGTGTCGGAAGTGGTCAATAATTACGACCACAGCGAAGTGATTGACCCGCTGACGGTGAAATTCGTGTTTAAAAAGCCCTCGCCGGGCTTTCTGCAAGGCACATCCGTTATCGGCTCCGGTCTGGTGTCGCTGAAAACGCTCTCACTGCCGTTTGAGCAATTCGGCAACGCCACCAAAATCATTGGTTCCGGTCCCTTTGTCGTCAGTGCTGAGACGCTTGGCAAATCCCTCGATCTGAAAGTGCGCGCCGATTACAATTGGGGTCCGAAAAAGCTTGAGCATCAGGGCCGCGCCTATCTTGATGGCATCAAATATATCATCACCCGTGAAGATGGCGTGCGTATTGGTGCGCTTCTGGCCGGTCAGGCCGATCTGATCCGCCAGATTCAGGCCTATGATGAGGCGCAGGTTGAAACACAAAATTTCAAGATCTATGCACCCGGCACCCGTGGCGTGAACAATTCGGTGGTGTTCAGGCCAGACAATCCGCTGGTTGCTGATGTGCGGGTGCGCAAGGCGCTGTCTTTGGCCACCAACCGCGATGAAATCATCAAGACCCTATTCTCCAAGAACTATCCACGCGCCACCTCAATCATTGCTTCCTCGGCCATTGGCTATGTCGATCAATCCGACAAGCTGGGCTTTGATGTTGATAAGGCCAAGGCGCTGTTGGATGAGGCTGGATATAAGCCAGATGCCGATGGCATTCGTGCCAAGGACGGTGCCAAGCTGGTGCTGACAGCCTATGAATCCCTGCCCCAACCACAAAACCGCGCCGCCTTGCAACTGATTGCCCAGCAATGGCAAAAAGTGGGCGTGAAGCTCAACGTGCTGGCCGGCGATGCGGGAAGTGCCACTTTGGATGATCTTGATCCGCAGAAAACCCCTGTGGCTCCTGCCATGGTGGGGCGTGCTGATCCCGATGTGATCAAGAGCCAATATTTTCCGAAAAACCGCGATGTGCTGCGCCAAAAGGGCGGTGCCAGCGACAAGGTGCAGGGCTTTGCCGATGACAAGCTCAATGCCATTTTGCAAGAAATTAGCTCGCAGCCTGATCCGCAAAAGCGGCTGAAGGCCGTGGCCGATGCGCAGGCCTATGTGCTGGATCAGGCCTATGCCATCCCGATTTTTGAAGAGCCACAGGCTTTTGCCGGAGCGCCTTACGTGAAGGGTGTGGCTTTTGATGCCGTTGCCCGCCCAAGCTTCTACAGCGTCTGGCTGGATAAGTAATGGTCAGCAACCGGATGGCGGCAACCGCTGCCACCCGGTTTTGAAATCTGCGGAGATCGATGATGACGCGATATGTTGCAAGCCGGATAGGACAAGCGGTTTTGGTGCTTTGGGCAGCCTTTACCCTGTCCTTCATTCTGTTGCAGGCCATGCCTGGGGACGCGGTGCTGATCAAGTTTCTCAGCCCGGATTATGGGTTAAGCCCAGATCAGATCAAGGAAATACGGGCGGCCTACGCCGTGGATTCCTCAGTGTTCGCGCAATATTTTCACACATTGTCGAATTTCTTACAGGGCGATTTTGGCTATTCGCTGACCGCCGGCGTGCCTGTGACGGCGCAGCTGGCCACAGGTCTGCCTGCCACGCTCACGCTGGCCGCTCTTGCCTTTATTGCCGCCATCGCCCTTGCCGTCTTTGTAGCAGTGCTGTCTTCGCTCGCGCCGTTTTCGTTTCTGCGCAATCTGGTGCAGGCGGTGCCTTCGTTGTTGATCTCGGTTCCAGTGTTCTGGCTGGGTATTATGCTGATCCAGATTTTCTCCTTTCGGCTGAAGCTGGTGTCAGTGATCAATCCCGGACCATGGGAAAGCCTGCTGCTGCCAGTGATCACCCTGTCGGTTCCCATTGCCGCGCCTCTGGCGCAAATCCTGATCCGCAACATTGATGAAATCCGCACACGGCCTTTCATCTCTGTGGTGATTGCCAAGGGTGCCACGCCCGCCCGCGTGCTGTGGCGGCATGTCGCCATCAATGCGGCTTTGCCAGTGCTGACCATTGCCGGGGTGCTGTTTGGCGAGCTGCTGGCAGGTGCCGTGGTGACAGAAACCGTGTTTGGCCTGAACGGTCTTGGGGAATTGACCGAAAAGGCCGTCAGCACGCAGGATATCGCCGTGCTTCAGGCCATTGTGGTGATCTCTGCCACTGCCTTTGTCATCATCAATCTTCTGGTCGATCTTGCCTATCCCCTTCTCGATCCACGCCTGAGAAGCCGGAACGGAGCCACATCATGAGCAGCGTCGAAATTCTCTCTCTGCAAACCCATGCCGTAAAGCCGGATAGCGTCACCCGCCGTGCATCCCTCATCCGTTTGAAACGGCTGCGCCCCGGTTTGGTGCTGGCGTGGGTGGTCATGGTCACCGTGCTGCTCTGGGCCGCTCTGCCATGGCTGTTTACCAGCTATAACCCGCTAGAGGGCATTTCCGGTGGGCAGTTGAAAGCGCCGTCTGCGGCCCATCTTCTCGGCACGGATTCCCTTGGGCGTGATCTTTATGCACGGATTGTCTACGGCTCCGTTCACTCGCTGTCGGGTGCGCTTGCAGCCGTTGGCGTGGGGCTGGTGGCGGGCACGCTGCTTGGGCTTTTTGCCGGAGCCGTGGGCGGGCGCTGGGATATGGTCATCATGCGTTTTGTCGATGTGCTGCTGTCCATACCAACCCTGCTTTTGTCGCTCAGCATCATTATTCTGCTCGGCTTTGGCACCATCAATGCCGCCATTGCGGTTGGTACGACTGCCATTGCCGGGTTTGCCCGGTTAACTCGATCCGAAGTGGTGCGGGTGCGGCGGGCGGATTTTGTCGAAGCCGCCTATGGCAGTGGCGGCACGTTTTTGAGCGTACTGTGGCGGCATATCCTGCCCAATTCGCTGACCTCGGTGATTGCCTATGCCGCCGTGCAATTTGGTTGGGCCATTTTGCAAATGTCCACCCTCGGCTTTCTGGGCTATGGCGCACCGCCTCCAACACCGGAATGGGGCCTGCTGATTTCCGAAGGGCGAAATTATCTCGCCACCGCCTGGTGGCTGACCACAGCCCCCGGCCTGATTGTTGTGGCCGTGGTGCTATCTGCCAACCGCATCAGCCAATCCTTGGGGAGCACCAGCCGATGAGCCAGACCCCTTCTGTTCTCGACATTCGAGACCTGAATATTTCCTATGGTGATGGTGAGACCCGCACCCGCGTGGTGCATGATGTATCCTTCTCGGTCGGTGCCGGCGAGGTTGTGGCACTGGTGGGCGAAAGCGGATCAGGTAAAACCTCCACGGCACAGGCCATCATTGGCCTGCTCTCTGGCAATGGGCAGATTGATAGCGGCTCTATTCGCTTGAATGGCGAGGAGATTTCGCGCTGGAGTGAAAAGCGCTTGCGCGGCATTCGCGGCCCCGTTCTCAGCCTGATCCCGCAAGACCCTTCCAATTCGCTCAATCCGGTGCTCACGATTGGCGCGCAGGTACGCGAAATTCTGGAAATCCACGGCAAGCTTTCCCGCCGGGATACAGATCGGCGCGTGCTAGAACTGTTGGTGCAAGTGGGCCTTTCCCAGCCGGAACTTCGGGCCAAACAATATCCGCACGAACTCTCCGGCGGCATGAAACAGCGGGTGCTGATTGCCATCGCCATTGCGCTCAAGCCAGCGCTGATCATTGCCGATGAACCAACCTCGGCACTGGATGTCACCGTGCAGCGTCGCATTCTGGATTTGATTGACGATTTGCGCAAAGCTTATGGCACCGCCGTTCTGCTGGTGACCCATGATCTGGGCGTTGCCGCTGATCGCTCGGATCGGCTGGTGGTGCTCCAGTCTGGCCGCATTCAGGAACAGGGCAAGACAGCAGAGGTGTTGGCCGCACCCAAAAGCTCTTATACGGCAAGGCTCTTATCCGATGCGCCATCGCTGGCGGCCCCGGTTGTGCGGCCTGCCATTGCCGCGGATCGGCCCATCAGCGTCAGCGTTGAACATCTGGTGCAGGAATTCAAACTGCCAACGGGTGATCGTTTCCGCGCCGTAGATGGCCTTTCCTTCACTGTTCCGCAAGGCACTACCCATGCCATCGTTGGCGAATCCGGCTCTGGCAAAACCACTACAATCAGGGGCATTGCCGGGTTTCAAACCGCCACATCCGGCAGCATCAGGGTGGGTGATTTTGACCTTGGCAGCCTGAACCACAAAAGCCTGCGTGCGTTCCGGCGCAAGGTGCAGCTTGTCTATCAAAACCCGTGGAGTTCTCTGGACCCCAAGCAGACAATCTTCTCAATTGTCGAAGAACCGCTGCTGAATTTTGAGCCGCTCCCCAAGCAAGAGCGCGCCGCCCGCGTGGAAGCCATGATTGAACGCGTTGGCCTGCCGCTTTCCGTTCTCAACCGCAAACCCCATGCGCTTTCTGGCGGGCAGCGCCAGCGGGTGGCCATTGCCCGCGCTCTGGTGCTGGAGCCTGAGGTGGTTGTGCTGGATGAGGCCGTCTCGGCGCTGGATGTGACGGTGCAGGCGCAAATCCTCGCCCTGCTTGGCAATTTGCAGCATGATTTTGGCCTGACCTATATTTTCGTCTCTCACGATCTGGCCGTGGTGCGCCAGATCGCCGACACCGTTTCGGTTTTGCACAATGGCAAACAGGTTGATTACGGCCCGGTTGAAGAGGTCTTCACCTATCCGCAAAGCGCCTACACCCGCGAATTGATCGAGGCGATTCCCGGCCGGGCTTTTCCGCGGAAACACCAACATTCACTGACAGCAGGATCACCATCATGACGCAGACAACACAGCCAAAACGGCTCGGCTTTTTCACACGGTTGCTGGATGATACCGATGCGGCGGGGCGCTATCGTCTGGCGGAAGAGCAAATCCAGCACGCCGAAGCCAATGGCTTTGACAGCGCGTGGATTGCCCAGCATCATTTTCACGCGGAAGAAGGCGGCCTGCCATCGCCTGCGGTGTTCCTCGCCCATGTTGCGGCCCGCACATCCACCATTCGGCTTGGAACCGGGGTGATTACGCTCCCGATGGAAAATCCGCTGCGCGTGGCAGAAGACACCGCCGTGACTGATCTTTTATCCGGTGGCCGTCTGGAAGTGGGCTTTGGCACCGGTGGCACCCGTGAATCGTTCGAGGCTTTTGGCATTGCGGCCGAAAAGCGCGGCGAGGTCTATGGCCAATATCTCGACATCGTTCGCAAGGCATGGGCAGGCAAGGATTTAGGCGCAGGCAACAGGCTCTATCCCAATGCGCCGCATCTGCTGGATCGCGTCTGGCTTGCGACCTTCTCACCCGTTGGCGCAAAGCTTGCGGGTGAAAGCGGCGATGGGTTGATGCTGTCTCGCACCCAGCCGCGCCCGGCAGATAGACCCGATGCACGGCTTGATGAATTACAAAACCCGATCATCGATGCCTATCTGAACGCATTGCCCCAAGGCCGCGCCCCGCGCATTCTCGGCTCCCGCAGCCTGTTTGTGGCTGAAGACCGCAAGCGCGCCTTGAAGCTGGCAGAAGCTGGCCTCACCAAAGTTGCCGCCCGCTTTGCCGCAGCAGGCCATCGCATTGAAGGCACCAGCGTGGAAGATCTGATCAAGGCGCTGGATAGCCATGTGGGCACACCAGATGATGTGATTGCCTCGCTGAAGACTGACACGGCTTTGGCGCGCTCCACCGAACTCGTGTTTCAAGTTCACTCCATCGATCCACCCCATGCCGATATTCTGCGCTCGATTGAGCTGATTGCTGCCGAGGTTGCCCCCAAACTGGGCTGGAGCCGAAACACACAGCAAGCATTAGCCGCAGCAGAATAATCCATTGAATTTTATCAGGAAAGTAAAGTCTGATGACCGATATTATTGACACTCTCAGCGGCATTGTTCCCGGCTCCAAAGGCGAGGCTTTACGCGCACGCCGCCCTGTGACCAAGGACGGGGCGCAAGCCAGCTGGCAAGCGCTGTTTGCACCGGTTGATGACAGCCAGTTTTCAATCGGCGAGCGTTTTGCCGTTGCAGTTTTTGTGGCGGGTCTGCACGGTCAGTCGGAAATTGCCGCATTCTACGGTGAAAAGCTTGCCGCCAATCCTGCGCTGTTGACCGCTGTTCAGACCGCCGCATCCAAAGGAACCGCCATTGGCCCTTACGGCCATTATCCCGCTGGTCCGCTCTCCTCTGAGAACAGCGAGGGGCCTGATTTTGCGGTCACTGAGCGCGAAAAAACCATCCTTGGTGCACGCTTGGCAGCGGCACTAGAACACGCCCATCTTCTGATTTTTCACCTGCGCGATGCCAAACCACAGGCGCTTGATGCGCTGCTCAAAGCGGGCTGGAGCACCACGGGCATTGTCACGCTGTCGCAGCTGATTTCCTTCCTCGCCTTTCAGATCCGCGTTGTCGCCGGTCTGAAAGTCTTGAACGCCGCCTAGAGACTTTCAGGTTCAGACTGAACCTAAAAGTCTCTAGATTTCTTTGTTTTCGTTTGTCTTTTAGGGAAAACCGGATTCCACTTTTCCCTGAAAAACTCTGAGAGGACTTTCCATCATGACCGACACCATTATCGAACCCAAGGTGGACAACGCCCCCAATGTCTTCACGCAAGACCAGATCGGCTGGACACCATGGCTTGAGCCTCTGACCGAACCTGAGCTAACTGACCGCCATTATGAAGCGCTGGTGGACAAGGCGCGGGCGAAATCGCCCTATTTCTCTCTTCTGGTCCGCGATCCCGATATTCTGGAAGCCCGCACCAAGACCGATAAGGATATTTTCTACAACACCGCAGATGGCCTGCCCCGCGCCGAGCGCGAACTGAGCGCCACCGCCACATCGCGCTATAACGGCTGCATCTTTTGCGCGTCCGTCCATTCCCGCTTTGCGTCACACCACTCGCCCCGCAAGGATGATGTGCAAAAGCTGCTGGATGAAGGTGTGGGGGCTGATCTCGATGAGCGCTGGAACGCCATTGTCAGTGCCTCAGTGGCATTAACAGCAACCCCGCCCGTGTTTGCGGTAACCCATGCGGAGCGGCTTCGCGCGGCCGGTCTTTCCGATGACGAGATCTATGATGTCGTGCATGGCGCGGCCTTCTTCAACTGGGCAAACCGCTTGATGCTCTCGCTGGGCGAGCCAACGCCAGCGGCTTGAATGGAGATAATCCCATGACACTTCAACAAAAAATCGCAACCCTGCCCTTTGTGGATATTGGCCGTTTCCATGCGGGAGAAGAGGAGCGCGCAGCCTTCATTACAGACCTGCGTCGCATTCTGTTTGATCACGGCTTTTTCTATCTCACCGGCCATGGCGTTGATCCAAAGCTGATTGCGGATGTGCTCGAGACCGCCAAACGCTTTTTCGCGCTGCCGCTTGAGGAAAAGCTGAAGATCGAAATGGTGAAATCCCGGCACTTTCGCGGCTACAATCGTGCGGGCTATGAGCGCACCCGTGGTCAGCAGGATTGGCGCGAACAACTGGATATAAATACGGAAGGCACGCCTGTCGAGATTGGCCCGGAAACACCTGCGTGGAAACGTTTGCTCGGGCCAAATCAATGGCCAGAGGCTATTCCAGAACTAAAGCCCCTGTTGCTGACCTATCAGGCAGAAGTCACCCGCGTTGGCATTGATGTTTTGAAGGCCATTGCCGTGGCGCTTGACCAGCCGGAAGATGTGTTTGCGCAGATCTACGAGCCGCAACCATCGCAACTGTTGAAAATCATTCGCTATCCCGGGCGGGATGTGGCTGAGACAAATCAGGGCGTTGGTGCCCACAAGGACGGCGGCTTCGTCACGGTTCTTTTGCAAGACAAGGTCGAAGGTCTACGGGTGCAGACTGAAGACGGCGTGTGGCTGGATGCTCCGCCCGTACCGGGCACCTTCGTGGTTAACACCGGGGAATTGCTGGAACTGGCCACCAATGGCTTCGTGCGGGCCGACGTGCATGATGTGGTTGCACCGCCTGCCGGTATTGAGCGCTTCTCCGTCGCCTTCTTCTTAGGCTCGCGCTACGACGCAACGATTCCGGTGATTACGCTTCCAGACGAGCTGCACCGGAAAGAACGCGGCATCACGGTTGATCCGCTGAACCCGATCTTTCGGGAGGTTGGTCAGAACCATCTGAAAAGCCGCCTGCGGTCGCACCCCGATGTTGCCCGCGCCCACCACGCTGATTTGCTCACGCCTGAGCAATTGGCCGGACAGGCGGTAGCGCAGGCCTATTAACAGCGGCTTTGCAAAACAATGATCGACACGCCGAAAATCCGGCAATTGGCATGCTCACCACGGGTGAGGCATGTTGGAGAACATCATGAGCAGTGATTTACAATTTCTCTGGTATATTCCAAACCAGACGGTGCCGGGGCATCGCGGTGACGATACTGTCGTTGGCCATAATGCTCTTGAAACGCTGGTAAAACAGGCGGAAGCGCTGGAACAAAACGGCTGGCAGGGGGCGCTGATTGGTGCCGGGTGGGGACGCCCGGATACATTCACCGTCGCAACAGCGCTGGCGACACGCACGCGCAGCTTTGAAGCCTTGATTGCCATCCGGCCGGGCTATTGGCAGCCCGCCCATTTTGCGTCATCCGCGGCGACGCTTGATCATCTGACTGGCGGGCGTGTGCGCATCAATATCGTTTCCGGCAAAGATTCGGTCTCCGCCTATGGCGACACCGAGGGCGATCAGGCCGAGCGCTATGCCCGCACGCGCGAGTTCATGCGGCTGACCCGCCGCCTGTGGACCGAGGAGAACGTCACCTTCAAGGGCCAATATTATCACGTCACAGAGTCAACCGTTCAGCCGAGGCTTCAGCCACGCGGGGAGCGCAAACACCCCCTGCTCTATTTTGGTGGTGCCTCTCCAGCAGCAGAAGAAGTATCGGCAACCGAGGCCGATGTTCAGCTTTTTTGGGGTGAGCCGCTTGCGGATATCGGGGAGAGGATCAACCGTCTGAAAGACCTGAGCCGTAAGCTGGACCGTGATCTGCCCCCGCTCCAGTTTGGCCTGCGCGTGACCACGCTGGTGCGTGACACAACAGAACAGGCATGGACAGACGCGGAGGCGAAAGTTGAAGCGATGGCTAAAAGCAGCGGGGTCGTTTGGCACGATCATGCTGGCACGGTTGCCGTTGGCCAACAGCGGCTCTATGATCTGGCCAAGCGCGGCGATGTTCTAGACGACAATCTCTACACCGCACCCGGTAAATTTGGCGGCGGCGGGGCTGGAACCACCTGGTTGGTTGGGTCAGCACAAGATGTTGCCCGTTCCCTGAAAAAGTATCAGGAGCTTGGCATCACCCACTTTGTTTTATCAGATACGCCCTATCTCGGCGAAATTGCACGACAGGGACAGCAGTTACTGCCTCTGCTTCGCGGGTAATGGCTGCTCACAGCAAAAACATCACGAAGGCCATTTCTAAGGGACTTCGTAATGTTTTGTTTCTCATTGAATGCTCTTAAGGCCGCAGCTATGCCTTGCCCTTCCATGGCACAAGCACGCGCTCCAGCAGGCGAATGCCAGCACCAAAGGCAAAAGCGCAGACGGATATAATCGCGATGCCAACAAAGACAACATCGGTGGCCAAAAACTGCGACGCGGACATGATCATATAGCCGATACCCCGCGTAGACGCGATCAGTTCAGCGGCCACCAGTGTGCCCCAGCCAATGCCAAGTCCAATCCTGATGCCCGTGAGAATTTCCGGAAGCGCCGAGGGAAAGACAATGCTGGAGAACAATTGCCAGCGGCTTGCGCCCAAGGATCGCGCCGCATTCACCCGCTCAATCGGCACGGATTTTACCCCTGCCTGTGCAGAGAGGCAAATCGGCGCAAACATGGCCAGAAACAACACCATGATCTTCGAGGTTTCGCCAATCCCCAGCCAGATGATCATCAAGGGAAGATAAGAAAGCGGCGGCAAAGGCCAGTAAAACTCGATGGGCGTATCCAGAATGCCCTTGGCCCAACGGTTAAGGCCCATCAGCAAGCCAATGGGTATGCCCGCAACAATGGCGAGAATGGCGGCCACGCCGATGCGAAACAGGCTGGCTCCCACATGGTCACCGATCGATGCCCCCGCATAGCCATCGCTGAAAATGACCACAAACTGATGCACAACCTCATCAGGACGCGGCAAAAACAGATGCGGCACAACCCCCAGAGCCGATACCAGCCACCATGCAAATAAAAGCACAAGTGCCGTCACCACACTGATCAACACCGTCGGCTTTCGACCAATGCCGAACTCGCGCATTCGCACCGTTTTGATACCCGGTGTTGGCACCACTACGGGGCGCACATCGTTGCTGATCAAGGTCATGCGAAAGCCTCTTTATGGGTCTGGCCCGAAATCTGAGTTGTGTGGAGAAGTTCGCGAATTTCTTCGCGCAGCAATGCAAATTGGGGCGAGAGATGGATGGCGCGGACATCATTGGTCTTGACGAATTCGCGCACAAAATCCAGCTCATAGCGGGCAATAATCCGGCCGGGTCTGGGGGACATCACAACAAGATGCGTTCCCAGAAACAAAGCCTCTTCGATGGAATGGGTGATGAAAAAGATGCGTTTGCCCGTCCGGTGCCATACAGAAATCAACAATTCCTGCATCTGTTCTCGCGTCAGACTGTCGAGCGCGCCAAAAGGCTCATCCATCAACAGCACGTCCGGCTCGGTGGTCAAGGCCCTTGCAATGCCAACCCGTTGGCGCATGCCGCCGGAGAGTTCATAGGGAAAACTGCCGGCAAAATCGCCAAGACCAACCAGGTCGAGAAGCTCTTTTGCGCGGTCACGCCGTTCCTTAGCCGACACGCCCGCGAATTTCAGGCCAAGCGCCACATTGTCGAGCACATTGGCCCAAGGCAACAAGGTGTCCTTTTGAAACACCACCCCACGACCTGCCCCCGGCCCGCTGATACCGCGGCCATTGAGGGTTATGGAACCAGCTGACAGGGGCAAAAACCCCGCAATCGCATTCAGAAGCGTGGATTTCCCGCAGCCCGATGCGCCGAGGGCAACGACAAAAGCACCTTCGGGAATATCGAGGTTGACCTTCTCCAGCGCATGGACATCTCCACCGTCACGGGCGTCAAAGTAGACGGTGGCATTTTGAATCCGCAGCATGGGGTTCTCTTTCAAAAACAATCCCGCCGGCAATCGTGCCAGCGGGATGAAAGCCTCTAACAATCAATCAATTGGTGACTTGCAACGCCTCTGGCGTGACGAATGCCGCATAGCTTGGCAGCACATCGCCAATCTTGCCCTGCGTTTTCAGAAATTGCGCTGTGTCTTTGAGGATCTTGGCGGCACCGGAATTCTCACCGCCACCCAACCATGCAGCAGACGCCTGCACCTCAGGTGTCAGCAGGTTGAGGTTCTTCAAGGCGGCAGCCTGTTGTTCAGCCGTGCCACCCAGCAGTTTGGCCAACTGCTTGGCATTGTCGCTATCCTGGCCCCAAGCGCTCTTGTCCTTGGCAAAGGAGGCGTAATATTTGTTGATCACGCCGGCATAGGCTTTCAAGAAATCAGGATTGGCCTTGGCAAATTTTCCAGCAGCCACCCAGGCTGAAAATGTGGGAGCGCCTTTATCCGCAACATCCTTCGATGTCACCAACACCTTGCCATTCTTGCTGAGTTCCGTCAGCGCCGGATCCCAGACAAATCCGCCATCGATGTCGCCGCGATTATAGCTCGCAACAATTTCCGGCTGCGGGATGGCAAACACTTGCACATCCTTTTCGCTCAAACCCAAGGATTTGATCAGCGCCAACAGCTGGTAATGGTCGGTGGACACGGGCGCTGCCGCCAGCTTCTTGCCTTTCAGGTCGTTGACAGAATTGATGCCGGACCCATTGCGCACCACAAGCGCTTCATCCGTTCCGGAAATCGATGCCAGATAGAAGGCCTTGACATCAAGGCCACGCGATGTCGCAGCAGCAAATGGGCTGGAGCCGACATAACCGACCTGCACATCGCCGGAGGCAATAGCTGCAAAAATTTCTGCGCCGGAATTAAACTTACGGAAATCGATGTCATAGCCCGTTGCCTTGGCAAATTCGCCATTGGCAATGGCCACTGAAGACGGAAGCGCATCGGTCTGATAGGCAACAATCACCTTTTTGTCAGCGGCAAATGTTGGAAGCGCGACAAGGGCAATGCCAACGGATGCCAATGCAAATGTGACGAGTTTTTTAAGCGACATTTTGTGATTTCCTCCAAGTCGAGCTGGCGAAATGCCGTTCACTTGTATGCAGACGATCTTAAGGATTGGATACTTAAAGAATAGAAATTATATATTTTTTGTAGTTTACTGGCGGGAATATTGTACTCAATTTTGAAGTATTTCGTATCAACGTCACCCAGCAAGCCCAATGCGCCATTGAAATGGCGGAGGCGTGCCATTGACGGCGAAATCACCGACAATGCGATCCTTGTAGATCCGGGGATTGTGAGAGGACAAAGTGCGGGCGTTGCGCCAATGGCGATCAAGACCAATGGGTTTGCTTGTCGACGATGCGCCAAGAGCATCGAAAATAATGGTTGAGGCCTCAAGAATGAGGTTGGTCACCACCGTCAGAGCTTGAGATGTTTCCAGCTCTGCAATGATATTGGCACGATCTTCGGCGTCACGATCACCGCTGAAATGGGCCTGATAGGCCCTCTCGATGGCGCGTGCCACCTGCAAGACAATTGCGGTTGCCGTGTAGGCATTGCTGCGGATGCGACCGACAACCTGCAACACCTGCGGGTCTTGGCTGGAGCGCGGGCCTGCGGCGTTGGAGTAGTTTCGCACCCGTTTGGCAACGGCCGCAGCCGTCTCGTCGGCAATGGCGCGGCCAATGCCCGCAAGCGTGGCGAGATGAACTGTTTGGTAGAAAGCCGCGCCATAGCGAAACTGATTGTCATCGGCAACGATGTCTAACGGATCAACGGCGGCATCAGTGAATGTCGTTGTGCCACTTGCCGTCAATATCTGGCCAAAGCCATTCCAATCATCAATAACCTCGACACCCGGATCATCACGTCGGACCTGCGCGGCGCTGCTGGCACCATCAAGCCCGGTGACACCCACATTGATCCAGTCGGCAAACAGCGAACCTGTTGTGTAATATTTCTGGCCGTTGATGACGAATTGACCATCCCGCTTGGATACGGTGGTTGAAAAGCTGGCCTGTTGGGCGTTGCCAATTTCCGTCCATGCGTTTCCAACAAGGTCGCCCCGCACCAGACGTTCCGTCCAGCGTCGGCGGTCTGGGCCATCAAGCTTGTTCACCACATCCTCGGCAAAGCCAACATGACCGCGCAGCGCCTGGGTGATATTGGAATCCGCAGCAGACAGCTCGATCAGCAGATTGAACAGTTCAGGCAGTGTTACGCCTGCACCCCCTTCAGATTCCGGCACCCGAAGGGCTGCGAAACCAGCCGCCTTGAGCTTGGCGATTTGCTCGGTGGGCAGTGTCCGGTTGAGCTCGCGTTCAATGGCACCGGTGGAAATTTCAGCGAAGATCGGGCGGAATTTTTCGGCAAGGCTTTCATAGCGCTCTGAAGGGCCCTCGCCCCAGCCTAGATCAATTTGTGACATGACGATGCTTTTCCTGTTGGTCGTTGTTGGTGTCCGGATTTAAGCGGACGCTCCGAGATAGATGTGGTGAAGATCATCGCGCGCAGTCAGCTCCGCAGAGGTGCCCGCCAAAACCACCTTGCCGCTTTCAAGAATGTAAGCGCGGCTGGAATGCCCCAGCGACAAGGCCGCGTTTTGCTCGGCAAGCAAAAAGGCCACGCCCTTTTCACGGTTGAGCCTGCCGATGATCTCGAAAATTTCCTGCACAATGCGCGGGGCCAGACCCATGGATGGCTCGTCCAGCAACACCAGCCGGGGCTGGGTGAGAAGAGCGCGGCCAATGGCCAGCATCTGCTGCTCACCGCCGGATGTCAGACCAGCCAGTGTCTTCCGCTTTTCCTTGAGCCTCGGAAACCAATCGTAGACCTCCTCAATCTGCCGCAACAGATCGCGGCGGCGAGGCCTGTGCAGGAATGCGCCTGCCTGTAGATTTTCCTCAACCGTCAGATGAGAAAACACATGGCGGCCTTCCAACACATGGACAATGCCCCGTGCTGCGAGATGATTGGCAGCAGAGCCGAGAATATCACTGCCATCAAAGCGGATGTGGCCTTTACGCACGGTTGCCCTGTCAGCGCTCACCAGACCGGAAATCGCCTTTAAAACCGTGCTTTTGCCTGCACCATTGGCACCAAGCAATGCCACAATCTCGCCTGCGCCAACGGTGAGCGAAACATCTGCAACCGCCAGAATGGCGCCGCCATAGACAACTTCAATGCCGGACACGTCCAGAAGATTATCTGCAACAATATCAGTCACTTCCGGCTGTTGCTCAGTTGGCTCAAGCGCAAATGACATCATCCATCTCCTTCGTGTCTGTCTGGTTCAGATTGAACCCAACAGACTCTCGATTCTTTTGTTTTCGTTTGTCTTTTCGGGAAAACCGGGTTCCACTTTTCCCTGACAAACGCCAAAAACCGGAGCAGCGGGGCCCGCTCCGGTGCATGACCCATCAGTTGGTGCCAACATCCCGCGGGGTAATGCCGTTTTCCTTGGCATAGGCTGCGGATTTTGCGTCAATCAGCGGGCGAAGGGTTTGGCGATCCGCCTGCACCCAGTCACTGATTGGCGTCCAGTTCTTGCCATTCCACTGTTGCGCCCGTACTGCCCCGCCGCCTTCGTGATCTGCCGGTGTCAGTTGCAGGTTTTGCACAAGGCCAAGGAAACCCGCCTTTTTCAGCGCGGCATCATCGAGCTTGAAGTGTTCCAGCGCCCACTGTCCCTCTTCACTGGTGATCGGGCGGTTGCCGAATTTGGCCTGCGCCTGTCGCACGATTTCAACCGAAATCAGCGCATCCACCAGACCGGAATTGTAATAGACGCTGCCAAAAGCCTTGGTATCGCGCAGGTCCGATTTACCGGTATCGATGATATGTTGCTTCAGGCGCTTATGGATGTCGAAATCCGCACCTGCTGGATATGGTGTTAGAGCCAGATAGCCCTTGGCCGCATCCCCTGCCGGAATGACATCCTCTTCGGACGAGGCCCAGACATCGCCAATCACATGATCCGCCGGGAAGCCGAAGCGCTGGGCGGTCTTGATGGCAACCGGCGTGGACACGCCCCAGGTGCGCAGAAAAATCCAATCCGGTTTCTGCTCGCGCACCTGCCGCCATTGCGATGATTGCTCGCTGCCGGGATCGGCAACCGGAATCTGGATGTTTTCAAAGCCATATTTCTTGGCCAGCAGCGCCAGCGGATCAAGCGTTTCGCGGCCATAGGCGCTGTCGTGATAGACGGTGGCAATCTTCTTGCCCTTAAGCTTGTCAAACCCGCCCTCACGCTGGGCAATGTAATTCACCACCGCCGAGGCTTCACTGTAGAAGGTCACCATCACCGGAAAATTATAGGGAAAGACGCGGCCATCGGTGGCTTCTGTACGGCCATAGGCCAAAGTGACCAGTGGAATCTTGTCTTTCGTGGCGCGATCAGACAGCGCATAGGCTGCCGGAGCACCATTGGGGAAATAGGCGGAAATCGGGGCGCCGTTCAGGCCACGCTTGAAACGTTCATAGCACTCAATACCCTTTTCGGCGGTCCACTCCGTTTCGCACTCCTGCCAGACGATGGGAACACCATTGATGCCGCCTTCCACCTCGTTGATGTAGCGGTAGTAATCGATACGTCCCGCCCAGATGGATGCGCCGGATGCCGCATAAGGACCGACCCGAAAACTGGCTATTGGGAAGAACTGCTTGTTGCTATCCGGTCCCGGTGTCGTCTCAATGGCCTGTGCAGCGCCCGCGAAGACGAAAGCCGATGCCGCAAGAGCAATCGCGTTTCGCAAAAATACCTTGAACATTCCATATCCCCTGTTTGCCAAAGAGGGGCGCCGCAATACCGCACGCGCCCGATCTTATGGATCAGTTGGTTTCTGTTTCCGGCGTGCGTGGCGTAATGCCGTGTTCCTTGGCGTAGGCTTCCGCCCCTTGCTTGATCAGCGGATTGAGAAGATCGTGATCTGCCTTGATCCAATCGGTCTTCAGCACCCATTTCTTGCCATCCCAGCTCTGGATACGGGCAGCACCGCCGCCTTCGTGGTCGGTGGGTGTGATCTTGATCGGTTGCAGCAGGCCCTTGAAGCCGATCTGCTCCAAACGCTTGTCATCAATTGTCAGATGCTCAAAGGCCCAGCGGCCTTGCTCGCCATTCAGCGGTTTCGGGCCAAAATGCTTGTAGCCGGTGCGCAGCGCCTCAACCGCCAATGCCGCATTGACGAGGCCGATATTGTAATTGACCGCGCCAAACAGTTTCGGATCGCGCAAATCGGATTTGCCCTTGTCGAGGATTTCAGCCTTCAGGCGCTTGTGGATCTCAAAATCCGTGCCGCCGGGATAAGGTGCGAGTGCGGAATAGCCGATGGCAGCGGAGCCTGCGGGAATGGCATCAGACTCTGATCCGGCCCAGACATCACCAATGATGTGATCGGCTGGAAAGCCGAAGCGCTGTGCCGTCTTGAGGGCAACAACGGTGGAGACGCCCCAAGTGCGTAGGAAAACCCAATCCGGCTTTTGCTCGCGGATCTGGCGCCATTGTGGTGATTGTTCATTGCCGGGATCGGCCACCGGAATCTGAATATTCTCAAAGCCATATTTCTTGGCCAGAAGCTCAATCGCTGGCTGGCTGGCGCGGCCATAGGCGCTATCGTGATAGACGGTTGCGATCTTCAGGCCTTTCAGCTTATCAAGACCGCCAACCTTGGAGGCAATATAGTTGATGCCGGTAGATGCCTGACTGTAATAGCTGAACAGCAGCGGAAAGGCATAGGGAAACACCGTTCCATCCACGGTTTCCGTCTTGCCGCCTGCGGGATCAATCAGCGGAATCTTGTCGGCTGCGGCTTTTTCAAGCAGGGCATAGGTGGCAGGGGTGCCGTGGGTGAAGAAAAAGGCCAGCGGTGAGCCGTCCTTGCCAGCCTTGACCCGCTCATAGACTTCAACGGTGCGGTCCGGGCTCCATTCGGTTTCAAACTCTTCATAGTTGAGCTTCACGCCCTCAACGCCGCCTTCCACCTCGTTGATATAGCGGAAATAGTCGCGCTCGCCCGCCCACCACAGTTCGCCGGAGGAGGCATAGGCCCCGACGCGATAGGTTGGCAGGGGAATATATTGGCTGACATCTGCTGCAAAGGCTGGCGCGCTGGCCGAGAAGATGGTGCTGGCAAAAAGTGCAGCAATAACAAAACGTTTCATAGGGTTCACTCTTGTGGTTAGGAGGGAAAGAGACGCCGACGTGCGCCATGCGCACGCCGCAAACCGAGCAGGCGCGACAGACCCTCAGGCTCCTTGATCAGAAACCAGATGATGAGAATGCCGAAGATTGCCTTCTGGATATTTTGCAGCAGCCCTGCATCCACATGGCCGCTGAACAGATATTGAAACAGCCAATCGAGCGCCAAAGGCAGCAGACTGACGAAAGCAGCCCCCAGATAGGCACCCCTGATGGTACCAAGGCCACCGATAATGATGATGAAGAGAATTTGGTAAGAACGGGTGAGGCCAAAACTCTGAACACTGGCCGATCCGAGATAGGCAAACGCCCAGAGCGCACCCGCAATACCAAGGATGAAGCTCGACACCGCAAAGGCTTGCAGCTTGGCCCGGAAGGTGGGCACACCAATCACCGCCGCTGCCGTATCCATATCGCGGATGGCCATCCAGTTGCGGCCTGTCTGGCTGCGGACGAGGTTGAACGACAGCAAGGTTAGCAATGCCACACTGCCAAGGGTGAGAAAATACCGACCGTGAGGATTATTGAGATCCAGTCCAAACAGGGAAAGGCCGTGTGGCAGGGCAATGGTTGCGGATGAATTGCCATTGTAAAACCACGGAAATTTCAAAAACAACCACTCAAAGAAGAACTGCGCCGTGAGTGTGCTGACAATCAGGTAAAAGCCCTTGATGCGCGTGGAGGGCAGGCCAAAAGCCAAGCCAACCACGCCAGAGATCAGGCCGGAGATGATCAGCGCCAGCGGCAAGGGCAATTCGGGAACCCGAAGCTGGAAGGCGAAGGTGGCATAGGCCCCCACCATCATGAACGCGCCTGCGCCTAGCGATAATTGCCCCGCATAACCGGTGAGAAGGTTCAGCCCCAACCCTGCAAGCGACAGGATCAGGAAGGGCACAATGATGGCATTGATCCAATATTCAGAGGTCAGAAAGGGAGCAGCCAACAGCAGGATAACAAGTGCCACAAGGCCCACAGCCTTCAGGCCAATGTTCTGCACGGGATGGGTGACTAACCGCAACTCAACGTTCGTCATCGATCAAACCCTTTCAATCTGGCGTTCGCCGAAAAGACCGGCGGGACGGATGAACAGGAAGACGAGCGCAAGCGCATAGGCAAACCACGGTGTGATACCGCCGCCGAGAAAGGGGCCAAGATAGGTCTCGGCCAGGCTCTCGCCCGCACCCACGATCAACCCACCAACAATGGCACCGGGAATGGAGGTGAAGCCGCCAATGATCAGCACCGGCAAGGCTTTCAGAACCACCAGCGACAGGGAAAATTGCACGCCTTGCCGCGCACCCCACAACAGGCCCGCAACCAGCCCCACCAGCCCGGCGACGGCCCAGGCAATCTGCCAGATCCGATTGATATTGATGCCGATGGAGAGGGCCGCGCGCGTATCATCGGCCACGCTGCGCAACTGAATGCCGATGCGTGTTTTGCTGAACAGCAGGGACAGGATAACAACAATGGCAAGAGCAACGCCTGCGGCGATCAGGTCGAACTGGCTGATCATGATATCACCCAGAAAAATCGGCAGATCTTCAATGCCAAGATCCAGCGCCCGCACCTGAGAGCCCATAATGCCTTGCGCCACGCCTTCCACCACATAGGAAAGGCCAAGCGTTGCCATGAACAGCGTCATCGGGCTGCGGTTGGTCAAAGGACGCAGCAAGAGTTTTTCGATGGCAATGGCGGTGAGGATCAAAAGGGCAATGGTGACGGCAATGGCACCAAAGGCAGGCACACCCTGATCCGTCAGCGTGACATAGGTCAGCGCTGCAAACAGCAAAAGCGAGCCTTGCGCGTAATTGAACACGCCGGATGCCTTGTAAATCAGCACAAAACCGATGGCGACCAAGGAATACATCGTGCCCGCCAGCAGCCCGCCAATCAGGGTTTCAATAAACATGTTCATGCCGCGATCTCCTTGTGGTCGGAGCCGAGATAGGCGGCAATCACATCCGGGTTGTCGCGGATCGTCTCTGGCAAGCCATCGGCCAGTTTGCGACCGTAATCGAGCACCACAACGTGATGGGCGAGCTTGAGCACAATGCCAATGTCATGCTCAATCAACACGATGGTGAGTTTGAGCTCCGTGTTCAGCCGGGCAATGACGGCGGCGATTTCCTGCTTTTCCTCAGCATTCATCCCGGCCAGCGGCTCATCCAGCAACAGCAGGCGGGGCTTGCCAACAACGGCTCTGGCGATCTCCACCTTCTTTTGAACGCCATAGGGCAAGGTGCCAACAATGGCTGCCGCATGTTTTTCCAGATCGAACAGATGCAGCACGGCCTGCGCCCGCTCGCGAAAATCTCTCTCCTGCTTTAACGCACGGGGAAGCTGGAAAGCCTCCTCAAGCAGCATGACTTTGGAATGCCGCGATAACCCGGCGATGACATTGTCGAGCACGCTCATACCCGAAAACAGCGCGTTGTTTTGAAACCCGCGACCAATGCCGCGCCGTGCTGCCTCCAGCGGCTGCATGCGTCGGAAATGTTCGCCCTCGAAAACGATTTCGCCGGAATCCGGCACATAGACGCCATTGAGGATATTCAAAAGCGAGCTTTTGCCCGCACCATTGGGGCCAATCAGGGCGCAGATTTCCTGACGCTCGAGCTGAAAACTCAAATCAGAAATCGCCTTCACCCCCTTGAAGGAGAGCGATACGTTTTTCACTTCCAGCGCTGGACCTGTGGGCGTGCTCATCGGGTCATGCTCCGTCTTTCTTTAGTGAAGCGGACAAACAAAGTCCTTCGCCAAACCCTGTGAGCATGGCGTTTTGCGGATAGGCCAAGAGATATTTCGGTGGCGCGAGCGGCTTATCCTGTCATCAGGCAGCCTCGCCAGAAGCCTTGTTTGCCTCCTCACGCTTGACGCGCTCAATGTCGCGGAACTGATGGGCGGGATGGGTTTGTGGCAAGTAAGGCCCCTCGCCAAACAATTTTTCGCGCAAAGTCCCCTCGCGATATTGGGTGGCATAAACGCCGCGCTTTTGCAGCTCCGGCACCACATAGCCAATCACATCGGCAAAACTGTCGTGCGCCAGCGCATAGGCAAGGTTGAAACCATCAATATCTGTTTCCTCCACCCATTCCTGCAACAGATCGGCTATCGTGGTGGGTGACCCCACAAACAATGGTCCAAGGCCGCCAATCCCGCCCCATTTTGCCAGTTCCTCAATGGTCCAGACCTTATTGCCTTCCGACAAATGCTCGACAGCAGAGATAATCGCGTTGGTCTTGACCTTTTTGACCGTATCGGACGGCTGGTAGTGACCAAAATCAATCCCCGTCCAGCCAGACATCAACACCAGCGCACCATCGTAGGAGGCATATTTTGCATAATCTTCAAATTTCGCCCGCGCCTTTTCATCTGTCTCATCAACGATGATGGTTGCCATGGCATAGATCAGAACCTTCTTCGGATCGCGGCCCTGTTCAGCGGCCCGCTTGCGAATATCCGCGACATAAGCGCGGGTGGCATCCTTCAAGGGTGTCGAGATGAACACGCATTCGGCGTGACCTGCGGCAAATTGCTTGCCTGCGCCTGAGGCTCCCGCCTGAAACAGCACCGGCGTGCGCTGCGGTGAGGGTTCGCTCAAATGGTAGCCCGGAACCTCGAAATATTTTCCCTTATGGCCAATCTCGTGTATCTTGGCAGGATCGGCAAAAATGCCGCGCTCCTTGTCACGGATCACCGCCCCTTCTTCCCAGCTGCCCTCGAAAAGTTTGTAGAGAACCTCGACATATTCTGTCGCCACATCATAGCGATTGTCGTGGGAGCGCAGGCCGCCCTGACCGACATTTTTGGCACCACTTTCCAGATAGGACGTGACGATATTCCAGCCAACGCGCCCCTTGGTATGGTGGTCTGCCGTAGAGAGCCTGCGCGCAAAGGTATAGGGATGCTCAAAACTGGTGGAAGCGGTGATGCCAATGCCAAGATGCTGTGTTGCCTGCGCAATCGGATTGGCCAATTGCAGCGGATCGTTCACGGGAATCTGCACACCCTGCAACAGCGCGTTATCCAGATTGCCCTTGTAGACATCATAGTAGCCGATGACGTCGGCGATGAAGATCGATTCAAAAAAGCCAGCCTCAAGAATCTTGGCCAGATCCGTCCAATATTCCAGATCCTTGTATTGCCATGATCTGTCACGGGGATGCCGCCATAGGCCCGGCGATTGATGGCCGACGCAATTCATCTCAAAGGCATTGAAGCGTATCGTCTTTGTCATGAGAGTTTCCAGCCGTGTCTAATGCTGGTGCAGCGTAAGATCAGGCTGACGGACAAGACAGAAAATCTATTATCTTTATAGATTTTATAGAGGTATAATTTTGCCTGATCATGATCACTCTTCGTCAGTAAATTTCGAGTTTGACAGCTTTCGCTATGGTTGTTTAATGTCGAGTGATAAAACTAAGGGGCATTGCCAACTTAATTGTCATTGGTTGCGAGGCTGTGATGCCGTGGCTTTTTCAAGCCCCTATTTCTGCAGTATAATCGGCCCTTGCGTGGCGATATGAGAGTTGAGAGGTTGTACCGGCGGGGAGGAAAGATGGCGTTTATCTGATCGTGTGCTGACAGGAAACGTTGCGCTTGACGAGGCGATTTGAACCACCCCATGATTTTTCTCGCTTCCTCGTATGGCGGGGTGAGTTTTCAATTCTGTTGTCCAGGCCTTTATGAGCCCAGATGATCAGCATCTGGCGCCAAGCTTTGTATCGGCTAGATGTTGCTGCGCAGCTTGTCCGTCACGACGACATGCAGTCCAACGAATTGCTTGATCAGCCTAGGCTGTAGTGACAAATTAATGTTTTGGGATTCCCTTTGAGTGGCAAATCAGATTCAACGCTAACTTTTGGAGGTTGGCGATGGATGGTGAGGTTCTTCGAGATGACCAGTGGGAGCGTTTGAAACCGTTTGTTCCCGGCGGTCGTAAAGGTAAACAGGGCCCACGCAGCGACGGTCGGCCGTTCTTTGATGCGATTTTATGGGGCTTGTCGCAAATTTTTTCGGTTAACGGTATGTTGACCATCGGAAGAGAAATTCCGCTCCAATTGTTGCGGAGCGTACCGATGGTTCTGAATGCCATTACCGAGAAGCTGAAACGCCAATCGAAAGACGATTTCAAGGGACGACATTTTGAGGCGTGGCTGATCGTGCAGGCGGTTGCCTGGTATTTGCGTTATCCGCTCAGCTATCGCGATTTGGAGGAAATGTTCCGGGAACGCGGTTTCGAGATTGACCATAGCACGATCAACCGCTGGGTTCTGGCCTACGCAACGATGATCGAGAAGCGATTACGTCAGCTTCGTCGGCCACATTGCGGCTCGGTTCGCGTCGATGAGACCTACGTCAAGATCCGCGGCAAGTGGCGATACGTGTATCGCGCAATCGACAAGCACGGAAATCCCGTCGACTTCCTGCTGACGGCAAAGCGCGATCTTGATGCCGCCAATACGTTTCCGTCGGCGATCAAAACATCGGTCGATAGCGGGCTGTTGCATCCAGATCCTGTGCACTATGCCACCAAGCATCTCCAACAAGGCATCGAAAGCGACCACTTCCGGCTGAAGAAGAACATGCCGAAGATCGGCGGGTGCCAGTCATTCAACACTGCGCGGCGAACCATCGCGGGTTTCGAGGCGATGCTGTGGTTGAGGAAAGGCTTCAGCTATTCCGGCGGCTGGACCGTCAACGACCAGAACGATCTGCTTGCGCGCCTCTTCGGACTGCAAAAGGTTAACAAAGTATAAATGCACACCGTTTAGGGGATAGTCGAGGCCCACGAAAATCTTTGCGACAAGCCCATTCGGCGGCTTTCCACGGCGCGCAAATCACTTGAACATCGCTGACCAGGCGACTAAGCTCTTTTGGTTTCGTCGAAAATCATGATTGCTCACAATGAAATACAATATTGAATTTTATGCAACCACATCAATCACAATGGTTGGCATCAATTAGTCATCTTACCCGCCGATTTTCCTCGGTAGTTTAGTCGTAAATCCATTCTGTTTCATATTAAGCTTGCTCAATCAGGCTGAATCTGTGTCCTGCCTTCCTGGGAGAGGTGCAATGAATTTCACATCTGGCAGTCTGCCCGTCGCAACGCGCGACGTTTCTCAAGCGAAAGCAGACCTTGATCAGTTCGGCTATGCGATCCTGGCCGATTTGGTGACGGGTTCTGGGCTGGAAGCTCTTCGCCAGCGACTGGTCGAACAGGCGGATGCGGAATGCGCCGCCGGAGTAGCACTTTTGCATGATGTGGATGACAAGCCGCTATCGCAGGAAGTGGCACGAACAATCGATCAACATCGGGTGCCCAGGCAGATCCTGATGATGCTTTACAACAAGGGGAAGGTGTTTCGCGAAATCGCTCATAACCCCAGCTTTCTCACTTGCGTGCGGCACATGTTTGGGGGGCGGGAATTCAACCTCTCAGGGCTTGCGGCCCAGATTACCAACCATGGCAGGCCCGCCCAGAAATTGCACACCGATCAGGACCAGTTGCCGCTCGATCCGTCGAAGGCTTACGTCGCCAACATCTTGGTGATGGTTAGCGATTTTACAGAAGCAAACGGTGCCACGCGGGTGATTCCAGGCTCGCACCTTTGGCCGCGCCCGCCCTGGTCGCGCAGCCCCAATACCGCCCCGGATTACCCCTTCCGCACCATGGGCATTCCAGCTCCGCAGATGAATACAATAGCGGTAGAAGGTCAGCCAGGCAGCGCCCTTATTCTCGACGGTCGCGTATGGCACGGCGCTGGCGCGCATACCGCACCCGGGGTTACCCGGTATGCTGTGGCGTCATCCTATGTACTGCCCTTTATCAGGCAATACGAGAATTTTCCGGCTAATATTCTGCCCGAAATATTCGAGGCCTTGTCCAGCGACGAGCGACATCTGCTAGGGTATGCGGGATACAAGGGATCGCTGGGCTATGTCGAGCCAAAGGCTTCCCGGATCGGTGAGAGCGCACCAGCCGGCTAAAGCGCGTCCACCAACCGCTTCTGGTGGTTTTGAATGCGTAAATTCAAAAAACGAGATCTTAGCTCGTTTTTCCTAGACCCGCACGTCCAGACATCATCCATTTGGCGCAATCGACGCCAAGTTCTGCCATGGCATGCTGTTCGAACTTTGCATTAGCCTCCGGCGTCAGTGTATCGATCCATCGCCCGTTTTGCCCTTTATTGAAGAACAACTTGCCATCGTCTTTCCACAGGCCTGCTCCATGCGGAACATAGCGACGGGCATGGTCCCTCATATGTCCGAGGCTACAGTTGTGCAAAATGCGCGGTAGCCGATCAAGCGACAATGGGACCTCTAAAAAGGCAGCGATCCGAAGGATTTGTTCGCCCATGTCCGTGATGAGGTCGGTATAATGCACAAACAAGACATTCGGGACAATCCGCGCCAACCACCATGATCGTAGATTTTCCCAGAACGGCCAGAACGGAAAACCATCTTTATCAAGCCAGGCATCGAAAAACTCGGTGATGGACGACTGCGGCGGTGTCGCCACGCGCAGCCGCCCAGAAGGCCCCGCTTCCTTGTCTAGCAGCAGTTGCGCATCTTGGCGGGCCGCATTCTGGTGATCGAAAAGGCTCCAGACGATATCTCGGCCATCCCGCCCGACGTAGATATATTTCGCCTTCTCCGAAAAGATCAGCGCATCCATGGGCAAATGTGTTTTGAGAAACCGGCGATGGGTTTGCGCCTCGATCAGGTCCAGTTTAACCTTTTTATCGGGATAGACTGAATCGATCCAAGGCGAAATAGTCGCCACGTCCACCTCGTCATCCTGATCAAAAATGAGTTGCGCAATAATCTGTTGAACCAGCGTCGTTCCTGCTTTGGCATAGCTTGCGACAACGATATCTCCATCACGATATTTTATGTCGTTCCAGATGCTGGCATCAAAATAGCGGTTGGCAAACTCCCGCTTCTTCAAAAGGTGATCGTTCGCATCCATGACGTCCTCCGAAACCATGTCTTAACGAAATGTCGTTTGATGTAAGCCGTCCAGGTAATCGCGCGTATTGTCTTCAAGCTCTTCTGGCTTTTGTTCAGGCATCGACCGCCTCCTGAACGGGTTCCAACGGGATTTCTTAGGCCGCGCATGGAGCCAGGGATAAGCCACATCGGGGCATGCAACGCCCAGAAACGCGCAAAGCGGCTCCCATCCGTCACCTGCGTCCAACACAAGCAAGCGATCAGCGGGAACGTCATCGATAACGGACTGATTCCACCGACGGAAATAGTTGGTCATGAACGTCCGGTCGCTGATATTGTCGCCGAAATCCCTGCGCAAAAAGTCGCTGAGGGCAAGGCCATCATCGCCCAACAACATCCCTTTTCGTTTGGCTGGAAAGATTGTTTCACTGACGGATTCGAACCAGCCATCCGGGTCTCGTCTGGTCAAAATGACTTTCGCCTGCGGATAATGCTCCATCAATTCGCGCCAGAACAGACAACTTGGGTAATCGACAGTGGCGCGATATCCTTCGAAGATACGGTCCCAATCGGCCGTTCCACCAATAGCATCGTTCCAAAGTGGCAGCGAGGTCCGAACCGTCGCGGCGATTTCCATGGCGTGATAGCAGGGCGCTATCCCCAAATGCTCGAGAGCGAGCTTGAGGGATAAAGTCCCTGTTCGACCTAATCCGGCACCAATAACACAAAGGCTCATAACATTTCCCTCATTCTATCAATGGCGCCATCTATGCCAGTCAGGATCTGCGGTATTCTGAAATCGCTGTTCGGCTGGCGGAACCGAACGATTCACGCTGCCAATTGCTCCAGCGAGCATGAAGAAAGAGGCCAGCAGACCGCGCGAGCAAATCCAGTTCATTCGGCCAGACGCACCGGATCTTGTGTCGGAAGACCTTGGGATGTTGACCGATGACCATGATGCGCTGCTCAAGCACTTGAGAGATCGGATCGCCCTTCACCCCCATGAGCATGACGGATGCCATCCCTTCCTCGTCCGATGGCAGGTCCCCCATGCGGTTGAGCCGGAAGTCGCTGCTGAAAATCGCCTCATTCGGAATGATCGTTTGGACAACCAGCGAACCGCCCTCTGCGAGATGCTTCTCTGCATTGGCGAAGAAGCGCAGCTGCTCCTCTTGGGTGAGGAGGTAGTCGAACGACGCCACACAATAAATGAGACCGAATTCTCCCTCGATGGGCACATCCGCCATGTCGCCGAGAACCAGCGAAAGTTTTTCCGCTCCCGGCTTTCGTTTTAGCCGTTCGAGCATCGCTTCGGAAAGGTCAACGCCGGAGACGTCAAGGCCGCGCTGAGACAGTGGCAAGGCTATGCGTCCTGTCCCAACGCCAAGTTCAAGCGCAGGGCGGCCATCGGCGATGTCCGCGAGAACATTGACGCAGGGAGCCATGACGCTTTCGGGCCAGGAATCCTGCCAGCTATCGTAAAATTCTGCATAGCTGTCATAGTTGTTAACCGAGCTTGCCGTCATATGAAGTTCCTATCTAGTCCGGCTTTCGGAGCACGAGGTGTTAAAGTCAGAGTGACCCCCAAAGGGCGTAAAACGAGTGCTGGATAGGGTCGCACTTTGGTATGTGGCATCCGTTTCAAGGTGAAGCGCCTCAAAATACAGACCAATATGGCTGTCATGTGGATCATGCTGAAATGCTCGCCGATGCAGCGCCGGCTGCCCCCGCCAAAAGGGAAAAAAGCGTAGCGCGGTAAGCGCTTTTCCAGCGTGCCGTCCAGCCAACGGTCGGGCCGATAGTGCTCGGGCAAGTCGAAATAGCGACCACTGCGGTGATTGACCCAAGGACTGATCATCAGGGCGCTCCCCTTTGGGAGAAGGAAGTCGCCGAGCACCGTATCCTCAAAGACAGTCCGCCCGGTCAGCCAGGCCGGTGGGAACAGTCGCAGCGCCTCCTTGAGCGCAGCCCTTGTTTCGGTCAATCCTTTCTCGAACAATCCGTCAAGACTGATCGGGCCGTCGCCGTTCGTAGCCAACGCATCTATTTCTGCGGTCACACGATGCAGAACGTCCGGGTGCGCTGTCAACAAGTGCAAGGCCCAGGCAAGTCCGGCAGACATTGGCTCCAGCCCCGAGAGGATCATGGTGCAGAACTCGTCGCGCAGCCAGTTGTCATCCTCATCAGACCCCTCATCGAAGGATCGTTCGAACCCATCGTGCGATGCAACGCTCTTGTCGCTGCCCTCGCGCTGCTGCCGCGCACGGGCAAGGGCAGCGCCAGCCAGTTCCTTCGCAGCATCGCGGGCGCAGGCAAGTCGCGCCTCCGTCCGGTCGAATGGACCGAGTGGAAAGCGTATACCGTCGCGCGTCTTCGCTATGATCAAATCTGATAGGATCACGAACGCGGATTGTTCCTTCTCGCCAAGCGTGGTCTTGAGAAAAAATTGACAGCCGATGTCAAAACACAGCCGTTGCAGGGATTTTCTGATGTCGGAAGATGGAGGCTCGACCTGCCACTGATCGAGATGGCCCTGGGTAATTTCGATTGTTGCATCCACGCCCTTTGCAACGGCGTCGAGATTAAAGCCGGGTTGCAACACCTTTCGCTTGCGGCGCCAATCGTCACCCGAGCTATTCATGATCGAAGAAGCAAAATTGACCATGCCCCTATCTTCATCAGGAAGGGACTTTCGAAAGACTTGATGCTTGTCGTGAAGAACCAATTCAATCAGTTCAGGGGCAGTGACAACATAGAAGCCCTTATCTATGCCGATCAAAGGGCTGTTAATTTCACAGCATGAAGACAGCAATGACAGAGGATCCTTGCGGAACCTGAAGCTGTTGCTGAAAAGGTGTCGCTGCCGGACATTTGGAATTTTTTGTTGATAATTCTCAACTGAGACCATAAAAAATAGCAACCGCCAAAACTGGAAAGCCTATTTCACCAACATCAATTTAAACAAAAAATCGGCATCCTCGGGAATTTAAAATTAAACCCCCGAGGACCAATAGGTAATCAGTATGTATAGATATAACGGGGCTTACGACGATTAAGCTTAGATGCGCCAATAAAGACGGCAAGAAATTTCTTCATATCTTACTCCTTTATTATTTGTCGACGCTAATACAGCGCCGGTAAATAGCAATATATTATATTATAGGAGAAGTCAATTTAATTGCATTTATATGATTCACAACTTGATATTTTGCAATTTTTTTAAGATAAATATAATTTACATAATAATAAATAATTGAAATTCCATTTCCAACTATCCTTTGAATGGGCCGCTGGAAATGGGCTTTTCGCAAATTTTTCGGCTTAACGCGGTGTTGACCATCATCAGAGGGTGTTCCGGCGTGCAAAATTGACCCCATTAGCGGGGTAATCGGCGTCCAATTTTGACCCCCTTCGGATTTATCTGACCATCCGTCTTTTGACGGCGGATGGAGAGGGAGTTGAAGCGAGTGGATACGATTGCGCGCGTCCGGCGGGCCTTTCATGTTCAAGGTTGGTCGATGAAGAAGATCGCCCGTGAACTGCATGTTTCCCGCAACACGGTCCGCAAGATATTGCGCAGCGACGAGACCGACTTCTCCTACGAGCGCGAGCGGCAGCCTTTGCCAAAGACGGGGGCCTGGCAGGCGGAGATCGAGCGGTTTCTTGCGACGAACGAAGGCAGGCCATCGCGCGAACGGCTAACGCTGATCCGGATTTACGAGGAGCTTCGAGCGCTCGGATATGACGGCAGCTATGATGCGATCCGCCGTTACGCCAAGGGTTGGGCGAAGAACCGGGGATCAGCGACGGCGCAGGCCTATGTGCCGCTCTACTATGCACCCGGCGAAGCCTACCAGTTCGACTGGAGCCACGAGATCGTGCTGATCAACGGCACGACGACGACCGTGAAGGTTGCTCATGTCCGGCTCTGCCACAGCCGCATGATGTTTGCACGTGCCTATATGCGCGAGAGCCAGGAGATGGTGTTTGACGCCCACGACAAGGCGTTTGCCTTCTTCCGTGGTACCTGCACGCGTGGCATCTACGATAACATGAAGACGGCGGTGGAGGCGGTGTTCGTGGGCAAGGAGCGGCTATACAATCGCCGCTTTCTGCAGATGTGCAGCCACTACCTTGTTCAGCCTGTCGCCTGCACCCCGGCGTCTGGTTGGGAGAAGGGCCAGGTCGAGAACCAGGTTGGCCTGGTGCGCGAACGCTTCTTCACGCCGCGCCTGAGGGTTAAGAGCCTTGAGGAATTGAACGTTTGGCTGCTCGACAAATGCGTCGCCTATGCCAAAGCGCATAACCATCCGGAACAGGCCGACCAGACGATCTGGCAGATGTTCGAAGCCGAACGCAGCAGCCTCGTCCCCTATGTCGGTCCGTTCGACGGCTTTCACTGCGTTCCGGCCTCGGTCTCGAAGACCTGCACGGTCCGTTTCGACAATAACAAATACTCGGTCCTCTCAACGGCTGTCGGCCGCCCGGTCGAAGTCCACGCCTATGCCGACCGGATTGTGGTCAAGCAGGATGGCACGGTCATCGCCGAACATCGGCGCAGCTTCGGCCGCGGCGAGACGGTCTATGATCCCTGGCATTATGTGCCTGTCCTGGCCCGTAAACCCGGCGCTCTTCGCAATGGCGCGCCGTTCCGCGACTGGGTAATGCCGGCGGCGATGGAGAAGGTCCGCAAGCGATTGAAGACAGTCGATGACGGCGATCGGCAAATGGTCACCATTCTCGGATGCGTACCGGGCGACGGTATCACGACCGTTGAGGCCGCCTGCCAGGAGGCGCTTGATCAGGGCGTCTGCTCGGCTGCCGTCATCCTCAACATACTGGCGCGGCGTCGTGATCCTGCTCCGGCTGCGCCCCTGCAAATCCCCGATGCACTGCGGCTGACCCATGAGCCGGTCGCCGATTGCGCTCGCTATGACAGCCTCAGGAGGGCAAGCTGATGGAACGCACACAGGTTCTGGAATTGATGAGCACCTTGAAGCTCTACGGCATGCGCAGCGCCTATGACGAGGTCATGGGCAACGGCATCAAGCGCCAGCATGAGCCGCCGCGTATCGTTGGCGATCTTCTGCAGTCCGAGATCGCCGAGAAGCAGGCCCGCTCCATCCGCTACCAGCTCAGCATCGCCAAGCTGCCGCTCGCCAAGGATATCGACGACTTCGACTTCACCAACACGCCCGTCAATGAAGGCCTTGTCCGCGACCTGGCCACCGGAGCCTTTGTTGCCGATCAGCGCAATGTTGTTCTCGTCGGAGGCACGGGCACCGGCAAGAGCCACCTGGCCATCGCGATCGCCCGCGCGCTCATCCGCAACGGCACACGCGGGCGCTTCTACAATGTCGTCGACTTGGTCAATCGGCTGGAGACGGAGACGCGCAGCGGCAAGCAGGGCCGGACGGCGGACTATCTCAACCGCCTCGACTTCATCATCCTCGACGAACTCGGATACCTGCCATTCGCCCAGGCCGGCGGCCAGCTTCTGTTCCACCTGATCAGCAGGCTCTACGAGCGCACATCCATCATAGTCACCACCAACCTGGCATTCGGCGAATGGCCAACCGTCTTCGGCGACGCCAAGATGACCACCGCGCTCCTCGACAGGCTCACCCATCACTGCGAGATCGTCGAAACCGGCAACGAGTCCTGGCGCTTCAAAAACCGCTCTCAAAGCTAAAGCCGAAGAGCCCCATCACCCGCACCTGTTTCGCCCTCTGCAACCCCGGCCAGCGCCGGGCGATCCAGGTGCTGATCGTCAACACGGGGGTCAACATTGGACGCCGATATGGGGTCAACTTTCCGCGCCGATTGACAAAATGGAGGTTTCCCATGGCAAAAATGAACGTATCTCTTCCAGACCCGATGAAGGATTGGGTGGAGGCGCAGGCCAGGACTGGGCGATATTCGAACGCTAGCGACTACGTGCGCGACCTGATCCGACGCGACCAGACACGAAACGACAAGATTGCCGCCATGCAAGGTTTCGTCGAGGCCGGGCTCCAAAGTGGCGTTGGCATTCGATCAAAGGATGAACTCTTTGCTGAGGCGATGGATCGTGCCAGCAAGTCATGAGTTTTAAACTTTCTGTCGAGGCAGAAGAAGACATCATTAGGCACTGTAAAGTTAACCTGGCATCGATCAACATTTGGGATCTTGTGGCATGACCAGATTTGCCCGTGATCCACTTTATCGTCGCCATCGATTTCCAGCCGAGGTGATTGCCCATGCCGTTTGGCTCTATTTCCGGTTTCCGCTGAGCCTGCGGATGGTCGAGGATATGCTGGCTGCCCGTGGCGTCATCGTCTCTCACCAAACCGTGAGGCTCTGGGCGGAGAAGTTCGGCCGGCATTTCGCCAATGACATTCGGCGGCGCTCAGCCGGCAGGCTCGGTGACAAATGGCACTTCGACGAGGTTGTCATCACGATCGCCGGCAAGAAACATTGGCTCTGGCGCGCCGTCGATCAGGACGGGTTTGTTCTCGACGTGCTGGTGCAAAGCCGCCGCGATGCCAAGGCGGCAAAGCGTTTGATGCGAAAGCTTCTGAAAGGGCAATGCCGTGCGCCGCGTGTGATAATCACCGACAAGCTTCGATCCTACGGTGCGGCGAAGCGTGATATCATGCCCGGCATCGAACATCGCTCGCACAAGGGCCTGAACAATCGGGCCGAGAATTCTCATCAGCCTGTCCGACGGCGTGAAAGGATTATGAGGCGCTTCAAGTCAGCGAGGCATCGTCAACGGTTCGTTTCCATCCACGATCCGATTGCCAACCTCTTTCACATTCCCCGCCACGACATTCCATCCACCCATCATCGCGAATTGCGAAAAACAGCCATGCAAACATGGTACCAAATCGCTGGCATTCAAGCCGCCTAAAGCATAACCTCAACCCCAGATCATGACTGTGAAGCGCTAAGTTTACAGTGCCCCTTAGCCGATTGCGCCCAAACTTTTGACAAAGCATCGCAAATCGCTGTTGCCATCCATCATGATGACGATCGCGGATCCATCGAAATGAGCCCGGCACTATCTCGACTGTTCAGGTGGTTGTGGCTCCGTCGACCGCTATCCTGGTTTAGAATAACTAAATCTTGCCTACCCTTTGGGAATATTGCCGGCTTGAGCAGTGCTTCATAAGTTGTCGAAATCGACAAAAAAGACAGCATGGGGATCCACATGAGAAGATCGGATAAAATGAAACTCGGAACGTTCGTCTACACGTTCGGTTTTCATGCGGCATCCTGGCGCCATCCCGCCAGCAAAGTCACCGCCGCGACAGATTTCAGCCATATGCTCGATATTGCGAAAAAGTCGGAAGCC